>CAZBOE010000376.1:0-1550 GCA_964493365.1 uncultured Tepidisphaeraceae bacterium | reverse complement strand
ACGAGCCCGACAAGGCGACCTTCTACGGCGGCGACGCCAGGGGCTACACGGACTACCCGCCGCTGGCGGCGTGAGGCCGGTCAGAGCGAGTCAGCCCTACCCCACCCGTCGATCCCGGAAGGCAGACAGGCTTGGCCTGACGGACGGACGTGACCTCGCCAGCGACCTACAGCAGCGAACGACGCTGGGCCAAGTCTGTCATCCAAGAAATTCTGAAAGTATCTTGCTAGGATTCAAAATATCGGAATATGATTATCCGTGACACTCATCCGATGTTGGGCTGGGTTCTGCGCAGGAACGGGTGAATGGGAGGGGTGGATGGTCGCGGAGCGGGCGTTGCGGCAGCGGGTTCGGGGGCTGAGCGAGGCGGTGTTCCGGCGGCGTTTCGGCACCGAGGAAGCCTGCCGGGCGGCGCTGTTGGAGCTGCGCTGGGGCGCGGGCTGGGCCTGCCCGGCCTGCGGTCACGGGGGTCATGCCGAGCTCGAGAAGCGCGCTGTCTTTCAATGCAACCGCTGCAAGCACCAGGTCTCGTTGACGGCAGGTACGGTGTTTCACTGGACCAAGCTGCCGCTGACGACTTGGTTTCTGGCGATCTACCATCTGACGCAGAGCAAGGGCGGGATGTCGTCGGTCGAGCTGGCACGGCGTCTTGGGACACGCCAGCCGACGGCGTGGCTGATCAAGCAGAAGCTGATGGCGGCGATGGCGGCGACGAGACCGGGAAGCCGAAGCTCGCCGGGCGGATCGAGGTCGACGACGCCGATCTCGGCGGCGAGCGAAACGGCGGCAAGCGTGGCCGGGGCGCTGCCGGCAAGACGCCGTTCGTCGCCGCGGTCGAGACGACGCCGGATCGCCGGCCCAAGCGCCTGCGCCTCACCGTCGTCGCCGGCTTTCGCAAGAAGATCGTGGAGGACATGGCGAGCCACAACTTCGCTGTCGGCGGCCACGTCGTCAGCGATGGCCTGCGCTGCTGGGCCGCGGCGGAGAAGGCCGGCTGCCGCCACTTCCCAATGGCCACGGGCGGCGGGGCGAAGTCGGCCAAGTGGGCGCCGTTCAAATGGGTCAACACTACCCTCGGCACCATCAAGACCGCGCTCGCCGGCACCTACCACCATGTCAGCGCCAAGCACGCGCAACGCTACCTGGCCAGCTTCGCCTCGCGCTTCAACCGACGCTTCCAGCTCGACACCCTCGCCGAGCGCCTCGCCCGGGCCTGCGCCCGGACCGAGCCCCATCCCTACCGCATCATCACCGCAGGATGAGACAAGCGGATAATCAGGAAATGACTAGCGGCCCCAGGCCGGCGAATCGTAACTGAAAATCACGTTGAACCAAAAGAATAGAACAACAGGGATCATGCCCATGCTTCACGTCCAAAATATGTCGACACAAAAAACGACTCGCAGAACTTCAGCAAGTCATGGGCGCCCGACATCTAAATCGTACCCGCCTTGAGCTCCGCCCGCACCTAGTCTCATTCGTCCGCATTCACGCTGATGAAGTGCGCCTTCTCGCCCACCCCCAGCGTCCGCACGCCCCTGCGTGGCAGC
>CAZBOE010000375.1:0-1571 GCA_964493365.1 uncultured Tepidisphaeraceae bacterium | reverse complement strand
GGTAATCGGCGATGAAGGCCAGCGGGTCGTCGAGATTGTGTGCCTCGACCACCTGGCCGTCAGTCTCCACGGTGAGGACATGGTTGCGCACGCGAATCACCGTGCGCGCCGGCAGGCCGATGAAGGAGTAGCGACCGAAGCGTTCGCCCCCCACTACCGATTCGAGCAGGTAGGTGTAGGGCGCGTTGGCCAGCTTGAGATAAACGGAGAGCGGTGTCTCCAGGTCGCCGGGCAGTTCGCGCACCAGCGGGATGCGGTTGTAGCCCTGGCGGGCGAGGTCGAAGAATTCTTGTTCAGTCATTTTCAGGGGTCAGGGATCGGGGATCAGGGGATGTGCTGCGCGCCTATTCAGAACAAGCGCCGCCATCGGCGGCACGCCCCCTGAATCCTGACCCCTGAATCCTGACCCCTCGCCATCACGCCTTCGTCACCCTCTTCGCCGCGTCGGCCAGCGTGGGCACCACGGCATCAAGATCGAGCTCGCTGACGGGCCGGCCCCGGTTGTAGCCGTAGGGCACGCAGAACACGGGCGAGCCGGCCGCACGCGCGGCCTGGGTATCGTTGAGCGAATCGCCAATCAGCAGCAGTTCGGCGGGCGCAACGCCAAAGTGCTCACAGGCGTGCAGCAGCGGCAGCGGATCGGGCTTGCGTTTGGGCAGACTGTCGCCGGAGAGGATCAGTTCGAAGTAATCGAACAACCCGGTGTCCTTCAGCAAGGGATGCGTGAACGCGGCCGCCTTGTTGGTGATGCAGGCCACATGCACACCCATGGCCTTGAAGGCATCGAGACCTTCGACCACGCCCGCGTAGGGCCGCGAGTTGCGCGACACGTGTTCGCCGTAGTGTTTCTGGTACAGCGCGATGGCCCGCTCGAAGAGCTCGGGCGCAGGCTCGGCATCCATTTCGCCGGTGAGCACGCGCTTGACCAGCCGCGACACGCCGTTGCCGATGTAGGTGGCGATGGTGTCCGCGCTCGGGCAGGGCATGCCCAGGTCGGCCATCATCAGCTCGGCTGCGTAGGCCAGGTCAGGGGCCGTGTTGAGTAGCGTGCCGTCGAGATCGATGACGACGGCCTTGATGGGGAGGGGGAAGCTTTTCATGGTGATGAGTGGTGAGTCGCGAGTGGTGAGTGGTGGGGAGCGGTTTTTCCACTCACCGCTTACCACTCCCCACTCTGCGGTTTCAGACCTTCGCCAGCTCCGCACGCATCTGACCGATGATGCTGTCATAGCGGTTCGGATCGCTGTCGTTACGCTTGCCGAACACGGCGGAACCGGCGACGAAGGTATCGACACCCGCTGCAGCAACTTCGGCGATATTCGCCGGGCCCACGCCGCCGTCGATTTCGATGTTCACGTTCAGACCGCGCTCGTCGATCATCTGGCGCACACGGCGGGCCTTGTCGAGCACGTAGGGGATGAACTTCTGGCCGCCGAAGCCGGGGTTCACGCTCATCAGCAGCACCATGTCGATCTTGTCGAGCGTGTATTCGAGCACATCCAGCGGGGTGGCAGGGTTGAACACCAGGCCGGGCTTGCAGCCGAGTTCGCGGATCATGCCGATGGTGCGGT
>CAZBOE010000374.1:0-1590 GCA_964493365.1 uncultured Tepidisphaeraceae bacterium | reverse complement strand
AACAGGATTGGGAAAATCACGTTTCCTACGAGTGCCCGGCCAAGTTGACGGCGTCTGAGCTGCGGGCAATGGAAAAGGTGGCCCGCGACACCTTCGATGCGCTGGACTGCCGCGACGTGGCCCGCGTTGACCTGCGCATGAAGGCGAACGGCGAACTGTTCGTCATCGAGGTCAATCCCTTGCCCGGGCTGACGCCGGGGTATTCGGACCTGTGCCTGATCGCGGACGCGGCCCGCATCGCGTACCGGGATCTGATTGGCGAGATCCTGGCTGGCGGTCTCAAGCGCCGGCGGCAAAAACGCCGCGCGCCCAACAACAACGGGCCCCTGGTGGCGGCTCCCGGCACCGGCAGCGGTGCGGGGGCATGAGCCGCCCCATCCCGCTCGGACTTTCGCAAAACGGCCGGCGCGGCTAAGGTGCTCGCGATGCGAAAGCGTTTTCGCGACCTGGGATTCGTCATTGGCCGGTTGCCGCCCGGTCCGCGCAACGCCATCACCGACGTGCCCGGCGTTCGCGTGGGGCACACGACGATGATCTTCGGGGACGGGGAGTTGGTCGTGGGCAAGGGACCCGTGCGCACGGGGGTGACGGCCGTCGTGCCGCCCGAGCCGATTTTCCAGGAACGCGCGATTGCCGGCGCCTTCGTGCTCAACGGCGCCGGCGAGGTCTCGGGGCTGACGCAGGTAGCGGAGTGGGGCCTGCTCGAGACCCCGATCCTGCTGACGAACACCATGTCGGTGGGCAAGGTCTCGGACGCGACGGTCAAGTGGATGACGCGTAAATATCCGGGCATCGGCACGGAACACGACGTCGTCATCCCGCTGGTGGGCGAATGCGACGACTCCTGGCTAAACGATGCCGTGGGCCGGCACGTGCGGACGGAACATGTTTACCGCGCCATCGACGGCGCGACGAATGGGCCGGTCGCCGAGGGGGCCGTGGGGGCTGGCACGGGCCTGATAACCTGCGACTTCAAGGCGGGCATCGGTACCAGCTCACGGTTGGTCGAGGTGGGGGGCGGCGCCGAGACGGCGCGGTTCACGCTGGGGGTCCTGGTGCAGTCGAACTTCGGCGTCATGCGGGCGCTGCGCATAGCGGGTGTGCCGGTGGGCGAGATGCTCGAGCCCGAGTACCGGGAGAGCGACCGGCGCGTGCACAACGCGGGGTCGATCATCACGGTCGTGGCGACCAACGCCCCGCTGCTGTCTTCGCAGCTGTCCCGCCTTTGCAAGCGCGCGGCATTGGGCATCGGGCGCGTCGGCTCGTTTGCGGCGCACGGTTCGGGCGAGATCATCCTGGGGTTCTCGACGGCGAACAAGGTGCCGCGGGAGACGTCCGGCATGACGGCCAAGCTGGAGGTGTTGCTGGATCCCGCATGCGATGGCCTTTACGAGGCCGTCGTCGAGTGCACCGAGGAGGCCATCATCAACTCGCTTTGCATGGCCACCGACATGCGCGGGCAATCCGGTCACCTGGCGCAGGCGCTGCCACTTGACCGGTTGAGCGATATTCTCACGCGGCATCGCGCGGTCAGGGGGAGCTGACGGTCAGCCGGATGTTCGGGCGACGGAGACGAGGCGGGGCAGGGGA
>CAZBOE010000373.1:0-1617 GCA_964493365.1 uncultured Tepidisphaeraceae bacterium | reverse complement strand
CCCTGCCCGCGGCGATGACGCTGGTCTGCATCGCCTGGCTCAGCGGTGAATCGGCGCGCGGCTACCGGCGCGACGGCTTTGACACCTGGCACGTCTGGGCGTCGGCGTTCATCCTTGCCTCGGCGCTGGTGGCGGCGGTCGTCGTCGGGGTGATCCAGCGGCGGGGCATCCTCTGGAGCGCCGGTGCTTCGGCAGCGGTCATGCTGGTGCTCAACCTGGTGTATGTTCCCGGCTTTGCACGCACCCGCGACGGCTCGAGCATCATGGCGCCGCTCGCCCACTCGGCGGTCCTCCGCGCGGATGATTACACGCTGATGTATGCCTACGAGTCGGCCGACCGGCAATCGGCTTACTTGCTCGTTCCGCTGGCGGAGATGTCGATCTATCTCAACCGCCCGGTCCACTGGACCCGGCTTCCCGCGGCCGACGTGCCGCCGGGGGCGTTGTATGTCGAGGTGATGGAGCGGGCATACCTGCCGCGCGAGTTTGAGCTGCTGCACGAGACGCAGCGCGGCGATGTCCGCCGGGCGGTCTACTGGCGGCATCCGGGTAACCGATGACGGCGCCGCGCAACGCCGGAGCAGGCAATGGCGCGGGCGGCCGGGCGGTCAGCGGTCAGCGGCAGTGGGGCTGATCAAGTGACCGTCGATGGCGGGGAGGCTGACGGCGGTGAAGACGACGGCGGCTCAGGCAACCGCACAGCGGCTGACGGAACAGCCGACGGCGGCAGTGCCGCCAAGGGGGCGTCTTCTTCTGCGACGAGGATGGCGCGCATCGGCGCGGGGGTGTGCTGCGGGTGGCGTTGCAGTTTGAGGATGCGCTTCACGGCGTCGGCGATCAGCACGAGCTTGGCGGGGGGCTGGCCGGAGAACAACTGCATTCGCGTGCCGGCGGTGGTGATATCCAGTTCGGTCCACAGCGGGCGGCCGTCGTCGTCGGACACCTGCCTGACGTGAATTTCGAGCACCTCGCTGGCGCTCCACCGGCGCGGCTTTCCTCGCGCAAACGGGCCGCGCTGGAGCAGTTCGAGCGAGTCGGGGGTGGCGGTGAGCAGCGTGCGACGCCAGGTGTTGTTGATCACCGCGATCGACAGCAGCGCCATGATGGAAAGCAGCGGCAGCTGGATCTGCGCCGTCTCTATCGCGGCCGAGTGGCCCCAGGTGATCGCGCTGATGACCGAGGTCAGCATGATCGCCATGACAAAGGCCGCGAAGATCAGCGCGAGGGTTGCCGTGACCTTGCCGATCAGTTTCTGCTCGACGCGCGCCGCCCCTTCGGTCACGTCGATCTCGATGACGCTCTGCGCCGGAAGCCGGACCATGCCCGACTGCTTGGCCGGCGCGGCATAGTCGATGATGGATTCACCTTGCTCGGTCATGGAAGGGGTCAGGTGCGTGAGGCCCGATGCGGCGTCTGATCATCGTCGGCGACAGGGGAGCGTGCTGCGGTCGATCGATGGTACGGGGTGACGGGGCACAGGGGTATCCGCTGACAGACGGGTGGCATGCGGCGGCACATATCGGTTGCACCGGGCGGCATGCGGTTGAATTGCGCGGTGGCGGGGCGTCATCGGGTGATCGGGTCGGGCGACGACGGCGCGGGCGTGGCGGGGGTGGT
>CAZBOE010000372.1:0-1685 GCA_964493365.1 uncultured Tepidisphaeraceae bacterium | reverse complement strand
GGGGCGCGGTGCGGCGGGCGGCGTGAGCGCGACCCGGCTGGCCTTGTCGCGCATCGTCACCGGGCCGCCACAGCGCCGACACTGGTATTGTCGGCCGGTGTCGCGCCGACGATCGACCCACCAGCCGCACGCGGCGCACCCCATCTCCAGCATCGCCGGCTTGCGCGGGGGCGAGATCACCTGGTTGTCGGTGTAACACCGCTGGGGTTTGGCGCCGATGCGGAGACAGGTGGCTTTCCAGATCCGCCCGTGACCGTCGCCGGGCGTGAGGGCGTGGGCGATCTCGTGCAGGATCGTGTCGCGCACCTCGGCTTCGGGGTTGAGCAGCACCAGCGGCCGCGACAGCGTGATGACTTTTCTCGCCTGCTGACATGAGCCGAACCGCCGCTGGGTGTGGTCGAACCGGAACGTCCAGCCGGCCGCGCTGAGGCCGTGCTGGCCCATCAGCGAAATCGCTAGCATCTTGGCATCAAAGGGATTCATCGGGCTGTCGGATTGTATCCGCGGCGCTCCCACCCGAGTCAGACCGGCGGGGGAAATCAACAGCGTGCGGGCGAAGGCTTCGAGCCAGCCCGATACAGCGCAGATTTGACGCCAATACGACGCCGGGCCACGGCGGCAGGCGCTACTTGTTGGTGTCGTCGGCGGGCCGGGTGGCCGCAGTGCCGGAAGCCGGCGCGCCGGCGGAAGACGGGGCGGTGGTCAGGACGGGGTCGATGGTCGGGCCGGGATCGGCGGTCTGAGCGGGATCGGTGGTCGGGGCGGGATCGGTGGATGGGACGGGTTCGGCTGCCACCGCAGGGATCGTGATCGCCGACGGCGCGGTGGTCGGAGCGGGTGCGGTGGTCGGTGGGGGGGCGGACGGGCTGGCCGAGTCATCGCGGATCATCGGCCGCGACGGACGATCGGGTTGCTCGGTGATGACCACCATTCGGTCGAACAGCCGCTGCCCGCGCGGGGGTTCGAATGTCGCGGTCAGCACATACTCGCGATCAAACTCCATCTGCGGGCGGAGCAGGCGGAACGAATACGTGCGGCTCGTGCGGTTCCACCGGGCGCGCTGCGCGCCCAGATCGACCAGCGAGCCGCGCCAGTAGGCGAGACGGATGCCCCGCGGGTCGGGCGAGCTTTCGCGGTAGGTGAACAGCTCGAACGTGACCGTGCCCGCCTGCTTCATCGGATCGCCCAGCGCGTCGAGGAACTCGAGCTCGGCGACCACCGCGTCGGCGACGCCGTCGCCGGTGAGGTCGACCACCCGCGTGAAAACCGGGTGAATCCGCATCGCCTTGGCGTCGAGCATGGCAGGCTCGCGCGTGCGCGGTTCGATGACCGGATCGAAGGTGCCGCAGCCGGCAGAGAGAAGCGTGGCGGCGATGAGGCTGGTCAACGTCAGGGGCTTGAACGCGGCTGGGCGCATACGCTCAGCGTAAAGCCCGCGGGCAGGTCGGTCAAAACGGGTCACCGTGTCGCCACAACCATGACGGTCTGCGCCGTTGGTAGGCGCGGCGGCGGCGCGTCATAATGGGCGTCATGCCAAGGCGAGGACGCGAGACGGTCAAGGCAACCACATCACCCAAGAGCCGACGCGGCAGGAGTAAGGTCCACGCCGCGCCCGAGGTTCTTCACGAGAACGACGGCGCGCCCATGGGCGAGCTGACGGACTACTTCTCCCTGCTCGGCCTGTT
>CAZBOE010000371.1:0-1693 GCA_964493365.1 uncultured Tepidisphaeraceae bacterium | reverse complement strand
CGATGCGAAAGACCTTGTTTTCACGGATCAGGTTCTGGATGCCGGGCGTGACATACATGAACTCGTAGGCCGCGACCATGCCCTCGGTGTCGACGCGCGGGCACAGCGCCTGGCTGAGCACCGCGATGAGGTTGTTGGCCAGCTGCACGCGGACCTGTTCCTGCTGGTCGGTGGGGAAGGCGTCGATGATGCGGTTGATGGTCGAGGCGGCGCCGTTGGTGTGGAGCGTGTAGGGAAAGAGTGTAAGGTGGCCGGTTTCGGCCGCGGAGATGGCGGCGCCGATGGTCACGAGGTCTCGCATCTCACCGACGAGCATGACGTCGGGGTCCTGGCGGAGGGCGCGGCGCAGGGCCTCGGCGAAGCTGGGCACGTCGACGCCGATCTCACGCTGCACCACGACCGACTTCTTGTGGGGCTGGTAATACTCGATGGGGTCTTCCATCGTGATGATGTGGCGGTCGAAGTTTTCGTTGATGTAGTTGATCATCGACGCCAGCGTCGTCGTCTTGCCCGAGCCGGTGGGCCCGGTCACCAGGAAGATGCCGCGCGGACGCCGACAGATCGACCGCGCCATCGCCGGCAGGCCGATCTGCTCGAACGTGAGCAGCTTGTTGGGAATCTTGCGGAGCACCAGCGAGCAGAACCCCTTCTGCTTGAAGATGCTGACGCGGAAGCGGGCCTCGGTGCCGTAGGCGAAGCCGAAGTCGCCCGAGCCGGTTTCTTCGAACTCCTGCTGGACACGGTCGGGCGTGATCGACTTCATCAGCGCCATCGTGTCTTCGGGCTCGAGCACCTTGGTCTGCAGCTCACGCATGTGACCATGCAACCGCAGCACCGGCGGCTTGCCCACCGCCAGGTGAAGGTCGGAGGCGCCGCGCCGAATCGTGGTCTCGAGGAGTCGGTCGATTTGAATCGTTGCCATTGGGGTTGTCCGTGGTCAGTTATCCGTTGTCAGTTGCTCTGCCATTGCTTCGACTGCTCGATCGTCGCGGCCGATCCTTTTCACACACCTGCGTCCGGCCGTCGCGAACGACGCCGACTCCGGCGTCTTCGCCCATGTCGGCTGCGATTCCGTCAACAGCCCGAACCCGCCGACTGCGGCCGCGATTACGTCGTCACCTGGTCGCCGACCAGGCCCTCGACCTGGGCGACCTTCACGATCTCGGCGGCGGTGGTGACGCCGTTGAGCACCTTGAGCCGGCCGTCGGCCAGCAGGGTCTTCATGCCCGAGGCGATGGCGGCGGCGCGGAGCTTGTTGCTCGGTGCGCGGTCGAACGCGAGCGCGCGCAGCTCGTTGTTCATCTGCATCATCTCGAAAATGCCCAGTCGCCCGCGGAAGCCGATGCCCGAGCAGTGTTCGCAGCCCGCCGCCTTGTAGAGCGTGCGGCCTTCGATGTCTTTGTCGGTGATGCCCGCGAGCCGCAGCCAGTTGCGGTCGGGGTCGGGGTCGGGAACCTTGCACTTTGGACACAGCACGCGGACCAGCCGCTGCGCCATCACCGCCTGGATCGACGACGCGACGAGGAACGGCTTGACGCCCATGTCGATCAGACGCGTGATCGCGCCCGGGGCGTCGTTGGTGTGGAGCGTGCTGAAGACGAGGTGCCCGGTGAGCGCGGCCTTGACGGCGATGTCGATCGTCTCCTTGTCGCGGATCTCGCCGATCATGATGATGTCCGGGTCCTGCCGCAGG
>CAZBOE010000370.1:0-1695 GCA_964493365.1 uncultured Tepidisphaeraceae bacterium | reverse complement strand
TGATACCACCGCGCGGGTCTGAACCAGGACACAGCGACGGCCCCGCACCAGACGGCGGGGCTGAAGCCCCGCCCTGATATGGAACGACCGGTCAAGTCAGCTCCGTCCACCGTTGCGTGGTCACGTCATGCGTGTCGTTGTCGTTGTGGCATGGTCAGCCCAGCGGTGGCCGAGCGGCGCGTGCGACGGTTGATCAGTCTGATATTCGCGGGTCGGGACCGCATAATCATGATCCGTCGGGAGCGGCCTCGGACTACAGACGCGGGTTGAGCTCCAAAGAGCCTACCGCCTAGGGCGGTCGAGGATTCTCCTTTCCGTGGCCCTCGACCACCGCCGGGCTGACCCCAGGGCTTGAGCCTGGTGTTACGCCACCCGTTCCCCCTCCAGCTGCACGCCAATCGCCCAAATAAAGCCGAGGAGCTCGCGGCCGATGGCTGCCGCCACCTGCTGGCGCGTCTTGCCACGACTGAGCAAGTGACGGTAGCGTTGATGCAACCGGCGTTGGGCCTTCCAGGCCAGCAGGATGATCGCTGGCGACACCAACGCCTGGCGCTTGCGGAGCGTGACCCCCACCGCCGGCCGATGGCGATACGCCCACGCCGCTTCGATGAGCACGCGGCGCAGATGCGCGTTCCCGGTCTTGGTGATGCCGCCCCGCCACACCCGCGCGCCACTCGAGGACTCCCTCGGCACCGCGCCGCTATACCCCATCAGCTGACGCGCCGTGGCAAACCGTGCCAGGGACCCGACCTCCGCGACGATCGTCGCCGCGGTCAGCTGCCGCACACCCCGCAAGGCCTGCAGTCCTTCAATCACGCGCCGCATCGCTGCCGGGGCGTCGGCGACCGCCGCATCGATCGCCCGATCGAGCCCCTCAAGGCGCGCCGCCGCATGTTGCACTTCATGCAGGTAATCGCTCAGCGTCGCTTCCTGCGCCGCGTGCGCCAGCTGTACCGTCTGCACCCACGTCAGATAGGCGTCGGTCCACGCCTGCACCCCCGTCGGAGGCCGACGCCCCTGGCGCAGGAGGAACTTCCCCAACCGATGCCGCGCGCGCAACTGGTCCCGCTTCGCAGCCTCGCGGGCCCGGATGACATCGCGCAGCGCCTCCTGCGCCCCATCCGGCACCCACACGGGCGTTAAGTCCCCGGCCCGGTAACTGCGGGCCAACTTGACTGCATCGCGCCGATCCGTCTTCACACGGTCACCCGGCTTCACGGGCACCAGCGTGGGCGCGACCACCTCACAGACGATGCCCAGCGCCGTTAGCTGCCAATACGTCACGTAGCCCGTCGGCCCTGCCTCGTAACACACCCGCAGTCGCTCGGCCGGCCCCAGCTTCCTCATCAGCTTCCGGATCGCCCCCGGCTCGTTCGGAATCACCCCCAGACTCCGCGGCTCCTCGCCCCCGTCGGCCACCGCCACCGCAATCGTCTCCGCATGGACATCCAGCCCCACAAACCGTACTGTAGACATGACCGGCTCCTTCGTATGTGGCTCTGCGTTGTGCAGTGCTCGCAACTCACAGCGTAACCCACGCGCTGCGAATCGGAGCCGGTCGTTCCATTCTGACTACAGGCGAGAACGGCTCACCGCACCTTCCCTCGATACGCACACGCGATCGATCGTGTCCCATTTGTTCACAGGCTCTTCAGCCCCCCCCCACGCGCCCTGCACGACCCCCCGCGGCACGGC
>CAZBOE010000369.1:1495-1714 GCA_964493365.1 uncultured Tepidisphaeraceae bacterium | reverse complement strand
CGCACAAGGCGGTGAGACTTTCGGTGGCGGCTCGAAGTGCAATCTCCCCCAGATCCGTTCTCGAGCCACGGATCGTCAGTCGGTGATCGACTGCATTGGTGAAGTTGGCGACCAGGTCGTAGATGGTGTCAGCGACTTCCGGGGCGTCGAATGAGTAGAAGCGAGACGCAAGAGCTGACGGGGCAACGCCGAGCTCGCGCAGTCGCTCAGTAAAGCCTG
>CAZBOE010000369.1:0-1431 GCA_964493365.1 uncultured Tepidisphaeraceae bacterium | reverse complement strand
AGGGTACCACAACCGCGGCCCCGCACGAGGCCGACGCGGCCCCCGATCGGCCAGCAGTCTAGCAGGCCGCTAATCGAACGGGCATACTTCGGGCGGTTGGCAGGTTGGAAGCCTTTGAGCAAGGAGGCTCGTGATGCGTGGTCGTCCGGAGCGTCAGCAGTCGATGTTCGTCGCGTTCGACCTCGAGCAGCGGGTGCCCGCGGATCATCCGCTGCGGCCGATCAAGGTGTGGTGCGACCGGGTGCTCAGCACGATGAGCCGGGACTTCGACCGGGCGTACGGCACCAAGGGGCAGGTCGGCATCCCGCCCGAGTCGCTGCTCAAGGCGTTGTTGCTGCGGGCGTTGTTCGGCATCCCCAGCGAGCGTCGGCTGTGCGAGGCGTGCGAGTTCAACCTGTTGTACCGCTGGTTCCTGGACTGGCCGATCGACCGACCGATGTGGACGCCGGAGGTGTTCAGCGTCAACCGCCAACGGTTCGAGGACCACGCGTTCGTGCAGACGTTCTTTGACCGCGTGGTCGGCGAGGGCATCGGCTGGGGGCTGGTCGGCGACGACCGGTTCAACGTGGACGGCACACTGATGCGCTCGCTGGCCGGGCACAAGTCGGTCAAACCTGTCGACCCTCAAGATGATGATCAAGACCTCAATGGCTGGGGGCAGTTCAAGAAGACCAAGCGCTCCAACGCCACGCACCGCAGCGTCGTGGATCCCGAAGCACGCCTGGCCTCCCGCGGCGGCGAAGCGCACCCGAGCCACTCGATGCATGTGCTGACCGACGCGGGCAGCGGCTTGTGCCTGTCAATCAAGGTCGATGAAGCCAACGGCCGGGCCGAGCGGACCAACGCCATCGCGATGCTCGACCGGGTGCGTGAGCGGCATGGGCTGCGGCCCAGGATCATCGCCGCCGACGCGGGCTACGGCACGGGCGACTTCCTCACCGCCGCGGAAGAACGCGGCGTCACGCCCCACGCCGCGATGCCCCGCCAGCCGATCAAGGGCGACAGCGATCGCCACCAGGCGCGCCGCCGGATGAGACGCCGGCACCGCACCAAGAGCTACCGCGTCAGCCAACGCGTCCGCCGGCTGATCGAACCGATGATCGGCTGGTGCAAAGACGTGGGTGGCCTTCGCCGAACCCGCTTCCTGGGCAGACAACGCATCCAAGACGACGCCCTGCTCGTGGCCACCGCGTGGAACCTGCTGCGGATGATCCGCCTGACCTGAGCCCGCCGCACCTCGGGCCACCCCGACGCCGCGGGCGTGACCCCCCGGAACGCCGGAATCCCAACGCAAACACCCCACCGTCGCCTATCAAAACCAGCCAACAAGGCGTTCGATTAGCGGCCTGCTAGACCGCGTGCGGGAGCACGTCACTCGTCACCCGCCCCCGGGCGGGTGCGGATTGAAACAACTACACCGGCACCACGATC
>CAZBOE010000368.1:0-1726 GCA_964493365.1 uncultured Tepidisphaeraceae bacterium | reverse complement strand
GCCCGGCGACGTGGCGAAATTGCCCGGCCTCGCGCAGAAACTCGCGCCGCACCGGGACGACAACTTCAAGCCGCTGCGGCTCATGATCATGGGCATTCCCAACGTCGGCAAGTCCACGCTGATGAACGCGCTGGTGAAGAAGAAAGTCGCCAAGGTCGGCGACGAACCCGCCGTCACAAAATCGCAGCAGCGCATCAACCTCACCCCGCGCCTCAGCCTCGTCGACACGCCCGGTTTGATGTGGCCCAAGATCGAACACGATTCCGACGGCTACATGCTCGCCGCCTGCCACGCCATCGGCAAGAACGCCGTCATCGACGAAGCCGTCGCCGAATTTCTGACGGGCATATTGCTCGCGCGTTACCCGCAGGCGCTGGTCGATCGCTATAAATTGAAGCTCGACGGCCTCGACCCGATTGGCATCGTTGAAGCCGTGGCGAAAAAGCGCGGCTGCCTGCGCCAGGGACGCGGCGGCGAACTCGATCTGGAAAAGGCCGCCAATCTGCTGCTGACCGATTTCCGGAGCGGCGCGCTCGGAAGGATCAGTCTGGAGACGCCGGGGACGCGGGCGGCGATGCTGTCTGCTGCACGCGATACGCGACGCCCGCAAACCGAAACGCCGGACGCGGAAACGAACGATCAGGTCTGAACAGCCGCCGCCCGATCCATCCACAACAGTGTCGTCAGCCGCCCGCGCACCGAAGCCGCCGGCAAGGTCTCACCGGCTTCCCAGCGATGCAGGGCATCACGTTTCCCCGCCCCCGTCACCACGAACCACACCGCCTGGCTGTCGGCCAGCCGACCGGCCGAGAGGCTCACGCGATCCGGCGGCGGCTTGGGGGCATCGTGGACGGCGAGTACTGCGGCACCATTCCACACGTGTCCGGGGAAAAGACTGGCGGTATGGCCGTCCTCGCCGATTCCGAGCAGGACAAGGTCGAAGGCGGGGATTCCGTCCAGCCAGGCAGCGTATTCGGCAGCGGCCGCTTCCGCACCACGTTCGCCCGGAATGGGACGGCGCTGCCCGGGCGGGATGTGGCTCTCGGCGAGCCAGGCCGATTCCGCCATGACGCTGTTGCGCTCGGGATGGTCGGTGGGCAGACAGCGTTCATCGCCGTACCAGATGTGCCAGTGATCGTCGCCGGCGTGGCGGCTGGCGAGTTCTTCGTAGAGCGCGCGCGGTGTGGAGCCGCCGGCGAGCACGAGATGGAAGCGACCGTGGGTGGCAATGGTCGTTGCGGCCTGCCGCAGCAGGGTGTCGGCGAGGGTGCGGACGAGGATTTCGGGGGAATCGAAAACGCGGGTGGCGGGGAAAGACATGATGAGTGGCTTGTCAGCGGTTTGTCGGCAAAGTATTGCCGACCTACTGCTGGAACTGCAACAGAACTTCCCCTTCACTCGCTTGCAGAAAAATGAAAACTGCTCCCTGAGTGCTCACAACTCATCCCGCCAGGTCTGGTCATCGCTGTCGAACAGCCGATTCGCTTCCGCCGGCCCCCACGACCCCGCAGGATAAGTGGGAATGAATTCGCGTTCGACGGTCCAGTGCTTGAGGATGGGGTCGACGACTTGCCAGGCCCATTCGACTTCGTCGAAGCGGATGAAGAGCGAACGGTCGCCTTCGATCACGTCGAGCAACAGGGTTTCGTAGGCATCGAGGGTTTGTTCATCTGTCTTGAGGAAACTGGCATTCATCTGCATCACGCGTGTGTCCATGTCGAGTCCA
>CAZBOE010000367.1:0-1786 GCA_964493365.1 uncultured Tepidisphaeraceae bacterium | reverse complement strand
GGCGTGAGTGGGGATTGCTCGGGCGATGTCGGCGCTGCGCGGGTGAAGTGGAATCGCGCAAGCGAGACCGGACGACGTTGCTAAAACCGAATGACGTTGGTGAAGCCGACTCGTCTCGATGAGATGGAATCACATACCGAAAATCGGTGCAGGGGCGCGGAGATGAGTTACGCCGGTGGCGCTGCGTTTCCGTCTTGTGAAGTTGAATCGTGCGGTTGGTGCGGTTTCGCTGGCGGGTGACCTGAGGGGGGTGTGCGCTCCGACGGCGTGTCGCTGTCGATGAAACGCGTGAGGTTTGCAAACCGGGCGAGGGGTGCTAGTTTGCCGACACTTCACGGGCGGCTGCGAAGCCCGCCTGGCGCGTGTGGCCGAGATGGCGACGGGTGCTGGGCGAAGGGAAGGCGGTGAGAATCCGCCGCGGACGCGCCGCTGTGTGAGACGACTGGATCTGCCATCATGCAGCCACTGCGGCCGGTGAGACCGGCTGTGGGAAGGCGGTGGCGGGTGTGGCTGGTGAGGTGTGGCTGTGGCGTTTGCGCCAGGGCCCGACAACCGCGTCAGCCCCGTCTCGAGCCAGAAGACCGGCCTGTGAAGGCCCTCGAAACCGGTGATGAGCCGCGTTCGATGGGCAAGCCCGGAGCGGGTGCCACCCTCGGTGGGCCCGGCGGGTATTCCGCGTGCGTCCTCGCGATTTGGGACCGGCGGGAGCAGGCTCGTTGCGCTCGATCGTCGCCCGGTTACACCCCGGATTTTCCTGCTGACCCCCTGTTGTCACCCACCGCGTCGCGAAACGGCACGGCAGCTCTGGCTGCATTGGCCGTGTTCGCCCCGGGGCGGGCGAGGTGGGGGCGTTTGGACAGCCGGCCTTGGTGGGGCTGGTGATGGCGAGACGCGCGTGGTCTGCTTCCCCCAACCGACTCCCTGATTGCCCGGGCGCATCGCGACGCAACACTGCCGCGCGAATCGGCAGAGGAGTCTCGTGATGTGGTGGAACGTGTGTCTGAAGTCCCGGCTGCTCAAGGCAGCGGGCATGGTGTCTGCGGGCATGGCGATGGCGGGTGGATCGACGGCAGCGGCGGCGGGGCCCTATGCCTCGCGGGGCCTGCCGCGAACCGACCCGTCGATCGTGGGTTGGGCCAGCGGCGTCGAATCGCTGGTGCGCGGGCCGGTGAATGCGTCGGTCGCGGGGTCGGCGTTGGCGAGTTTCGGCATCGCCCAAAACGCGGTCGGCACATCCGACGCGAGCGCGAGCAACCCCGGCGCCGTCGTCTCGCTCGGCGACGGCGGGTCGATCACGTTGACGTTCGACCTGCCGATCATCGACGGGCCGGGGGCGGACTTCGCGGTGTTCGAAAATGGATTCTATCTCAGCGGCTCGACCACGCTGGTGTTTGCCGAACTGGCTCACGTCGAGGTCAGCGGCGACGGGCTGAACTTCACCCGCTTTCCTTCCGTTTCGCTGACGCCCACGACGACGCAGGTGGGCGCTTTCGGCACGCTCGACTCGACCAACGTCCACAACCTGGCCGGCCAGTTTGCGGCGGGCGAGGGCACGCCCTTTGACCTGACCGAGGTCGGGCTGGGGCGGGTGACCCATGTGCGGATCGTGGATGCGGTGGGCTCGGTCAACGCGGCCTACGGCACGGTGGATTCGCAGGGGCGTCTGATCAACGACCCGTTCGCGACGCCCTTCACAACGGGCGGGTTTGACCTCGACGCGGTCGCGGTCATCCACTGGGAGTCGGCCCTGGCGGGCGATGTCGATGGTGACGGCGATGTGGACTTC
>CAZBOE010000366.1:0-1808 GCA_964493365.1 uncultured Tepidisphaeraceae bacterium | reverse complement strand
AACTCACCCGAGCCGAATTTCTTGATCTGCCGGCCGCAGGCCATGCGCACGGCACCGTGCAACTGCCTGGCTCCAAGAGCATTTCCAACCGCGTGCTGCTGCTCGCCGCACTGGCTTCCGGCACGACGCAGGTGCGCGCGCTGCTCGATTCCGACGACACCCGCGTGATGCTCGACGCGCTGCGTACGCTCGGCGTGGGCGTAGCCCGGCAGGGCGATTCGGACGACTACGCCATCACGGGTGTCGGCGGCGCGTTCCCTGTCAAGCAGGCCGAACTCTTCCTCGGCAACGCCGGCACGGCCTTCCGTTCGCTCACCGCCGCATGCGCGCTTTCGGGCGGCGATTACGTGCTCAAAGGCGTGCCACGTATGCACGAGCGGCCCATTGGCGATCTTGTCGATGCGCTGCGGCTGTTGGGCGCAAAAATCGATTATCTGGGGCAGGAAGGCTATCCGCCGCTGGCGATTCATCCGGGCTCATATACGAGCGCATCGACCAAAGTGCGCGGTAACGTGTCGAGCCAGTATTTGACTGGCCTCTTGATGACGCTGCCGCTGCTCGGCAAAACCACGCAGATTCAGATTGAGGGCGAGCTGATTTCCAAGCCTTACATCGGCATCACGCTGGCGATACTGCGCCGCTTCGGCATCGAAATTGCACAAGACGGCTGGGCCTCGTTCACTGTCGACGCCCAAGCGCGCTACACCAGCCCCGGCGAGATCTGGGTCGAGGGCGACGCGTCCTCCGCCTCGTATTTCATCGCGGCGGGCGCGATTGGCGGTGGGCCGGTGACGGTCGTCGGCGCGGGCTCGGAGTCGGTGCAGGGCGATGTGCTGTTCGCCGACGCGATGGCGCAAATGGGTGCGGTGATCGAGAAAACCGCCAACAGCATCACCGCGCGCGCACCCGCCTCGGGCAAGCTCAAAGGCATCACCATCGACTGCAACCACATCCCCGACGCGGCGATGACTTTGGCCGTGGCCGCGCTCTTCGCCGACGGCCCGACCACGCTCACCAACATCGCCTCGTGGCGAGTGAAGGAAACCGACCGCATCGCGGCGATGGCGACCGAGCTGCGCAAAGTGGGCGCGGCGGTGGAGGAGGGCGCGGACTTCATCCGCGTCACGCCGCCCGCCGCCTTGACACCGAACGCCGTCATCGACACCTATGACGATCACCGCATGGCGATGTGCCTGTCGCTGGTGAGTCTGGGTGGCGTGCCGATCCGCATCAAAGATCCGGCGTGCGTCAACAAGACTTTTCCGACCTATTTCAAGGTATTGGCCGGGGTGGTGCAATGAGCCCGATACCGGTGCTTGCAATCGATGGCCCGTCTGCCTCGGGCAAGGGCACGGTCGCCGAGCGCGTTGCGCGGGTGCTGGGTTTCCACTTCCTCGACAGCGGCGCGCTCTACCGCCTGACCGCCCTGGCTGCAATGAAGGCAGGCGTGGCACTCGACGACGAGGCAGGCGTGGCCGACCGGGCGGCGGCACTGCCTGCGAGCTTTCGTGACGGCCGGATATGGCTGGCCGACGAGGATGTGACCGATGCCATTCGCGCCGAGGCGGTCGGCGAAGGGGCCTCCCGGGTCGCTGCCCTGCCTGCCGTGCGTGCGGCGCTCCTGGAACGCCAGCGGGCCTATCGCCAGGCCCCGGGCCTGGTGGCGGACGGCCGCGACATGGGAACCGTGGTCTTCCCGGATGCGGCAGCCAAGGTCTTCCTCACCGCCAGCGCTGAGGCGCGCGCCGAAAGGCGCTATAAGCAGTTGATCGAAAAGGGGAACTCTGCTAGTCTGCGGGCCCTTGTTG
>CAZBOE010000365.1:0-1819 GCA_964493365.1 uncultured Tepidisphaeraceae bacterium | reverse complement strand
GGTCACGGTGGCGACGACGCTGGCGGCGAAGGCCAGCGCCACGCCCAGCGCCACCGGCACGTCCATGCCGACGCGCCCCGCCCGCAGGTCGTTCCAGGCGCCGCGAAAAAAGCGCGATGCCGAGAACAGCACCACGGGCAGCGTGAGGACCAGGCCCGCCCAGTGCATCAGCGACTCGATGTCCCGCGGCATCTCGCCCTCGCCGGCGAGGTAGACGGGCACCGCGTACATCATCACCTGCATCGAGCCGAAGCCGGCGACGAACAGCTCCCAGAGCGCGCGCCGGCGCTCGCCGCGGTGCTGCTCCTCCTGCCGGGCAGGGTCGAACGGGTGGGCCGAGTAGCCGATGGCGGCAATGGCGCGCAGGATCTCGGACAGGCGGACGCGGGAATCGTCCCAGCGCACCCGTGCGCGATGGGTGGTGTAGTTCACGTGGACCGACAGCACGCCGGGCAGCCGGCCGAGGTGCTGCTCATTGAGCCACACGCAGGCGGCGCAGCGGATGCCCTCCAGGATCAGCGACGCCTCGCGCACGGTGTCCCCCTCGGCCCGCACGAAATTGGCCTGGACCTGGGGCGCATCGTAGACGTCGAGCCGGCGCAGGAAATCGGGGACCGTGTCCTGGGGGGAGTCGGGCAGCGCGCTGCGATGGCGGTAGTAGTCGGCGAGCCCGGCGCGCACGATGCTCTCCGCCACCGCCTCGCACCCCGGGCAGCACATCGGCCGGCGCTCGCCGTCAATCAGCGCGGCGTACGCGGACCCCGCGGGCACCGGCAGGCCGCAATGGAAACACGGGTCGCCGCCGATGGTGACGGCCGGCGCGGAGTTCGGCACGGTCAAGCTTCCAGGCCCGTCATTAGCGGCGCCGCCCATCCGGGAGTGTCGCTCCGGGACGGCGCCAGATGCAAGCAAACGAGGCCGGGGGTGGCACCCGCCGGCCTCTAGGGTACATTAGAATTCTCTAATGCTTTGGCCGGCGACGCAAGACCGGCCGCAGGTCATGCCTCAGAACCGATAGCCGACGCCGACGCCGTAGACCCAGGGATCGATGTCGATGTCGCCGCTGATGCCCAGCGCAGGCACCGAGACGTCGGTGCTGACCCAGGTCTTCTGCACGTCGATGTTGAGCGACCAGTTCTTGTTCAGCTTATAGTCCAGACCGACGCGGAGCGCCGGGCCGAAGTTGCTCTTGTCGATGTCGATCGGCGGCCCCCCGGGAATCGCCAGGTCGTCGCTGGTGATATAGAACCAGGTCACGCCGGCGCCGACGTAAATGTTGGCCTCGGGGGTGACGTTGAAGTGGTAGTCGACGGTCAGCGTCGGCGGCAGTTGCTTGATGTCGCCTACGGCCCCGATCGTGCTGACCGACACGTCGTGCTTCTGCGGATAGGTAAGCAGCAGGGTGGTGCTGATGTTGGGCGTCCAGAAATAGACGATGTCGCCGGTGATCCCCCAGCGGTTGTCGACCTCCACTTCCAGCCCCGGCGCCACCGAGCCGCTGGTGCTGGGGTCGATGTTGGCGATGCGGCCGCGGAGCATCCACGGGCTGTCCGCGTAGGCGGTGGCCGACAGGAACCCGGTCGCCGCGAGCAGTGCAACAAGAACGCGCTTCTTCATGGGTACTCTCCCCTTCGGACGGATGAAAATCGCCGGGCGCGGCAAGGCGCCCGTCTCTCATGGAACCTGAGGCCGATCCTAAGCCCCTGCCTGCGTTGGGGTTTGATTTAGGTCAAACCGGAGCCGCTTTTGGAGGTCCCCGGACGGGGCCTGTCGCGGCAGCGCAACAACCGCCCCCCGGCGGCCGCGGTCCAGTCGCTAT
>CAZBOE010000364.1:0-1819 GCA_964493365.1 uncultured Tepidisphaeraceae bacterium | reverse complement strand
GCGCATCCTGCCCCTCCCAGCCGCCTGTCAAAGAAGGGGATCACGCCCATGCCAGGAACGCGAGCGACTTCTTCAACGGCCTGTTAGGGCTTCCACCATGACTTTGGCCGCCGACTGGCTGAAACGAGAAGGCGGACATGCAAGGCTACAACCGTTCCTGGGCGGCGCCCACTCTGGACCGCGACCAGGACGCGATACTTGAGGCCCTGGAGAACAACGTGCCCGTGCGCCTTATGGCAACGGTGGGCAATCTCGTGGCAGCTCAGGCGGATGAGCGAGCACGTGACGCCCTGGCTCGTGCGAGCGAGGGCGGGTTCGACTACTTGCCCGTCCGCAACGGCCACGATGGGCCGATCGTCGGTCTATTCAGTCGCGAGGACGCTCTCGACAGCAAGAACAAACAAGTCAAAGACATAATGAAACCGCTGAGTGTGGATAATCTGATCGGCGCAAACGCGCCACTTCTGCAGTTTGTATATGGTGCAGACCAATCCCCATGCCGACTCCTTCTTGGTAGCACGGAAATTTGTGGAATCGTCACACTCAGCGACATGCAGCGCATTCCAGTTCGAACCGCCATATTTGGTCTATTCATACATCTGGAGCTGGTGCTTACGGAGGCTCTGGAACGCATGCTCGGATCGAATTGCCCGTTCGAGCTCCTTTCAGAAAAGCACCCGAAGAGAGCAGACGAAGCCCGATCACGTTGGAAAGAAGCGAAGAACAACAACATGGATCAGAATAAAACCAATTCACTACAGTTTACCGACAAAAAGTTACTTCTCATGAAGCTAAATGGATTCGGCATATCAGCTACCCAGATCGACAGGAAGCTCGGCTTGATAGAGCGACACCTCCGAGATCCAATTGCTCATGGTTCCCAGTATGCAGCAACGAGGGATGGAGCATTGACGACCGTGAAGGCGACTAAGCTGGTACGGGACTGGATAAAAATCGTTCGAAGCAATGCAGCCACGTAGGCCACCGACTCCTACCGTTGCAGCAGCGACAGATCACCTTATCCAAGTAGCTGTTGGGCTAAGATAATCGTTTCAGGCACCATACTCATCAAGGTTGAACCTGGACCGCAAGACACTCACCCCATCAGCACCCCCACATCCACCTCGAGCCCTTCGACCAGCGTCCCCGTCACCTTCCCAGCCGTCACGCGCTCGACCTTCGCGTACCCCTCCCCCACGGGCTCGCGGTGGACCTCGATCGTGCGGGCCGTGAGGTCGACGAGCCAGACCTCCGGGATGGCGTGGCGGGCGTAGCGGGGGAGCTTCGTGCGGCGGTCCCAGGCGAGCGGGCTGTCGGCGACCTCGATCAGGAGGAGCACGTCGGCCGGAGCCGGCGGGCGGGTGCGGTAGGTGATGGACGGTGGACGCAGCAGCATCAGGTCGGGCTGCGGGATGGTGAGCTCGTCGAGCTGCAGCGGGCCCTGGACGCGCAGGACCGCGCGGCCCGCGACGGCGGGCGGTGCCGTGCAGCGGGTGAGCTCGTCCACCGTCCAGGCATGCGCATCGCCGATCGGCGGCATCGTGATGATCGCCCCGTCGATCAGCTCGACCCGCTCGTCGGGGCCCAGGATCCCGACCTCGGCCATGCGGCGGTACTCGCTCGCGTCGATGCGCCGGCGGGTCGGCACGGTCGGTCGCTCGAGGCTGAGCGCCATGGCGTCCTCCTGCTCTGCGGGTGCGAGCGTAGCGCGTCCGGGCCCGCCTGACGACGGCTCGACGCGACCCCGCCCCCGCCCCTGCGCTTACGGCCGAGCGACGGAGGCGCCGATGCGGCTGCTCACCGCCACGCTCGTGGGCTT
>CAZBOE010000363.1:0-1855 GCA_964493365.1 uncultured Tepidisphaeraceae bacterium | reverse complement strand
GGTTTGATGTCGCTAACTGCCCGACTCCTCGTCGCTCGCCAGCGACGCCAGCGACGGCAAACCCGTCACCGACGGCATCGACGACCACGACGGCACACCCATCTCGGCAAACGTGGGGATTGCTTCATCAGTCGTTTCGTCAGCCGTCTCTTCAGTCGTGTCGTTGATCGAACTGGCAATCGTGTCGTCGATCACTTCGTCCGATCCCCCATCGGCCGGCCCGCTGCCGACCGCGAGCCCTCCGCCTTCGGGCATCACGCTGATGTCGGGCATGCCCCCGTCCGTCTGCCGCGGATCGCCTCCGTGCGCTGTGCCGCCGCCGATTTCGGTGGCGGGGTTGCCCGGGTGGGCGGCCGGTCCGCCGACGACCGTCTCAGATGTCGCGCCGCCTGTTCCGCTGCCCATCCCGCCGCCTGCCACGCCGCCGATCGGGGCGATCGACGAGGCGTTGATCGCGACAATCACCATGCCCGCTGCCAGCGCCGCTGCGATCACCGCGGCATAGCGCCACAGCGGGCGGCCCATCTGCGAAGCCCCGGCGATTCGCACTAGTCCGCCCGGCAAGCCGGACTGACCGGCGTGCAACACCTCGTCGCTGAGCCGCCCGGGATAGCGGAGCCGCGCATAGTCCTGCGCCGCTGCGTCAAGCCGCGCCTGCAGCCCGGCGTCGGGCTGGTCGGCTTGGTCTGTCGGATGTTGGTGGTCAGCGTTCATGGCAAACTCGGGCAGGTGAATGTTTCGGGCAAGTGGACATTTCGGGCAAGTGAATATCGGACGTTCCGCTTGTGTCAGGTCGGCAGCAGTTCCTTGAGCTTCCGCAGGGCCTGAAACACGGTCGCCTTGACGGTGCCGGGTGAGCACTGCATCGCGGCCGCGGTCTGCTCGACAGACAGGCCCTCAAAAAACCGCAGCACAACCGCCTCCCGCTGCCGCCCGGGCAATGCAGCCACCACCTCGCGGAGACGTGCGGTGGCTTCCGACTGCTCGAGCTCGCCCAGCCGCTCGTCGTCGGCCGGCACATCGGCCTGAGCCTCGTCGACCAGCCGCATCGGCCGCCTCGCGGCCCGCATCTCCCGGCACACGTTGAGCGCGATGCCCAGCGACCAGGTCTTGACCTGCGACCGGCCCTCGAATCGGCCGATCGTGCGGATGAACCGCAGCGCCGTCTCCTGAGCCGCCTCGCGCGCCAACTCCGACCGGCCGAGCTGGGTCATGCAGAAAGCGAACCAGCAATCGCCCAGCGAATCGATCAGCCTGCCCATCGCAGCCCGATCGCCACCCCGGGCGGCGTCAACATCGGCAACATGGATCGGCGGTTGGCTCACGCAGTCGACAGTAAGTGGGGTTCGCGCGGGCGAAGTTTAGTCGAAAACGCCCGACGACCTGCGCCAGCCGTTGCCCCACCCGGCGCCCGCCCGATTCCTTTCAATTCCCCGAACAAACTTGACTTCGCCCTCCGCTCATCTAACCTATCATCCGGATGAACGGATGGGCTTGTCGCCTGTCCGGGCCGCGGTGGGGGTTGTTGCTGGGTTTTGCCGTTCAAACTATCTCGGAGAGTCTTATGACCGCCACGCTTGCACCGTCGATGAAGTCTGTCACCAAATCGGGTCTGGAATTCAAGGTCGCCGACCTGTCGCTGGCCGACTGGGGCCGCAAGGAAATCCTGCTGGCTGAGCAGGAAATGCCGGGCCTCATGGCGGTGCGCGAGGAGTATGCCCAGAAGCAGCCGCTCAAGGGCCTCAACATCGTCGGCTCGCTGCACATGACCATTCAGACCGCGGTGCTGATCGAGACCCTGACCGCGCTGGGCGCCACCGTCCGCTGGTGCTCGTGCAACATCTTCAGCACGCAG
>CAZBOE010000362.1:0-1875 GCA_964493365.1 uncultured Tepidisphaeraceae bacterium | reverse complement strand
CATGGAATAGCGCGGCGCCGCCTTCCACCTCGCGAGCGTGGCCCGGTCGATGGGTTTGTCGGTCGCCATCACCAGCGACAACTCGCCGGCGCATCGCTCGGCGGTGGCGGCAAAGAGGCGGGCAGTCCAGAGGGTCTGCTGGTCGGGGGGCAGCCCCGGCCACAGGTCAGCCGCGCTGACGCCCGTGCGCTTGAGCCAGCGGTCGATCGGTTCGTTGAGAAACAGACATTTGCCGTGGTCGTAGCGTCCCTTGAAGTCGTCCTCCACGCCGCACACGACGTGCACGACCAGCCGCCGGGCCTCTCGCGCGCCGGTCGGCGGGCGCGTCTGCGCGGCGGCGCGTGCACCAATGTGGCTGCCCGATCGCGAACGGGCCGATGCCGCGGTGTCGATCACGGGCACCTGGAAGTAGAGGCGATGATCTCCCAGCGACATCGCCCGCCCGGCGCAGTCGACCTGCGAGACCACGCTGCCCGACCCGATGTTCGATCCCGCCGAGATCACCGAGTGTTCGACGACGCTGCCCGCGCCGATGGTCACGCCGTGAGATCGGCCCTGCGCGCCGGCTTCGATGACGCTGTGAAAGACACGGTAGGGGGCGCGGCTGTCGCGGTCGGCCGCGGCGCCCTGGGGCACCAGGCCCCGGGCCAGCACGTTTTGCTGAAACAGCTCGGCGGCGGGCGAGGGATTCAGACCGGTCATCGCATCGCGGAATTGCCGGGTCGTGCCCAGGTGGAGAAACTCGCCCTGAACCTGCATCACGCTGAACGGTCTGCCCGACAGTGCGGCGAACACATCGCGTCGCATCGCCAGATCGGCGCCCTGGCGTCCGTCGAGGAACACGGCCCGCCGGGCCGACTGCGCCATCGCGCCGGTCATGTCTTCATACAGGTCGAGCTGGGTCTTGTGCCGCTCGATCAGCCCCGGCTTGAGACGGGTAGACCGGCCCGATGCCCGAACGCCCGCCATGCCCGCGAGCGTGGTGGTGGCATCGGGGTCGAAGAACAGGATGCCGGTGTCGATCAGGACTCGGCCGGCTTCGTCGGTCGCCCCCGCGTCGGCCATGGCGGCGGTCGACACTTTCTGCAGCGTGCGCGTCACCCTGCCCCGGGCGTCGGTGACGAAGACGCCGTGCCCGCGCCCGAGCTCGGCATCGACGCGCATCGAGATCGCGGTCACGCCCGCGGACGGCCGCGTGACGTGGCGGTGGTCAAACAAAAGGAAGACGTCGCCCGCGAGGATGAGCATGCCCGGCCCGAGGCGTTCCGGCAGGCCGGCGAGCGTGAGGTAAAGGTGGTCGAAGAGCGTGGCGATCTGCCCGTCGGGCCTCAGGAGCGGCAGGGGGGTAAAGATCTTGCCGACCGGCGAATATGCCGGCAGTCGCTGGCTCATCCCGCCCGAATGGATCAGGAGAATCCGGCTTTGAGCGAGGCGGTCGGGGTCGAGACCGTGTTCGCTGACCAGCGAGCGGAGCACGTGCAGCGTCGCCCCGCCCGAGCCGATGCGCGGGCCCGGCGGATCAGCCACCACCACCGACCGCTGCGCCGGCGGAAAGAACGCGCCCGTCGGACCGACATCGCGATGGCGCAGCGCCAGTTCCGCGCGATAGCCCTCGGCCTGTTTTTCGTTGGTCGCGGTGAGAACGAGATAGTCCCAGCATTCACCCGGAAGCCCCGCGCGCAGCGCATGGCGGTAAGCCGAGGCATTGGCGTCGAGCGCCACGCGGAGGGATGTTGCCGCCGCCGATGCATCGGGGGTGACCAGACCCGCCGCCGAGACGGGCGCTCCCTCGGTGTCGCGGCCAGCGACGGCGCGTCCCTGAACGGCGCGTCCCGCCGCGGCGCGGCCTTGGCTTGCGCGTCCCTGGACTGCGCT
>CAZBOE010000361.1:0-1952 GCA_964493365.1 uncultured Tepidisphaeraceae bacterium | reverse complement strand
GGTCATCGCCCGGTTCGTCGAGCCGCCGTCGATCTTCCGCGAGGGCGGCTGGCTCACCGTCGGCTTCGTCGGCCAGCAACCAGAACTGGGCGAGGGCTATATCTCCGAGGCCAGCGTCTACCACTGTGTGAACACGCTCGTGCCGCTCGGCCTTCCCGCAAGCCATCCGTTCTGGGCGGAGCCCGCAACCCCCTGGACATCATGCCGGCTCTGGTCAGGACACGCCGCCCCGCGCGACAAGGCGATCGACTGACGCGGGCTCTGCGGATGATTCCGGCCTCAATCCCGATCAAGCGATCGTCACCGCACGGTTGCCACGGCACGATGGTCACGGCAGCTTCACCGCCCCCACTTGAACGTGACCGGCTTGTCGATCTCCGGATGAATGCTGTGGTGGACCGGACACGTCAGCGCGAAGTTTTCGAGCACTTTGCGCTGATGCTCATCCATGTCATGCGGCACATGGATGTCGACGCTGAGCCTGGCAATCCGCCGGGGCGGCGTGGTCGACATCTCTTTCCTGACCGTGACCTTCGTGCCCGAAAGATCCCACTCATGGCGACGGGCGGCGATGCCCATCAGTGTCATCATGCACGTGCCCAGCGCGGTGGCGACCAGGTCGGTCGGCGAGAACGACGCGCCCTGCCCCTGATTGTCCTTGGGGGCATCGGTGATCATCGCGGTGCCCGAGGGCTCATGCACCGCTTTGCACCGCAACTCACCCTGATAAGCAATGTCGATCTGAACCATGACGTCTCGATCCTCTGTGGGCGTGGTTTCGTTCTCCCGGCGCTGGCGATCGGCCGCGAGGGTCTTTTGATTGGAGCAGCGTAAGAACTCGCCCTGCCACTTCAACCCCCGCACTTCAACCGCCGTCACGTCACCCGCCGTCACTTCAAGCCCCAGCACTTCACCCCTGTCACTTCAAGCCCCATACTTCACGCCCAGTCGCTTCGAGCCCGGCGCTTCAGGCTCGGCCACTTCCAATCCCGGTCCCTTTACGCCGGGCCACTTCCGTCGAGCCTGCCGATGTGACCCGCGCATTCCCCACGTCAACGCCCTGCCGTCGAGCTCGCCGGCATCGAATTCCCAAAAGTGGTTTACAGTGCGATTATCGCGTTATGCCAAAAAGACGCGGCAGAAATTACCTTTTGTCGTCGCTTTCTGACTTGTGGACAAGGCGGCTGCTGACGTAATTACCGGCCCACGCGATCGATCTGCCTGATCGGTCGGCGGCCTCATCCGCGAGGCGTCCACGCCCGGTACCGGGACCGGGCGTGGCTTCACCTTCCGCAGTCGTTCAAACCGCAGTCGTTCAAACCAGGGACAAAGTGATGGCGCAGACCAACCGTGGGCGGCGATCCGCCGCAATGACACAGGCTCGTTCCACCCGCCGGCAACCTCAACCGGAACCACGGTCATGCTCGGACGCCCCCCGGCCAGCCGGGCAGTGGAGCCGCATCGCCAGGCGCGCGCTGTCACGACGTATGCGACTTCTGTTCCACGGGGCGTCGGCCGCGGTGGAGAATCTCAGAGCCGCTTTGCTGGGCACGCTTCCCGACACCCGTGCATCGCTCGTGACCGCCGCCGCCACGATCGAAGGGCTCGAAGCGCGCCGGCTGATGGCGTCGGTTGCCATCCAGGGCGACACGCTGCAGATCGTCGGCGATGTCGATCGCCGGAACGAAATCCGTATCGAGCTCGGCAACGGCGGCCGCGATGTCGTCGCCAGCGTCAACGGCCAGCGGTCGGCCCACTCGACCTCAACGGTCAAGCGGATGCGGGTCTTCGCGGGCGATCGCGGCGACCTGGTCAACATCGACTGGCGCGTCACCCTCCCCTCGACCATCGTCGGCGGCGCCGGCAACGACACCCTCCTCGCGGGCGACGGCGTCGACACCATCTACGGCAACGGCGGCAACGATCTCATCGACGGCCGCGCCGGCCTTGAC
>CAZBOE010000360.1:0-2027 GCA_964493365.1 uncultured Tepidisphaeraceae bacterium | reverse complement strand
GGCACCCTCCGGCGGCGCGGACACCCAGGCCCCGCGGCTGTCGGATCGCGGCCAAGGCGCGGACAGATGGCGCTCGGATGGCGGTCGGACGGCGGGCATGTGGCACTCGTGTGGTGGTGGCAGGTCGGCCGCCGGAGGCCGAGGGATTCAGCATTCTCAATGAACGCAGGCCATGACGCGAACCGCCGCCGCTCACGAGTCTTCGCTGCTTCGCCTCGCCGATGACGCGGCGTCGTCGGAGTATGTCCGGCTCTCGTCGAGGCCGCTGCATAGCCTGGCGCTGGTGCTGCCGCTGCTGGTGGTCTACGAGGTGGGCACACAGACGCTCACCCTCACGCCCGACGGCTTTCCGCAGCACATCGTCGCGTTCTCGCTGATGCGCGATTTCTTTGCGCTCTTTGGGGCCACCGGGCAGCACCTGCCGGCCCTGGCGGTCGTCGGCATCCTGCTCACCTGGCACATCGCCCGCGGCGACCCCTGGCGGGTGAAGCCTGGGGTGGTGGCGATGATGGCGGTCGAGGCGGCTTCGCTAGCGCTGCCGCTGCTGGTGCTGGGCTCGCTGGTGGCGCGGTATGTGCCGATGGCGGCTGGGTTTAGCGATATGGGCGGGTGGGCCGGCTCGGTCGTGCTGTCGATCGGGGCGGGGGTTTACGAAGAGCTGGTGTTTCGCCTGATCGCGTTTGCGGCGTTAAGCCTTGTGCTGCATGATCTTATGAAATTGCCCCAGGC
Source organism: uncultured Tepidisphaeraceae bacterium (assembly GCA_964493365.1). Taxonomy (GTDB): domain Bacteria; phylum Planctomycetota; class Phycisphaerae; order Tepidisphaerales; family Tepidisphaeraceae; genus CAZBOE01. Next base: position 1,298 of record CAZBOE010000360.1, on the reverse strand, counting down.
GTGGTCGGCGGCGGGGATCGTCATCGGCTCGGCGCTGCTTTTTGCGGCTTATCACTACCTTGGAAGCGAGTCTTTTTCATGGTGGACGTTTGGGTTCCGCACATTGGCCGGGGTCTATTTCGGGGCGATGTTCCTGGCCCGTGGTTTTGGCGTAACTGCTTTTTCTCACGCGGCTTATGATATATTCCTGGTGACCCTTCGCGCGGCCTGGGTGTGACCGAAAGAAGAATTTTCTTCTTAAATCCAGCGTGGTCTCTATAATGACCCTCTTAATACCTCCGCGACGTGCGGGGGTGACCCCGGGGGTCGAACCGGGGTGTGGCTCGGTCCGGCGGAACCGACCTGGGTGTGTAAGGGTCGATACGCTGACGCGTTCGATAGCCCAGCAGCTAATCCGGCCAGCGCCGATGACACGCTTGCAGCGTGATACGTCGTGGCGGGCTGATCGGATTCTAGCGCGGGTGGTTCGGCGCGAGCCTGATGCGACCGGAGCCGGAGTTTCCCCTGACGGTTTCGATATCCGTCGACGTTCCCGACGAAGCCCTGTGCCTTCGAGAAAGAGCACGGACTCCCACTATGAGCAACCGCACCAAGCAACGCCGTTCCGGCGGACTGACGCTTCACCTTTACCAGCGGACGCTGCATCCCGAGTTGTTCCGGATCATCGCCTCGGAAGCGGTCACCCGCCGCGCCTATGACGCCGACATCTGGCTCGTCGAAGGCGGGCATGTTGTCAGCTTTACCGCCGGCAAGAATACGCTGGCCGAAGTGATCGTCAACAACAACGACTCGCTCAATGACCGCGGGCTCGTGCAGACGATTCCCTGCCGCGGCGAGCGCTATCACGAGATGACCGCGGGCGGCAACATCAAGTACATGATCTCGACCCAGGAAGAGCAGCTCACCGGCACGCTCTATGACGCGACCAAGCGCGAGATCCTGTCTTACGCCGCCAAGCGCGAGCTGATGACCAACAACGCCCCGGCCACCGCCGAGGCGGGCGCGTATCTGTCGGTGCTCGATGTCGAGCGCCGCAGCCACGAACTGCTGGTCCAGAGCTTCCACCTGTTTGATGACAACTTCATGGTCATCAAGACGCAGGCGATTTTCGAAGTCGTCAAGGCCTGAGCCGTTGACGCTTCAAGCCGATGTCGAAGATAGAGCCCGGATCCGAGAGGGTCCGGGCTTCTTGTTTTTGGGGTGGTGAGCGAGGGAGGCCTCCCGGGCGGGTGTGCGGCGGACGCGGGCGAGACGCCCGCGCCACGGGGGAGGTCGTCGCCGTCGTGGCAGGCAGGCTT
>CAZBOE010000359.1:0-2034 GCA_964493365.1 uncultured Tepidisphaeraceae bacterium | reverse complement strand
CGGGAGACGCTCCCGGGCCCGATGTTTTCCCCCGACCCTGCGAGCAATACGGAGCATCGTTAGTTCCCGCGCGGGCGCAACAGTGCAATTGCCTGCTTCGCAGGCAGTTAAAAGGATGAGCCGGCGCGAGAACTAACCTCGCTTCCGTATAACCCGTGGCGGGGTAAGGATTTGACCGAGCGCTGCGACATAGCGCCCTGTTCAAAACATGGCCCCGCAGATGAGTCCGCCGCACGCGTCGGTTATCATCCCGCTGAGGCCGACCGACCGATAATGAGCAACATGGCAATGCCTACGACCCACCCGCCCGTTAACGGGCTCGCCTCGCGAGGCCCGACTTCACTGTGGGAAACCCGACGGCCGACCGCGTCGGCAAGGACGCTCCGGGCCACCGGGCTGATCGCGGTGATGCTGCTTGGTCTGGCCGGCTGCGAGACGCGCTATGACCTTCGCTTCCGCCCGACCGACACGACCACCCAGCGGACACTCCGCGACGTCAACCTCACCCTGACCCGCAGCGGCGCCCAAACGCCCCTGGGCCGAACCGACCCCCACGGTCAGATCGACACCACCGCGCTCCGCCCGGGCGACCGAATCACCTTCACCGCACCAGGCTACACGCCCACGATCCTCACCGTCGCGACCGGACGATACTACGTCCGAACCTCGGAAGCCGACCCGATGATGCTCGACCTCCGCTCAGGCGACGCCATTCCCATTCCGATGCATCGGAATTGACGAATTGATGGGATGGCGAATTGACGGCCGGGGGGCATGAGCACACGGTCGAGAGTCAATCTCCGCACTCAATGCGTCACTCATCAATGCGTCACTCATCAATGCGTCACTCAGCGATGCGTCGCTGATCGATGCGGCACCCCTCAATCCGTCTCTTCTCATTTCGTCACTTATCAATTCGTCACTCATCAATTCGCCAGGTTTCAGTGCGCCATCGATGATCGTGGTGGCCTGTTCTTCTTCTCCGTGTCTCCGTGCCTCCGTGGTCGCTCCCCCCCCGTCACAAGAACCACGCCAGCATGCTTCTCCCTGAGGGCGTGGTCAGCCACAGGAGCACGAGGGCGTTGACGGCCGCGGTGATCCAGAGCCACGAGCGGAACGATCCTTTGCTCGATTTGTGCCGCACCGCCTCGCTCGCCAGCATCGCGCCCGGCCAGCCGCCCAGCACACCCAGCAGATGGAGACCGTTCTCGGGAACCCTCCGCCAGCGCCGCCTGGCGAGCCATTTGTCGAGGGCGTAGACCAGGAAGGTGAGCGCGGAGATCACCAGATGCCACCCCAAGACGCCCGAGTGCAGTCGGCCCAGCATCACAAGCAGCCCGATCATCGCAAGATAGGCAACCGCGAGAATGGGAACGAAGGACCGCAACCGCGGCTACTTTACAGCCCCCGGCATCGAGCCCGAAAGCATGGCGTCCCGCCGGGCGGTATCGCTGGGAACGAACAGCGCCGACCGCTCCGCGATGGTATTCGACAACCGCAACCCTCCACCCACCCGACACGCTTGGCGCAATGAAGAACGCCCACCGCTGGGCGGTGGGCGTTGTGCAAGTTGGCCTGGGGTGTTCCCGGAAAGGGGGGACTTTAGTACATCCCACCACCCGCGCCGGCGCCGGCCGGTTCGGGCTTGTCTTCCTTGATCTCGCTGACGACCGCGTCGGTCGTGAGCAGCAGGCTCGCGATCGAGGCGGCGTTCTGCAGCGCGGTGCGCTCGACCTTGGTCGGCACGATGACGCCCATCTTGATCAGGTCGCCATACTCGTGGGTCAGGGCGTTGTAGCCGAAGTTGACTTCCTTGGCTTCCTTGACCTTCTGAGCAACGACCGCGCCGTCGACGCCGGCGTTCTCGCAGATCTGCTTGATCGGGGCCTCGATCGCCCGACGGACGATCTCGATGCCGACCTGCTGGTCGTCGTTGGCGGCCTTCTTCTTGGCGCCGTCGAGCACCTTCGCGGCCGCCCGGATGACGGCAACGCCGCCGCCCGGAACGATGCCCTCTTCGACCGCGGCGCGGCA
>CAZBOE010000358.1:1308-2064 GCA_964493365.1 uncultured Tepidisphaeraceae bacterium | reverse complement strand
AACAAGGCGCTGGCCGATCTGCGCTCGCAGGTGGTGGCACTCGCCATGGCGGCCGCCAACAAACTGGTGGGCGAAGCCATGGACGAGAAGCGCCAGCGCGCGCTGGTCGATGAGTTCTTCAGCGGCGTCAAGGCCGGCAAGGTCGTGCTGCTGGAACCGGGCGTCACCGCCGCCGGGGCCCGGGCGGAAGTCACTTCGGCGCTGCCGCTGTCGGCCGAAGAACAGTCGTCCATCAAGGCCGACCTGACCGGCCGTGGCGCAGCCGAGGTGGAGTTCAAGGTCGATCCGCGCATCCTGGGCGGGCTGGTTGTTCGGCTGGGCGATCGCGTGGTGGACGCTTCGGTATTGGGTCGCATGGAAGCGATGAAGCAGAGCCTGAGCTAAGTCCATCTTCTTCAGTTCGCAAGCGCCGGGATCGCGTGATCGATCTCGGCGCTTTATGTTCCCACTGCACCGGAGGCCTAACATGAAGATTCGTGCGCTTGAAGCGACTGATTGGGATGAATGGCTTAGGATGCGAATCGCTCTATGGCCCGATCACACGGTCGACGAGCATCGCGCCGAGATGAGCCAGGTGGTGGCCGACGACGTGATGACGGTGTTTGTGGCCGATCGCGGCGGCCTGCTCGGCGGCTTCCTCGAAGTCTCGCTTCGCAAGTATGCCGACGGCTGCACCACCTCACCCGTCGGCTACCTCGAAGGCTGGTACGTCGACGCGGACTTGCGGACGCCGGGGATCGGTCGGGCGCTGGTGCA
>CAZBOE010000358.1:0-1298 GCA_964493365.1 uncultured Tepidisphaeraceae bacterium | reverse complement strand
TCGATCGCGGCTGCCGTGAAATGGCGTCCGATTGTCTGATCGACAACGAGGTGAGTTATCACGCGCATCTGGCCATCGGCTACCGAGAAACCGAGCGCCTGATCCACTTCAAGCATGACCTGCCCCGCTGACCGGGCGGCAGTATAATAAGCCGCATGCGAGCTACACAGACCACCCGCCTGAAATCCAAACGCGCGCGGCCTGATCCGCCGATCGCTGAGACCGCGATCAAACGCCAGACTGACGCTAAAGTGTTTGAGCGGGGCGAAGACTACTTTGCGAATGGGATGATCGTTGGCGCGGTGCGCATCGGCCAGACGCTGACCGCGCGCTGCCGGGGGGGCGACGTGGAGCCGTATCGCCTCAAGGTGGTCTTTGGCAAGCAGCGCGTGACCGAGGCCATCTGTACCTGTCCCTACGACTGGGGCGGCTATTGCAAGCACATCGTCGCGCTGTTGCTCACGCATGTCCGCGCGCCGGAAAAGATCCTCACCAAGGCGGCTGTCAAGGCGGCGCTGGCCGATCGGAAGCGCGACGATCTAATCATGCTGATCACGCAGATGATCGATTATGAGCCTGATCTCTACGGCCTGATCGACGGCAGTGGCCTGCCGGCCCCGGACGAGTTCGACGCCGCCGATGAGGAGTGGTGACCAACCGCTGCCCGGTTGGAGCGCTCAAACCGCCGTCCGCGGAACGGGTGGTAAAATGTGCGCGCGAAAGGGATACGACATGCAGCGCGCTTCTGTGACGGTCCTGATGTGCTTGGCGGTGGTGCTGGCCGCCTGCACCCGCGCCGAGCTCGTGCCGCACAATCTCACCCCGACACCTGTGCCTGAGCTGCTCATCACACGCGTGGTGCCGACCTTCGATCCGGCCTGGCTGCCGACACCCACCGCTACGCCTGCTTCCACGCCTGTGCCGCCGACGCCGACGGCGCCCCCGTCGCTCACGCATACGCCCACGCCGACTCTGACGCGAGTGGCAGCCACCCTGACGCCGGCACCGACGGGGCTACTGTCTGTGCAGGCCTACGTCGCGCAATGCCGCCTGGTGCCCACGCCCGACAAGCCGGGCAGCATCGTCGTGCAGTTGTCCATCGAGGCGGCCGGCGGCGATGGGCGTTACCGCTACTTCGTGCAGGGCCGCGAGTTCAGCGACAAGCTCGTCGATGTGGCCTGGAGTCTGGGCGCGCGCCTGATCGTGTCGTACACCGTGACGGCGGGCGATGGACAATCGATCACGCGAGTGTTCAATGCCTCGCCGGGCGAGCTGAATTGCCGCTAACACAACGCACC
>CAZBOE010000357.1:0-2074 GCA_964493365.1 uncultured Tepidisphaeraceae bacterium | reverse complement strand
CGACCGGCTGCTGCTGGCGATCCCCGAGCTGCTGCTGGCCGACGGCAGCCTCGACGGCGCGCGGCTCCGGATCGAGGACGCCGGCGGCCTCAAGCGCCTCATGGTCGACCAGGACGGCGACGGCCCGATGGGCTTTCGCACCTTCGCCACCATCGCCGGCGGCGCCGGGCTCGACCCGGCGGAGTTCCTCTTGAACGCCATCCACGTCGCGTGAGGCAAGCCGTTGCAGGCGGCCGATCTTGGATCCGGGCGCGGATTCCTGGACATCGGGTGCGCGATCCGGCGCCGTCGGGCTGTCTCCTGCCCCCCGGCCGGGCCGGCAGCGGCGGGAGAGGCGCCGCGCTCTTGACCGCCGTCGCGCCGGGCGTACGGCCGCAAGCGGTAGACGACACCACCTGACACCGCCGCCAGGATCGCCGAAAGCGCCAGCTTCGGGGAGATGGGCCATGGCCACCTTCATCGTCGACACGACCGCCGACATCGTCGATCCGACCGACGGACGGCTCAGCCTGCGCGAGGCGCTGGCGGCCGCCGAGGCGGCACCCGGGGCCGACCGGATCACCTTCGATCCGAGCGTCTTCGCGCCGGCTGCGGACGCCGCGGCGCGGACGATCCTGCTCCAGGCGGGCGAGCTCGTGATCACCCAGGCGGGCGGCCCGCTCGTGATCGACGGCGACCTCGACGACGACGGCACCGCCGACGTGATCCTCGACGCGCAGAAGCTGAGCCGGGTGCTGCGGATCGAGGGGACGGCCGAGGAGCACGCCCAGGTCACGCTGGATGGCCTCGTCGTCACCCGGGGCTTCGTGCGCGATGGCAACGGCGGCGGCATCTATGCGGCCCAGGCCGACCTCACGATCCTGGGCAGCCGGATCGAGGGCAATGTCAGTGGCGACTACAGGAGCAGCGGGAGTGGCAGTGGCGGTGGGATCTTCGTGCGCGATGGCACCTTCGCCATGCGCGACGGGGCTGTCCACGGGAACGAGGTGGGCTACAGCCGCGACGGCTTGGGCGGCGGCATCGCGCTCGTGCGTGCCGACGGGGTGATCAGCACAAGCGTGGTCGAGGCGAACGCCCTGAACGGCGGCGGCTCTGGCGGACTCGCACGCGGCGGCGGGATCGCCAGCTCGGGCGCGAAGCTTACCATCGAAGGTTCGGTCGTTCGCGGTAATCAGCTGGCTGGATCCGACTACACCACGCTTCGTGGAGCTGGGATCTTCGCGGACGATCTCGTCGTCACTGACAGCGAGGTTGTAGGCAACCGAGCGTCCTCGAGAGGGTACGGCAGAGGTGACGGCGGAGGTATTTCTGCCAACACGGCTTACGTAGCGCGCAGCATCATTGCCAACAATTCCGCCAGCATCGGAGGCGGGATCCACGCTGAGCAGCTTTTGCTTGCCGCAAGCGCCATAGTGGGCAACCTCGCGTATGGAGTTCGGTGGAGATACGGGAATGATGGCGCCAGAGGTGGCGGTCTGGCGGTCAATGCCGCAACAATCGAAAGCAGCCTCATTGCCAGTAACACTGCGAGGAGCAACGGAGCGGATGGGGGTGGTGTTTTTGCGACGCAAGTCGAAGTTATCACCAGCACCATCGCAGGGAATTCGGCACTCGGCTCCGTTTACACAGCGACCGGGGGTGCCATCCGAGCCACATCAGGATCGATCGCCGGAAGCACGATCGTCCTCAATCAGGCGAGTTCTGGCGAGTTCGGTGGCGCCAGCTCTTTTACAGTCGGCGGGTTGGTCGGCACGTTCTCGATAAGCAATAGCATTGTGTCTGGAAACAAGATCCGCTATTGGGACTTTACCCTGCCTGGACCAGACTATCGGGCATACGGGTACAAGGATGCATCCGGCTCCATCGTCTCCAACGGCGCCAACATCTTCTCGACCATCGTCACCGGGGCCGCGCCGACCGACATCGTCATCGACCCGGCCGATCTCCTCACCACGGTCCTCTTCCCGCGCGCCGACAATGGGGGTCCGACCGAGACCTACCTGCCGCGGCCGGACGGCCCCGCCGTCGATGCGTTCGAAGACGAGCCCCGCGTTGTCGGTAACCGACGCGAAGC
>CAZBOE010000356.1:0-2116 GCA_964493365.1 uncultured Tepidisphaeraceae bacterium | reverse complement strand
AAGCTGCCGGCCGTCGCGGATGTCGCTCCCGGTCGGGCAGACCTGCACACACATCGAGCAGTCGACACAGTCGCCCTTGCGCTCGTCAGCCTGCGTCGCCGCGACGGGCAGGGCGACGCGCTTCTTGCCCGTCGCCCGGCCGCGTGGCTCGCCGCGGGCGCGGTCGTAGCTGATGATCATCGAGTGCCGGTCAAGCAGCACAGACTGGAGCCGCCCGTAGGGGCAGGCGACGATACAGGTCTGCTCACGGAAGAAGGTGAAGTCGAACATCATCGCCGCCGAGACAAACGCGACGACGCCGAACCCGAACGGGTGCGCCAGCGGCGAATGCCACACCCACTGCGAAAGCTGATCCGCCCCGACGAAGTAAGAGAGAAACACGTTGGCCAGGTGAACACTGATGACCGCGAACACGAGGTACATCAGCACGATCCGCCAGCCGGCCACGTCTTTGGGCTGACCGCCCACCCCGCGCCGCCCGGTGAAGAGCCGTTCGATCGGGCGGTAGACAAACTCCATATACACCGTCTGCGGGCAGCCCCATCCGCACCATACTCGGCCGAGCAGGGCGGTGGTGAAGAAGACGGTCAGGATGATGCTGACCATCAGAAGCGCCAGCAGGATCGTGTCGGTCGGCAGAAACGTGTAGCCAAAGAACGTGAACCGTCGGCTGACAATGTCCAGCAGCAGCACGGGCTTGCCGTTGGGCATGCTCACAAACGGCAGGACGTTGAACAGTGCGATCAGCCCATAGCCGACGATCCGCCGCGCCTTCCACATCGATCCGGCCGAGAGGCGTGGATACAGCCAGCGACGACGCCCATCGGCTTCCATCGTCGACATCACGCGGCCGGTCGGCTTGATGAGGGGTGAGTCGTAGCTCATGGCTGCCCGTCCGGGTCAGGTGAATCACGGCGTCATGCAATCGCAGTCCTGCTTCGGCCCGGTTTCACATCCGGGCCGATCAGCGGGCCCTGGTCGATCAATAAGCCCTTGCCGACGAGTCGGATCGTGCCGAAGCGTCGGCGCTCTTGCGGGCGCCTGCCACGCCGGTGGATGAATCGTTCGGCCCGGCCTGCGAGCTCTGCGTGCCGCCGCCGCTCGATTCGGGCCACGGGTCGATCGGATCGCCCTCCGGCGCGCGGCCGGGCTTGTTGAGGCCCCGCAGCGACGCCACATACGACGCAACCAGCACCACCTCGCTGGGCTTGAGCCGGTTCTCCCACGACGGCATCGCGCCGTTCTTCCGGCCCTTGTTGATCACGTCGTAGAAGTCGGCCGGCTGGCGCACGTAGATGTAGTTGTTGTCCGTCAGGTTCGGTGCCGACACGCCCTCCGCCTCGCGGCCGTGGCATGACGCGCAGTTGGATACATAGATCGCCGCGCCCACCCGGAGCCACTTGGGGTCGTGGGCAAACTTCAGCAGCGTCGGCGCATCCTGCGCGAGCTCGCCCAGCATGCCGAATTGGCGCTTCTCGTCCTCGGCCACCGCCCGCGCATAAAAGCCCCGGGGGCCCAACTCGTCGCCCGTCAGCGTCATGACGACGAAATAGACTGCTGAGAATGCGATTGTTGCAATGAACAGATACACCCACCAACCCGGCATCGGGTTATCGTACTCCTGGATGCCGTCGTAGCTGTGGTCGGTGAGCATGTCACGAATACCCGCACCGGCGTTGTTCTGACTCATATGCCCTGCTCCTGATCTGCCTCGCCCCGAGGGGGCGTCGGCCTGTGTCACGAGACCGTTGTCCTAATCCACCTTCCGCTCGTCGACCGCGTCGTCGCGCAGCGGAATCTGTCCCCAGCGTGCCACCTTCGCCCGTTCCCGCGTCAGCGCCCACACCGTCACGCCGACAAACACCAGGAAGAAGATCACCAGGCCGATCTCGGCCATGTAGGTCACGTTCATCGAGTTCAACACTTCCTTGTACATCAGCGCACCTCCGCCCTTTCCGACCCTGCCGCGGCGTCGGCCGACGGGTCGCTGGTGACAGGCGCGCCCTCGCCCGAGCCGGGCTTGGCCTCCGCCCGCTTGACGGCGGAATCCGTCGCCGACTTGTCCGCGGCCGTCTCCGCGGCCACCGACGGCGCCGCGTCAGCCGGCGTCGCATCG
>CAZBOE010000355.1:0-2120 GCA_964493365.1 uncultured Tepidisphaeraceae bacterium | reverse complement strand
GGTGAGGAGTGTTCCGTGGAGGTGAGGGGGTTCGGCGGCGGCGTCGATGTGGCCGGCCTTGAGGGCGTCTTCCTGGGGGTCGATGCCGAATTTGACGAAGGTGGCGTCGTGGCCGACGGCGAGGAATCGGGGCTTGGGGTATCGGGTCATGGAGCCGACGTCGAGGATGGCGGTGGCGTCGCCTTCGAAGGTGAGGGTGACGGTGGCGTGGGAGTCGACGTCGAGGCCGGGCCAGTGTCGTGCGAGGCGGGTGTGGACGGCGGTGAGGGGCTGTGGGAACAGGAGCAGTGCCTGATCGAGCAGGTGTGTGCCGAGGTCGATGAGGCGGCCGCCGCCGGCGGAGGCGTCGGCGCGCCATCGGGAGGGTGGGCCGTGGCGGTTCCAGGCCATTTCGAGCCAGTGCAGCCGCCCGAGCCGTCCGTCGGCGATGATCTTTCTGAGCGTCAGGAAATCGCCGTCGAAACGCCGGTTGTGAAAGACCGTCAGCAACCGGTTGTAGCGGCTGGCCGCCTCGATCATCGCATCGGCCTCGGCCAGCGTCAGGCACATCGGCTTGTCGACGACAACATGCTTCCCGGCGCGCAGCGACGCGATGGCCTGCTCAGCATGGACGGCATGCGGCGAAGCCACCACCACCAGATCGACCCGGTCATCACGCAGCACATGGTCGAGCGATTCGTAGGCTTCGCACGACTGCTCCGCGACGATGCGCGACCGCGTCTCGGCCGACCGCGAGGCGACGCCGAGCAGGCGCAGCTCGCTCACCAGGCGGATCAACCCGCAGTGAAAATAGCGGCCGGCCGAGCCATATCCGATGACAGCCACGTTGATCATCGCGGCCAGTTTATGGTCCGACGAGATGACAGGCGAGATCGCCCGCCGCCGGCTTCACGCAGGCCGGCGGTGTGCGAAGCCGCCGGCGCGCGTAACATGGTGCAACACTATGGCTTTCCAACTGATTCAGATCCTCTATTGGCTGGCGCTGGCGACATGGTTTGGAGGGGTTTTCTTCGTTGCCGTGGCGGCGCCCATCGTCTTTCGCACGGTGCGCGAGGCCAACCCCATCCTGCCCAACGTGCTGGCCGTCAATCTCGAAAACCAGCACGGCACGCTGCTGGCCGGCACGATCGTCGGCAACCTGCTCAGCCACCTGTCGCGCATCCACCTGGTCTGCGCGGCGCTGCTGATCGTGACCATCATCGGGCAGGTGTTCGTCGCCGATCTGACGGGCCCCCGCGGACTGGCGGCCGTCGTGCGCGGCTTGCTCGTGTGCGTGGCGACGGGCCTGGTGGTCTACGACCTCTGGGTGGTGTGGCCGCGGGTCGTCAAACATCGCGATACCTACATCGCCCATGCCGACGAGCCCGAGGTGGCCAACCCCGCCAAGGAGGCCTTCGACCGCGACCACCAGCTCAGCGTCACGCTGCTGCTGGGCGTGCTGTTTCTCCTCGCCGGCGTGCTGATGTTCAGCGCAACGATCGAACCGGCGTCGACCATCATCACCTCCACCGCGCCCTGACCCCGCGCGGCGACGCATGGTGGATGGAGCCTCAAACGTGAAGCGCAGGACCGGGCCTGACAGAACCGGGTCTCACAGAACTGGGCCTGACAGAACTGGCCCTGACAGAACGGAGAATGGCGTGGCCGAAAAGACGAAGCAGGTCGGCAGGTCGGCGAAGGCGACGGCCGGCAGAACATTGCAGACCCGGCGCGAGCGCGTGCTGGCGGTGTTACCTGTTCTCAAGCAAACCTATCCGGATGCGAAGTGTTCGCTCGACTTTTCGAATCCGCTCGAGTTGCTCGTCGCGACCATCCTCAGCGCCCAGTGCACCGACGCCCGCGTCAACCTCGTCACCAAAGACCTCTTCCGCCGATATCGTTCGGCCCACGACTACGCCGGCGTATCGCAGGAACAACTGGAAAAAGACATCCAGTCGACCGGGTTCTACCGCAACAAGGCCAAGGCGATTCGCGCGATGGCTGCCGAGCTGATCGATAAACACGCCGGCCGCGTGCCCGCGACGATGGACGAACTGCACGCGCTGCCCGGCGTCGGACGCAAGACGGCCAATGTCGTCCTCGGCAACGCCTTCGGCATTGACGAAGGGGTGACCGTTGAC
>CAZBOE010000354.1:0-2173 GCA_964493365.1 uncultured Tepidisphaeraceae bacterium | reverse complement strand
GTCGCTGTGGATCGATGCCGACCGCGCCGAAATCCGCGACGCCGCTGACCTGTGGGGGCTGGATACGCGCGCCGCCGCCGAGGCGCTGAGGGCGCAGGCCGACGACGCCGACCTGAAGGCGCTGCTCATCGGGGTCGGCGGGGAGAATCTGGTGCGCTATGCGTCGATCAACACCAGCGACGGGCACGCCGCCGGGCGAACCGGGCTGGGGGCGGTCATGGGGTCCAAGCGCCTGAAGGCCATCGTCATCGCCAGCCGGGGCGACCGCCGCCCGCCCGATCCGGCGGTCAGAGACCTGGTGCAGGACTACGCGCGCAGCATTCGCAACGCCGAGCGCTTCGCCACGTATTCCACTTACTCCAACTCGGTGTATCTCACCTGGGCGAACGACCTGGGCATCCTGGGCACGCGCAATTTCCGCGAGGCGCAGTTCGAGGGAGCCGAGAAGGTCGATGGCCGGGAGATGGCGCGCTACGTCCGCAAGGCCAAGAGTTGCCACCGCTGCCCGGTCCATTGCAAGGCCGAAATTCGCATCGAGCACGGGCGCTTTGCGACGCTGGTCGGCGAGCGCCCCGATGTCGAGCCGCTGATGGCGCTCGGCCCGAAGATCGGCGTCGATGACCCCGAAGCGGTCATCCACCTGTTCAACCTGACGAACGCCTACGGCATCGACGCGATCTCGACCGGCGGGACCATCGCCTTTGCGATGGACCTTTACGAGCGGGGCATCCTCACCGACGCCGACACCGGCGGCCTGGCGCTGCGGTGGGGCGACGCGGAAGCCGCGCGCGCACTGATAGGGCAGATCGCCCGCCGCGAGGGGCTGGGCGACGCGCTGGCTGAAGGCGTGCGCGAGGCGGCGCGGCGGATCGGGCGGGGCGCGGAGCACTACGCTTACCATGTCAAGGGGCTGGAGCTGCCGGGGTACGATCCGCGCGGCGCGCAGGGCACGGCGCTCGGCTTCGCCATCTCGAACCGGGGCGCAGACTATACCACCGTCTACCCGTCGCTGGAATTCTTTTGGTCGCCGGAGCAGGGCCGGCAGGCCTTCGGCAGCGCGGAAGCGGTCAACCATCTCTCGCCGGAGGGCAAAGGCGCGCTGGTGAAGCACTCGGCGATTGTGTCCGCCGTGCTCGACGCGCTCGGCATCTGCAAAGTGCCGGTGCTGTCCGTCGTCGGCGATTTCAGCCTGGAGAAAGAAGCCCGGCTCGCGGCGGCGCTCACCGGTTGGGACCTGACCGCGCAGGAGTTGTTCGACGCGGGCTACCGCATCGTCAACGCCGAGCGCGAATTCAACCTGGCGTGCGGCATGACGCGCGCCGACGACGACCTGCCTGACAAGTTCGTCGAGGAGCCAATCCCCGCCGGCCCGACCCAGGGCAAGACGGTCGATCTGCAAAAAATGCTGCGCGACTTCTACGCCGCGATGGGCTGGGACCGCGAAGGCCGCCCGCCGCCAGGCCCGTCGCCGCGCTCGTGACCCTGGCGACGAATCGGCGTGTGGTGCATCTAACAAGATGACGGGATGAAACGCCGCCGCGTTTCCCGCATCGCCTTATGACCTTATTCCAGCAAGGAGACCCGATGTCTGAAGTCAACGTCACATGGCTGCAAGGCAAGCAGTTCGTCGGAACCGACAGCACCAAGCACTCGGTCGTCATGTCCAGCACCGACGAGGGCGTGGGCATGAAGCCCTCAGAGTTGTTGCTGGTCGCGCTGGCGGGGTGCACCAGCGTCGATGTGGTCAACATCCTGACCAAGATGCGCGCCCACATCACCGACGTGCGTGTCAAAGTCACGGCGGACCAGGCCCCTGAGCCGCCCTGGTGCTTCGAGCGCATCCACATCCATTACGAAGTGACCGGGATCGGCCTGGACTCCAGGGATGTGGTCAAGGCGATTGAGCTTTCCGATCAGAAATACTGCTCGGTGTCGAACACGCTCAAGAAGGCCGCCGAGGTCACGTGGGACTACGAGGTCATCGAACTCGACGTGCCCCAGCCCGTGCCCGGTTGACGCCGGCGCAGCGCCGATTACCCGACGCGCCCCGCAGCGCGGGACTCACAGCAGCAGCCCTGGGCCGGCGATCACGCGGAAGAACGGCCCGCTGGGCGGAAAATGGCCCTGGCCGTCGCCGCCCTCGCTGCTCCCGAACGCCAACTGGTAGCCGGCG
>CAZBOE010000353.1:0-2183 GCA_964493365.1 uncultured Tepidisphaeraceae bacterium | reverse complement strand
GCATCCGCGCCTCCCCGCCCGCGAGCGGCGGCCCGCTCGTCCCCCCCGCGGTCGCGGTGACAGACCCGCCGGTGCAAGCGGGGCACGCTGGCGCGGCACAGAGCGCCGGAGCGCTGACCGTTGCGGCTTTCAACATCGCCAGCGGACGCGGCCACGACCGACGCGCCGACCTCTCCCGCACCGCGGCGACCATTCGAGCCGTCGGCTCGGTCGATGTCGTCGGTCTCAATGAAGTCGATGTCGACCTCACCGGCGGCGGCGGCTCGCAGGACCAGGTGCTCGCCCAAGACCTGACCCTGGGCAGCCTCTTTGCCCCCTCGGAAATGCGCTGGTGGCGGCCGCACTTTGGCAACGCCATGCTCTTTCGTGTTCCGATCCGCTCGTGGCGGACGATTCCCCTCGCGGGCAAGCAGGACGACGAACACCGCGCAGCGCTGGTCGCGGTGATCGACATCGACGGGGTGCCGGTCACCGTCATCGTCACTCACCTTGACCGCACGCTCGACCGACTCGTCGGGCTCTCCCAGGTCAAAGACCTCTTTCTTGCGACCCCGGCGCCCGTCATCCTCATGGGCGATTTGAACACCCGTCGGACCGATCGCGCGCTGGCCGATCTGCTTGCCGTCCCGGGCGTGGTCGATGCGCTCGCGTCGCTCAACGACGATCCGGCCGGGGGTGTGCGCATCGATCACATCCTTGTGCGCGGGCTGGCGGCCGAATCGGCGGGGTTGATCGACCAGGGCGCCAGCGATCATCCGCTGGTGTTCGCCCGCCTTCGGGTCGACCCGACATTCGAGCGCGGCCCGCGTGTTGACGCGGCTGCTGCCCCCCCGCACGATGGCCGACCGTGACGGTCTCTCCAGATTCAACGCCCGGTTCGCCGCTGCCGCTCGACCAGACGGACACGCCAGACACCCGTCCGCCTGCCGGCGTCGCCCCCGATCATGCCGCATCCGCTGAAGCCGCCGCCACAAGGGACGAACCCAGCCGCCACCTGCCGATATGGGCAAGCCTCTTGATCGTGGTGACAGGGCTCCTCGTGCTCGGGCTCGGCCTCGACGGCTCGACCCGTGTGCTCACGCGGCACGAGGTGCTTGCGGCGCAGCCCGCGCGGGAGATGCTCGAAACAGGTCGGTGGCTGGTGCCTCAGTTCGTGGGCGAGCCTCGCCTCGTCAAGCCGCCCGGCGCGATGTGGCTGATGGCGCTGTCGATGCAGGTGTTCTCCAGCAACGCAGAATGGGTGGTCAGGCTGCCGTCGGTGCTGGCGGGCATTCTCGCCGCTTGGCTGGTGGCCGCAATGACCACCCACTGGCTGGGCAGCCGAGCGGGCCTTTTGGCGGGCTTGCTGCAGCTCACCAGCTATTTCACCCTGATGCAGGCGAGGCTTGCCGAAGCCGACATGGCCCATGCCGCGGCCGTCGTCGCCGCGGTCGCGGCGTTTGCCATGGGCGCGGTGCCGGTCGGCGGCGCAATGCCGTCGTGGTCGCGCCTGCTTCCGCTGGTGTTCTGGGGCGCAACGGCGGCAGCGATTCCGCTGAAGGGGCTCGGGCCGCTGTTCGTCTTTGGGGCGATCATCCCCTACATCCTGCTCACGCGGCAGTTGTCGGCGTGGCGCTTTCTGCTCAACCCCCCGGGCATCATCCTGTTTGCAGTCATCGTCGGCGGGTGGCTCATCTCCGCCCTGGGCAGCAACCCCGACCTCGCCCGCACCTACTTCCAGGAAACCCTCGGCCGCGCTGCGGGTGAGATCGCCGGGCGATCCGATCCGTGGCATGTCTATCTCTGGTCGGCGCCGCTGATGCTGCTCCCCTGGACCCCGCTCGTCGTCATCGGGCTCGTGGCGGCATGGCGCACGCGAAAGATCCGCGAGCCCATGTCGCTCCTGATGCTCTGCTGGATAGCCGTCGCCTTCCTCTGGCTTTCGCTGGCGGCATGGAAACACAAACATTACCTGCTGCCCGCGCTGCCGGCGCTCATGCCGTTTGCCGCGCTGGGCCTGATGAGCTGGGTCAGCTTTACGCAGTCGCAGCTTCGCCCGCGCCGTGGCATTCGTCGGGCTGGTGGCGACCACGAGTTGCCAGGAGTACCTCGATGGCGTTATTCGGCGCCACGAGTTGACGAGTCCGGACAAGGAGGACGACCGAGTGCGACACAGTGAAGCGTTGTACGGGCAGACCGGCCCG
>CAZBOE010000352.1:0-2188 GCA_964493365.1 uncultured Tepidisphaeraceae bacterium | reverse complement strand
GTTCATGAACCAGACCACGATGGTGCCACTCGATGCGCTGCGCAACAGCAGATCGGATGTGCCATCGCCATTGAAGTCGCCCACGCCCTGCAATTGCCAGACAGGGTCGGTGTTCCGATGAACGATCGCCTCACGCGCGATCCCGCCATCCTTGATGGTCCAGCTTGCGACGGTGCCGTCGATGCTGCTCCTCAGCACGATGTCGTCGAAACCGTCGCCGTTGAAGTCGCCCACGCCCTGGATCTGCCAGGTCGTCGGGGCGCTCGGGTAGAGCGTGCTGTGGTTGGTGATGAAACCATCCCTGGCCCATCGCACGGCCACCGTGCCGTCGAAGGTGCTGCGCAGCAGAATGTCGTCGGTGCCGTCGTTGTTGAAATCGCCGACGCCGACGATCTGCCAGGTCGGGCTGACATTCAGCAGGTGTCCGGAGCGCGTGCCGGTGATCCAATTGTCCTCGGAAACCGGCTTGTTGAACACGGTGCCGCGATCCTGCTCCACCCGCATGTAGTCGATCCACAAGGCCGGCGACACATCGGGCGTGTCGTCGGGGAAGCTCCACAACTGGTTCTCCCAGGCATACGGGAGATCGCTCGGCACACTGATCTCCGACCGCGCCACCTCAACGCCGTCGATAAAGGCGATCGCGATGCCGTCACCGGTCTCGATCCGCACCGTGAACGGAACCCCGGGGATGTGATTGAATCCGGTGGAAACGTTATTGTATTCGTTATTGCTGATGGTCTGAAAAAACCATTCCTGCCGGTCTGCCCGATAGAGCAGGGCGCCGCCGACATTGACGGGATCGTCGCGCGAGACCCAGCCGATCGTAAGGTGCAGACCCTGGGTCGTGTTCACAACGACCCGCTGTTCCCCGACAGCTCCCAGGCCGGGAAACCAGTTCATCGCATCGTGCGGGCTGACGGCCGGGTCTTCGCCCAGCCGGATCCGCGCCGTGCCGGCCTCGGTCGAACTCGCAAACAGCTCGAGCCAGTCACCGGAGGACGCCTGACCGACGGCTCCGGAGCCGGCTGTCGACACCCAGTATTGCGGGGCAAGCGTTGGCGAACTGAACTCGTCATGCCATCCCGCGGTGTCGATCGGCCCGATCACGGGGTCCGAGGTGTTGTCGTGCCCGACCCAGAGGTAGTCCACCCAGACGGTCGGCGCGGAGTAGCCGCTGGCGTGCGCCTGGTTCCACACCTGCGTATCCCAGGCGACCCGTTCGTCGCCTGGCAGGTTGGTGGTGGAGCGAGCCACTTCGACACCGTCGATGAAGGCGGCCGAGTAGCCGGTGCCTGTCTCGACCCTGACGGTGAACGTCTCGCCAGGTGTGTGCAGCCAGTCGGTCGCGATGTTCGTGTACTGGCCGTCGGCGCCGGTCTGGAAGATCCAGTGGCCAAGATCGGCGCGGTAGAGCAGGGCGCCGGCGACGTTCGCCGGATTGTCGATCGAGACGAAGCCGATGGTGAGATCGATGTTCAGGATGGTGCTGATCAGGAGTCGCTGCTCACCGAAGGTGGCCCAACCCAGCCCGTCGTAGCCCGTGTCAGCCGGAGTGACATAGCGGAGCTGTGCCGCCCCGGCACCCGCCGGCCCTGCGCCCAGGGCGAGCCAGCCGCCGATGGAAGGGTTGGCAGAAAGCCGGATGTTTCCTGTCCCACTCGTGGCTACGGAGTAATCGTTCCACAGGGCGACGCCAAGGAACTCATCGAACCACGAGATGGTCGCCATCCAGCTGCACCTTGTCTCACGCCGCCGACAGGCGGCGGATAAGATCACAATACCATGAATAAAGTGCCATCCATAAGCGCGCCACGCAATCAGAACGCGATCATTGCGCCGCCCTGACTCTCGATTGGGCTGGTGTTCCGGACGGCTGCCCACGATCCGGATTCGCAGGCACGACGCTGCAATGGCGGCGTTGTCCCCTCTGCTCGACCCTCGGTGTCGGGCTCTGGCGAGGTGGGTCGCGGCGAGTGGGTCGTACCGGGTCGCAACGCGCCGGAAGCCTGTCACCCGACGGACCATGCGTTCGATGGCGTGGCGGCCGCGGTGCGGTGGCCGACTGGGCCGGATCTTTCAGCGGCCCTTGGCCTCGGGCGGGCTGTGCGGCGCCGCGCCGCCCGCTTCGATTGCGGGTCCCAAGCGGTCCGCGTCGAAGGCACGGTCCACGCTCGCCCCGGCGCCT
>CAZBOE010000351.1:0-2215 GCA_964493365.1 uncultured Tepidisphaeraceae bacterium | reverse complement strand
CTGCGCTACGGGGTGGGGCACCCGGGGAGCGGGGTGGGGCACCCGGCGTGGCGAAGACGGTCCGCGGAGCGGACCCTACATGGAGCAGTGGCCACACAGATCAGTGGCACACGGGGAGTGTCAGGGGGCTGGCGGGGCGGCGCCGAGTTCGAACGTCGCGAGTATGCGTTGCAGGAGGTCGTCGCCGCCGTGGCAGGCAGGCTTGCGGTGCCAAGCTGGCGCGCTGTAGCAGGCTGGCGCGCGGTAGCACGCTGGCGGGCAGGGGCAGGCTGGCGCGGGGTGGCAGGCTGGCGCGGGGTGGCAGGCGTGTGCGCGGCGCAAGGCTAGCGCTGGGCGGGCATCTCACCCTTGCCGTGCCCGGCGGGCGGGGGTGTCGTCAATGGCTTTCCGGGCCTTCGTCGACCTTCCAGTTGACAGTGGGGTCTTTGAAGTCGTGGGGGTCGTCGGGAAGGGTGGACATGATCTGGTCCATCTTCTCGGGCGTGAGGTTTTCGAACAGCACGTCGTTGACGCCCACGACCGGGGCGGTGCCGCAGGAGCCGAGGCATTCGAGCTCGACGAGGGTGAAGCGCCCGTCGGCGGTGGTTTCGCCGGGGTCGATGCCGAGCTTGTCGGAGAGGTGTCGGGTGATCTGCCCGCTCTGGCAGACCTCGCACGCGAGCGAACGGCAGACCTGCAACAGGTATTTGCCCTTGGGCTTGAGCCAGTATTCCTCGTAAAAGCTCGCGGTGTCGAGCGCCTCGGCCGGCGCGATCTCGAGAAACTCGGCCACCTCCTCCAGCGCGGCGGTGGGGATCCAGTTGTAGGTGTGCTGGACGAGGTGGAGCGTCGCCATGATGCAGGCGCGCTTGGTGGGGTAGCGCGGGAAATACTTGGTCGCGATGTACTGCTTCATCGCGTCGGTGAGATAGGGCTCGCCCTTCTCCACGCGCTGCAGACGACGGTTTTCAGCAAGCCATGCCATAGGTGCCGGAATGATAGCGAACGCCGGGGCGGGGGACCAACATGGGGAGAAAGAGGAACCCGCGCCCGCCCTAGTCGAGCCTCACTTCCACGCGCTGGGAGCGGGCGAGCTTGCGGTCGAAGGTGGCCACGGGAACAGACCGAGCGGCGGCCGAGGCTGCGATGAAGCAGTCGACAAAGTGCAGCGTTGACTGCCCAAACCGTGCCAGCGCGTCGAGAACAACACCCGGCGCAGACGTCTCAATGAAGGGCAGGCGAACGAGCGCCGTCAGCACCCGGGCGATCTCGACCCGCGGCTTCTCGTAGAAGGATTCGAGAACGAACACCGTTTCGGCGATGACCGCATCGAGAAGGATCAGTCTCGCTTCCCCCCGCTCACAGGCGGCGAACAGCCTCTCAGCTTTGGTGGCCAGAGCCGGCTCGTCAGCGACGAGGTAGCGAACGATGACATTGGTGTCCACGATGCGGGTGCTCATCGGCGGGCAGCGCTGGTCTTGCGGGTCGGATGCCGTTGCGCCGCTGCGTGCTTCTTTGCCGCGGCTTTGCGAATCTGGTCGAACGGAATCCCCTTGCCTTTGTCGCTCGTCAGTGACCCTCGAAGCGACCGCACGCTCTTGTACACCCGGATGGCGACGTCATCGCCCACGATGTCGTAGGTGAGGCGGTCGCCGGGCTTGAGGTGCAACGCCTCGACCACTTCATCCGGCAGTGTCGTCTGGCCGTTCTCTGCGACGGTTGAATAGGGCATCGCTTACTCCGTGTGGGCCGGGGCAGGTCTCGCCCAAATTATACTATCTTTCTGATCCGCCCGGCGGAATCGACCGGGGCGGCATTTTCGCGAGCAGCTGCACCACCTCCGGCGACAGGAATCGCAGCGGGCGGGTGGCGGGGGTGAAGCCGGCGGCGCGGTAGAGGGCATGCGCGGGCGGGTTGTCGGTGTCGACTTCGAGGAGCAGGGTGTGGAGGGTCGAGCGGACGGCCGACTCGATCAGCCGGGCGAGCAGGCAGCGGGCGATGCCGCGGCGGCGGTGGGTCGGGGCGGTCCAGACGTCTTGAATGACCCCAAAATCGCCGGCGGACATGAGCGTGGCGGCCGCGACGGCGGTGTCGCTGGCGAGATCGATGGCGATCGGGGTGTCGCAGGCAGGGTCTTCCATGTGCGCCAGGACGGCACGGTCGTAGGAGGCCGAGCGGTATTCCTGCGCCCAGGCCGCGGCGCTCTGCCGCGCGTGGCGGTAGCTCGCCCGGGCGG
>CAZBOE010000350.1:0-2220 GCA_964493365.1 uncultured Tepidisphaeraceae bacterium | reverse complement strand
CACCCCGCCCGGCAACTTCACCAGCACGGCCGGACCGAATTATGCCAAACCACCCAGGCAGGCATGGCCCATCGAGCAGGGTTTCGCGGTCAAGCTGACCGCCGGCGGCAAGACCACTCTCAAGACGCTCGACAGCCGCGGGTTCGATCCCGGGGACATCACCTTCCGCCTGGAATACCCCATCGGCGTCATCGAATACCGCGAGAAGTCGCTCCCGGCGCAGATCACCCTCGAAGCGTTCTCGCCGTTCATTCCGCTTAACGTGCCGGATTCGGCTCTGCCCGCCACCATCATGGCGTACACCGTGAAGAACACTTCCGCCGAGCCCGTGGAAGTCGAGATCGCCGGCTGGATGCAGAACGGCGTCAGCCTCGGCAGCGGCCTGGCGGGGCTCGGCCGCCGAGAGAACAAGATCATTCACGATGCGGCCGGCGCGCTGCTGTTCTGCACGGCGATTCCAGAGAAACAGCCCGATGCGCCCGCTCGCCCGGATGTCGTCTTCGAGGATTTCGAGAACGGCTACGGAAAATGGACGGTCGAGGGCGAAGCATTCGGCAAGGAACCGGCCGTCGGTACACTGCCCAATCAACAATCCGTATCCGGTTTTCAAGGCAAGCGACTGGTCAACACATTCCTGAATGGAGACCGCACCACAGGCCGCCTGCTCTCGCAGCCGTTCAAGATCGAGCGGCGTCACATCTCGTTCCTCATCGGCGGCGGCAGCGACCGCAAACAGACCTGCATCAACCTCCTGGTCGACGGCAAGGCTGTCCGCACGGCGACGGGCCGCGACAACGAACGGCTCGCCTGGCGGAACTGGGACGTGTCCCCGTTTGACGGTCGCGAGGCCCGCCTGGAGATCGTCGACAACGCCACCGGCCCCTGGGGCCATATCAACATCGACCAGATCGTCTTCACCGACCGGCCCAGGAACGTGTATCCTCTGGAACAAGCCGAGGACTTTGGCACGATGGGCCTGATGGTGCTGGGCGGTGACACCGCCGGTCATGCCAAGCTGGGAGAGAACCCCGTCGAGTCGGTGATGGCCGCCGCGCTGGCAGATAGCGCCACGGAGCCGTTTGAGACCCGCCTGCTTGGCGGCGTCAGCCGCAAACTGCGCCTGGCTGCCGGCGAGAGCGGCCAGATTGTCTTTCTGGTCACCTGGCACTTTCCGCAGCCGGCACGCGACAAATTCGCCTCGCTGGTCGATGCCCCCAGGCTGAAGAAGTCCTACGGCAAGCGATTCGACTCCGCCGCCGCTGTCGCCCGATACATCGCGGACAACTTCGATCGTCTGGCCGGCCAGACGCGCCTGTGGCGAGACACCTGGTACGGCTCGACCTTGCCCCACTGGCTGCTGGAACGCGTGCTCATTCCCATATGCACGCTCTCCACCAGCACGTGTTTTCAGTTCGACAACGGGCGATTTTATGCTTTCGAGGGCGTCTATTGTTGTCCCGGAACCTGCCAGCACGTCTGGAACTACGCCCATTCTGTCGCCCGCATCTTCCCGGAACTGGAGCGTGACCTGCGAGTGCGAACCGATTTCGGCACCGCCTGGCGCGACAATGGCGCAATCGACTACCGCGGCGAATACCATCGACAGGTTGCCCACGACGGCCAGTGCGGCGTCATCATGCGCGCCTGGCGGGAACACCTCATGTCGCCGGATGATTCCATGCTCAGGAGCATCTGGCCGCGGGTGAAGCAGTCGATCGAGTATCTCATCCGCTGCGACGGCGACGAGAACGGCATCCTTGAAGGCGAGCAGTACAACACGCTGGACGCCTCCTGGTGGGGCGCCATGGCCTGGATCAGTTCCTTCTACATCGGCGCTCTTCGCGCGGGCGAGGCCATGGCCAGGGACATCGGCGACGCCGCCTTTGCCGAGCGCTGCGCCACCATCGCCCGGCGCGGAAGCGATGCCCTCGTCAAGAACCTCTTTAACGGCGAATACTTCATCCACAAGCCCGATCCCAAGCACCCCGAAAGCACCAATACCAACAATGGTTGTCATATCGACCAGCTCATGGGCAACGCGTGGGCCATGCAGGTCGGCCTGGGCCGGCTGACACCCGAGAAGGAGACGCTGTCGGCGCTGAAGTCGATCTGGAAATACAACTTCGCTCCCGATGTCGGTCCGTATCGGGACAAGAGTTTCATCAAGGGAGGCCGGTGGTACGCCATGGCCGGTGAAGGCGGCGTGATCATGACCACCTT
>CAZBOE010000349.1:0-2226 GCA_964493365.1 uncultured Tepidisphaeraceae bacterium | reverse complement strand
GGTTTCGAGGAGGTTGTGAATGAACCGGCCGACCGCGGTGCGGACGAACAGCCCGATGAGGAAGCAGGTGAGGATGAGTGAGACGATGACCAGGAAAGCGGCGGCATAGCGCAGGACCGGCTCGTCGTCGGTCGGGATGCCCGACTGGTGGATGACCCAGCGGGTGAGCGGGTCGATGATCGACATGACCCAGTCGAAGATCCACTTGAAGACGAACACCAGGATGGCGATCGGGAGGAGAACAGTCAGGCCGCCCAGCAGCGATGTTCGGAAGAACTTCTTGATGCGGTTGAGCATGGGGTTGGGTGGTGAGACGGAATCGGTTGCGGCGATACGCGGGCGGCGGTTATTCGCCGATGATCTTAACCAGAACGCGCTTCCGACGCCTGCCGTCGAACTCGCCGTAGAAGATCTGCTCCCACGGGCCCAGGTCGAGCTTGTGATCGGTGACGGCGACGACGACCTCGCGGCCCATGATCTGGCGTTTCATGTGGGCGTCGGCGTTGTCTTCGCCGGTGCGGTTGTGGAGGTATTGGCTGGTGGGGGCGTGGGGCGCGAGGGCTTCGAGCCACTTGTCGTAGTCGGCGATGAGGCCGCGCTCGTCATCGTTGATGAAGACCGAGGCGGTGATGTGCATGGCGTTGACCAGGCACAGCCCTTGGGCGACGCCGCTGCGGGCGACCAGCGCCTCGACCTGGGGCGTGATGTTCACATACCCCCGGCGGTCGGGGATGTTGAACCACAGTTCCTCGCGCAGATGCTTCATGGCGGGCCATCCTACGCGGGCGGGCCGGGGCCGCTATGCTTTGGGCATGAAGTTCGGCCGCATCAAGCGACAGCACGGGCGGATTCACGGTCTGGACGACCTGCTCAACCTGATCGTGAAGGAGTGTCCGCACGTGAGCCGGATCGTGCCGGGTCGGATCAAGACGCGGCGGGGCAAGACGCCGCCGAGCTTTAAGGTGCAGTATCCGACCGAAGCGGGGCTTAAATGCCTGTACACCTCGACGGGGACGGTGCAGGAGGTGTTCCTGATCTGCACCGACGCGCAGGCGACCGCGAAGTGGCTGGCGGCCGAGGGACTGGTGGCCGAGGGGCCGGGCGAGGGGGGCGGCGCGGAAGGAAAATCGGCCGAGTGAGTGTGACCGGCCGGATGGGGGTTGCGGGGCTGAACGATCTGAAGGCTTGGAAGAGCGTCGACAGGCCGACCCGGCCGCGAAGTGGGTCACGGCGCGACGATGAGCGCTTCGCGCTCGGTGTAGATGACCGAACCGACTCGGCCTTGTCCGCCGAATGATGCTGCGACAACTGAGGGGTAGCCGGGCGGGCAGGACACCAGTACGTCCCCTCTACTCTTCAACACCGCGACGGGCTCATCAAATCAAGTGGTGGCCGCTGCGCATTGCATCAACGTCGAATCTCCGTGCGAAGAACCGCACCGGTGCGGGGATCGAGAACGATCGTGAAATCACCTGCACGCGCGCCACTCGGTGGCGGGAAGACCACTGTAACCGCATCAGATTCACGCTTGACCGTCGGCGATCGCCCCGCCGGGGAGACCCTCAGTCGCTCCAACTCCTTTTCAGCAAGAGCGATGAAATGGTCGTGTGCCATGTCATCCGCTGGTTTCGTGGACGAGGGTTCGCAGCCGATGACGAAGGCCAACAGCACGGCGAGGCTGCAGAGGCGATGACCCGCTGCGATGCTTCCGCTGCCCGGCGTCTCTGAGTGCATGCGCATCTGCGTGTCGGCGTTGCGCATACGACCACCCCGCTTGGTATGGAATTGTCAGAAACGTTGAAAGCCCCCCGCGGGCGCTCGACAGAAAGACTCTGACCGGGCCGCGCGGGGGCGTCACGTTCATTCTCGAATGGGCGTCGACGCGGGCGGCGGAAGACCGCATGCACAGCGGGAGCGAACAGTGCGGCGGCCCGGATCGACGGCGGCTTACATGTGTTTGATGATCTCCTGTCCGAACTCGGAGCACTTGACCTTCTTTGCGCTGGTGTGGCCTTCGGAGACCATCAGGCGGTGGAAGTCGTAGGTGACGGTGCGGGCGGCGATGGCTTTTTCCAGGCCCTTGACGATCAGGTCGGCGGCTTCCTTCCAGCCGAGGTGTTCGAGCATCATGACGCCCGAGAGGATGACCGAGCCGGGGTTGACGACGTCCTGGTTGGCGTACTTGGGGGCGGTGCCGTGGGTGGCTTCGAAGATGGCGTGGCCGGT
>CAZBOE010000348.1:0-2245 GCA_964493365.1 uncultured Tepidisphaeraceae bacterium | reverse complement strand
TGGCGGGGCTGTGTGAACGCGCCAGGCAGCGGTGGCCGGTGGTGAAGGCGGCGATCGTTCACCGGGTGGGACGCGTGCCGGCGGGCGAGCCGAGCGTGGTGATCGCGGTCTCGACGCCCCACCGCCGCGAGGCCTTCGAGGCGTGTGAGTGGCTGATCGATACGCTCAAGAAAGAAGTCGCTGTGTGGAAGAAAGAGGTGGCGGAGAGCACGTAGCGGCAGGCGGCCGGTCGCGAGGGGTGTTGATGAGATGGGGGTCGAAGGGGCCGGTGTCGATGCGGGGTTGTCGATACGGGATTGGTGGGCGCGGAATGGGCAGACGCGGGATCGTCGGTGTGCGGTGATCGGCGCGGGGCGATTGCCGCGAGATTCATTGTCGCTGGTTCGTCGGCGGTCGGTCGTAAATGTGACAGCGGCCGGCGCGAGGACGGCCGGCGGGGTGGCGGCTGGCGCGAGGTCGGCCGGCGGGCGATCGGCCGGCCTTTCGGTGCTCAACCCCGACACAGTCGGCGCACCACGGTGGCGCGATGCTCAGCCGGTCACGAGCAGCGTCGCGTAGAGGACGATCCACACCACGTCGAGGAAGTGCCAGTACATGGCGGTGTGCTTGAGGGGGCCGTAGTGTTCGTGGTCGTATCGGGCGTTGACCGCGCCATGGAGCACGATACCGAGCGCGACGATTCCGCCGATCACGTGGAGGGCGTGAACGATGATCAGGAACATGATCGCGCCGTAGAGCCCGTTGCTCGTCGCCGCCTTGGCCTCGGCGTGCCTTCCGTACAACTCGTACAAAGCCGGCGCCTGGATCACCGTAAAGAGCACCGCCAGCGCCATCGTCAGCCAGAGCCACACGCGAAGGTCGCGCTGGCGCTCGCGCCGAACCGACGCGACGGCAAACTGGATGGTCGCCGACGAGACCAGGATGACGGCGGTGCTCGCCCAAAGCCAGGGCGAAAGCTGCATCGAGCCGATGGCAGGCAGCCCGCCGGGCATGTTGCCGAAGATGCCCAGGCGGATCAGCAGGTAGACCAGCAGGCTCGCCAAGAATAGCAGTGCGAGCGAGAGCAGGAACAGCGCCATCGCAAAGGTCGCGGCCTTGTGCGAGACGGCGTGGTTGGACTTGACCGATCGGATATCGAGCAGGGTCATGGTCGGGATCCCGGGGAAGGAGGTCCGGCTGTTTCCCGATCCTAGGTGCAGACGGCGGACGAGGTTTCAGAACACGCGGAAATCACGCCGCTATTCGGTCACGTTCATGCCCGCCGGCGCGGGCGGCACCGCCAGGACAGGCTGATACTCGCGGCTGTCGAGGATGGCGATGCCCATGAACAGCGCGACGAAAAACAGGCTGGCGATCAGAACGATGCCGTTGAAGAGCTTGTCCCAGTAGAGGTGCATGAAGAACAGCGCCACGACGCCCGCCTTGAGGACAGCGATGCCCAGTGCGAGCCAGACGTTGAGCGGGCCGAGGTCGATCCAGGTGGCCGCCACGGTCAGAAACGTCAGCACCAGCAGCACAACGAGCGTGCCCACGAGAATCGACATGGGCACGGCGTGGATGGCGTGGGCTTGGTCGCCATGGGATTCGGCGACGCGATCGTGAACGGCGGGTGATTCGGGGTGTGCCATGGTCGTTCAGCCGGTTGGGTCAGTGATGGGGGAGCGGTTCGTCGCGTTGATCGGCCGGCCATTCGGGCCGCCGAGGTAACGGGCCTGTGATCAGTGGATGAGATAGAGCAGCGGGAACAGGAAGATCCAGATGAGGTCGACCAGGTGCCAGTAGAGGCCGACGAGATCGACGGGGGTGTAATACTCGGGGCCGAAAGTTCCCGCGAGCGACTTGATCAGCACCCACGCGATCGCCCCCATGCCGATGAGCACGTGAAGCCCGTGCAGGCCGGTCATCATGAAGTAGATCGAATAGAAGGCGTTGACGGTGCCCTGATCGCGTGGCGCGAGGTCGGTGAAGTCGCGGTGGCCGTGGTTTTCGGCGTGTGCGGTTTCAAGCGACACACCGCTGACGCTGGCGACGACCGGCGGAAGAATCTTGGGTGCATCGACCGTGCCCATGAGCGGGTTGTCGTGGAGTTCCAGCGTATGGGGCGGGATGACCATGCGGTCCAGCGGGATCGGGGCGACGGCCTCGACCGCTACACCCGCGGCATGGGCATCGGTCGACAAGGCGGCGCCGCCGGGCGCGGTGGTCTGATTGTCGGAGGCGTGGGTGTCGATCGTGGCATCGCCGC
>CAZBOE010000347.1:0-2270 GCA_964493365.1 uncultured Tepidisphaeraceae bacterium | reverse complement strand
TACACTCTTTCCCTGGACGCTGACAAAGGTCTCAGAAATGGGGATGGTCCGGTGTCCGCGGCCATCCCCATTTCTGAGACCTTTGTCAGCGTCCAGGGCGAGGGGAAGCTGACGGGTGTGCCGTCGTGGTTCTGCCGCGTGTCGGGCTGCAACCTGCGGTGCGGGTGGTGCGACACGCCGTACGCGTCGTGGAACCCGGAGGGCGGAGCGCGCGCGATCGGTGAGCTGGTCGGCGAAGCGCGGGCGAGCGGCGTGCAGCACGCCGTGCTGACCGGGGGCGAGCCGATGATGTTCGCGCAGCTCACCGAACTCTCGGCGCGACTGGCGGGGGAGGGCGGGATGCACGTCACGATCGAGACGGCGGGGACGATCATCCCGCCGGGCGGTGTGACCGGACATCTCATGTCGATCAGCCCGAAGCTGGCGAACTCGACGCCGCGGGGCGATGCGCGCGACCCCGCGGGCGTCTGGGCGGCGCGGCACGAGGAGCGTCGGTTGAACCTGCCGGCGCTGGCGTCGTTGCTGGAGATGTTCGACCCTGAGCGCGATCCGGGGCGCGATCGGCAGTTGAAGTTCGTCGTCGGAGCGGGGAGCCTGGAGAGCGACCTGGCGCAGATCGAGTCGCTGCTGGCGCGGCTGCCGCGGGTCAGGCCGAGCGACGTGCTGCTGATGCCCGAGGGCGTGCGGACCCGATCGGCCGAGGCGACGGCGGCGGTGGTGGGGGCGTGCACAGCGCGCGGGTGGCGGTACTGCGCCCGGCTGCACATCGCCCTGTTCGGCAACACGCGCGGGACATGAAGCGGACCGGCGGCAGGTCCGATAGTCCGTCGGCCTCCTCCGGAGAGCTCGGCGGAGGTGCCGGGGCCGTTGGCTCGAGCGAGCCGAGTTGTGGTCTTTGCAAGGGGTTACACGCACCCGGAGTAGGGTGTTTTGCACCGGAAACTCACGATTGTTGAATCTTCGATACCCTGTTCAGCCGACACACAAGGTACTTCGCTCCCTGGCTGCAAAGGCTGCATCCCGGGGGAAAAGGACAAGGTGGTGCGCCATCCCGCAGGAGGGGCACCGCGAACACCCCGATCGTCGGCGACGCGACGATCGACGGATCGACACCTAAGACAGATGTCGATCCGCATGCCAACCCGGTTGTGTTGTGCTTTCGCGTGGCCACGGAGCCATGAGTCCTTCGGACGGGAGTATTCCCCAGCGAAGGACGCCAATGCGGGCGGCGCGGACGGTTCGTCCATCTCCAACCGATAACCCGAACAGGCTAGCCCAAACAGGGGGTTTTTGCTCCCGTGGTGCATCATTTGTCGATTGATCCCGAATAGTCGATAGAAGCGGCGTCCGCCTTGCCGGGTTGGTGCCGAGTGTGGGCCTTGAAGTTGTGCGCGGGGGTTTGGGTTGGCCGGAGCTGCTCGCGATGCGCGTGTACATCGTTCGACATGGAAAGGCGGTCGATGCGGACGAGGGGTCGTTCGCCGACTTTGACCGGACGCTGACCGGCCGGGGTCACGCGCAGGCGGAGTTTCTGGCCGCGAGGCTGGTGGCGGGCGGGGCGGAGTTCCGGCCGGAGGTGATGCTGTCGAGCCGGTATCCACGGGCGATCCAGACGGCGCGAGCGATACAGGCGGCTCTGGGGTGCGAGCTGGCGGTGGAGCGCGGGCTGGAGGTGGACCACCCGATCGGCGAGGCGATCGAGCTGATCGAGCGCGAGCACCGGGCGGGGCGGAAGTCGGTCATGCTGGTGGGTCACAACCCGCAACTGGGCGAGCTGATCGCGGTGCTGGCCAGCGGGCTGGCCCCGCAGGAGATGATCCTCAAGACGGGCGAGATGGTCGCGCTGGACGTGAAGCCCTCGCGGCTGATCGGCTCGGCGAAGATCGTGGGGCGGTTGCGGATGGGGACGGACAAGAACGATGAGAGCATCGTGGGCGGGGTGTTCGCGGTCGCGACGGGCGGGCGGCGGTAGGGCGGGCGGGGATCCACGAACAACACGGGCCGCGTGATGCGGGCCGCGCTCACGGGCGCGGGTCGCGGAGGTCGTCCGGCAGCAGGTCTTGCGGGGCGTTCTGCCAGCAGATCGGTCGGCACCAGCGCTCGATGGCGCGCGGGCCGACGGCGGTGGTGTCGGGGCGGTTGGTGGCGGGGAAGGGGCCGCCGTGGACCATGCCCTCGGCGACGCGAACGCCGGTGGGCACGCCGTTGAAGATGATGCGGCCGGCCGTGTCGGCGTGGGCAACGAGCAGGCCGCGCACGAGGTCGACGTC
>CAZBOE010000346.1:0-2275 GCA_964493365.1 uncultured Tepidisphaeraceae bacterium | reverse complement strand
GTCGCGGCCACCGACCGCGCCAGCAGCGCAACCAGCGCCGCGGCGCCCGCGGCTGAGAGCCAGTTGACGGCATGAAAAAGCATGGCGTTGTCACCATGCAACTGCCGCTGGATGACATACGACAACGTGACCAGCGGGCGATAGAGGTTGTCGACGCCGTTTGTGTTGTAGTCGTCGGTGAAAATCTCGGTCCAACGCGAGAGGTCGGTCAGGCGCGGGTCTTCCTGCGCGATGAAGCGGTCGTCGTAGATGTAGGTGCCCCAGAGGGTGACGCCGTAGACCAGCAGGCTCAGCCATGCCGCGGCCCACGCGGGGCCGGGGAGGCGGCGCCAAGGGTTTGCCCGGATGCCCGGTTGATCCGCAGCAGCGACCGGCGCGGGGGCGACTGTGGCATCGGCTTGTCGCTTCATAAAGACCCTGCAAGTGCCGCAAGATTAAGCGTCGGGTGATTGACCCGCCGAGCCGGCCGGGCGGAATAACCGAATGCGATCCGGGCGGGTAAGCCGATACAACCACGGGTTTTACAGTGCAGAGCGGGGTGGCCCGTGCGGCAGAATATCCTTTACCGCCGACACAATAGCGCGCATGCTCTGACGTTGAAAGAAACAAACGCTCGGACCGCCCCGCTGTCGTAACCCGCGGGCGCGTCGGTCGAGCCTGCCGGGTCGGCCCTGCCGATCGGGCCGACCGGGTGATATCGGCCGGGGTGGCTCGGTCACGCTGTCGTCTGCCGCAATGCCCGACTCGGCTTCTGGAAGGAGTGACGAATGAAAACGGCTCTGGATCGCCTCACGCCGCAGGCTCGCGCCGCTCGCGCGGGTTTTTCGCTGGTGGAACTGCTCGTGGTCATCGGCATTATTGCGGTGTTGATCGGCACGCTGCTGCCGTCGCTCAACAAGGCCCGGGCGGCCGCCAACGCGGTTGCGTGCCTGTCGAACCTCAAGCAGGTCGGCAATGCGCTGCAGATCTATGCCAACGAAAACCGCGGCTACCTCTTCCCGGTCGGGCCGGCGCCGATCCTGGCCGACGGCACCAAGGGCCCCTTCGAGACCTTCGGCACCAACAAGCCGCGCAACGAACGCTGGCCGGTCTATGTCTTCAAGCCCGCGGTGTGGAACCCGCCCGAACTCAAGTGCCCCTCCGACGGCGGCTCGACCTGGCCGGACACGGCGCCGCAGTATGTCGAGCACTCGTATGTGCTCAACAAACACCTCGCCCGCGACCCGGAAGAGCTGCTCAAGATCAGCTCAAAGCTGCCTGACGGGCGATCGACGTCCGAGGTGGTGCTGATCGGCGAGAAGGTCAGCTCGGAAGAAGACTATTACATGGAGGACGACGACTTTAACCGCGTCGTCGAGCACTACCGCCACGGGCTGGGCCGCGGCAGCAACTACCTGTTCATGGATCACCACGCCGAGTCGAAGCTGCCCGCCGACGCACGCGACGCCATCAACCCTTGGCTGCGCGACACCACCGACCCGGTTGCCCAGGAAGGCGGCGGGTGATCACCGCGGGCGTGGGTCGACCGATTGGGCGGGCAGGCTGATCCGCACTGTGGCGATCATGTGTCGCAGGCCGCTCTGTGCTACAACGGTCGGCGACCATGCCGACCGGATCCGCCCATGACGCGACTGTTGCCCAGCCACCGGGCGTAAGCCCGTCGCGCCAACCCCGCAGCAGCGAATCCTCCTCAGAAGCGTCGCGATCGGGCGAGGCTCAATCAGGCGATCAGAGATCAGGTGATGGCGCGTCATGCGATGGCCGGCCCGGCTGGAAGGTCATCGCGCTGGTCATGGTGATCGCGGCGGCGGTGGTTATTCCGCGGGCGATCCTGGTCGCCAGCGCCCACAGCGAGAGCGTGGATGACCAGTATCACCTGCGCCGCGGGTTCACCGCCATCTACAAGCCCGATGTGCTGATGCGGCTCAACGACCCGCCGCTGGGCAGCATGCTGACGGCGCTGCCGATCCTCGCGGCCGGGGTCAACCCGGGCGCGCCGCTCAACCCCGACACACTGCCCGACCCGTCACTGATCGTCACGGGGCCGCGCGTCGAGACCGATCGCGCGCTGCCCGAGCGGATCGCCACCGACCAGCGCGTGGCGCGACGCCACTCGTTCTACGGGCAGTCGCTGGCGCCCCAGACGATCTCGATGATCCTGGCGATCTACAAGGCGGCGCTGTTCGTCCCGTTGGTGGCGCTCGCGTTTGTCTGGTGCGACCGGCTCTATGGCCGCGGCGCGGCGTGGCTCGGGGCGATGCTCCTGATCGTCGAG
>CAZBOE010000345.1:0-2307 GCA_964493365.1 uncultured Tepidisphaeraceae bacterium | reverse complement strand
CGAAACCGTGGTGTCGTAGGCGCCCAGCAGCACGCCCAGGTCGTCGAAGTCGACGTCCTTGTCGCGGTCGGTGTCGCCGGGGGTGACGACAAACACATCGAACAGCGTCACCAGGTCCTGCGGGCGGAGGAACTCGCCCGGCGGCGGAAAGCTCTGCAGCGGCAACTCCGAAAACGCCCCTCCGGCGTTGACCACGGGCAGGGCCGCGATGGCGTCGACCACGGCCATGCCGTCGTTCGGGTCGGCCGGGTTATCCAGCACACGTCCGAACACGGCATAGGGGCTCGCCGGGTTGTCGAGAAAGGTGTTGTCGACCAGGTTGATGAAGAACTGGCTGGTTGCCGAGTTGAGCGATGCCGTCCGCGCCATCGAGAGGGTGCCGCGGACATTCTTCCGCCCCATGCTGTCGGCGGGACTCGAGGCAAACTCGTTCACGATCGCCGGCTGGGTCGGCACGGAATAGATGAACTCACCGTCGTAGGAGTAGCCGCCGCCCTGGATGACAAACCCCGGGACGCTCCGGTGGATGAACGTGCCGTTGAACAGGGTGTTGGAGATGTAGTAGACAAAATTGGTGACGGTGATGGGCGTGGCGGTGTCATACATCACCGCTTCGAAATCGCCCATCGAGGTTTCAAAACGGACGATGGTTCCCGCGTTCGCGGTCGACAGGCCCGCCCCGAGCGCTATCCCAAGTGCCGCCGCGACTGCCGCACGACCGTTAAGCATCCAAAGGCGCATGATTCTCCGTCCGAAGCTCGATTGAGGTGCCCGACAAGACAGACCGCCACCGGCCTCGGCCGGGGCGACGGACGAACCATACGCCATCCGCGGGGCCGGGCAACTCGACTGATCAAACTCTCGCGCTCCGCTAGTGCGGCACAAAGGTAAACTGGGCAAATGGCTCCGGGACCCCGCCCCGACAATGCTCAGATCCCGTCCAAGCCGCCCCCGCTCACCCTTCCTGCCACTCACTCCGCCCGGCCTCACGACCCGCCGCCCGCCCATCCCGGCCACCCATTCACCCCGCCCAAAGGGACACACCACCTCGAAAGACCCGCCCCGCGGCCCGCCCGCGAGTTAACCCCGGCCACCCCTTAACTCCGGCCACCCCTGAACTCCGGCCACCCCTGAACTCCGGCCACCCCGGAACTCCAGTCATGCCGCAACTCCGGTCGCCCTACAACTCCGGCCACCCCCGACACCTGCCACGCCGCAACCCCGGCCGCCCATTGCCCCCGTGTCGCAAGAGCCCCTGCCATCAGCGCCTTACGAGTTGAGCGACACCCGCGCTTTGCCAGCCGGGCGGCGATCACTAGGATGGCCGCCAAGGAGATCGCACGCCGATGCTGCTGCCGCTGACTGAGCTGTTACCCGTGGGTTTGCTCGCCGCCGCGCCCGACCCCCGAACCGCATGGGCGCCCGTGGTGCTGCTGATCCTCATCGGAATCGGCTTTGTCGTCGGCAACATCGTGCTCTCGACTACCATCGGCCCGCGCCGCACCGGCCCGGGCAAGGAGAGCACTTACGAATCAGGCATGGTCCCCATCGGCGACACCCGCAAGCGGTTCAACGTCCGCTTCTATATCGTCGCGATGGTCTTCCTGGTCTTCGACGTTGAAATCGTCTTCCTTTACCCCTGGGCCACCGTCTTCCCCACCTACGCGCAATATGCCCCGGAAGATTCGGTCACGCTGATCATCCGTATCGCGATTTTCGTGGGCCTGCTGTTGTTGTCGTATGTCTATGCGTGGGGCAAGCAGATCTTCGACTTCGAGTAATCGCCCCGCATGACCGCCGCCGCAAGGCCGGCCGTGACGCCCTGCAGGCTTGGCGTGCCGAATCCGAAGCGTGCGGGCCGCGACGCGGCCGGATCACCTCCGCCCGAGTGGCTCGATTCGCACTGCTCGATTCGCGCTGTTCGTTTTGCACTGTGGCGGGTCGTCGGTCGCGGGATTGCGATTGCCGGTTCGCGGTCGCCAGTCGGCCGTGTAAAACGCGTTGCGATTTTTCCCCGCAATGCGTCGGCGCGGGGGGCGTTGTCAGGGCGGCTACTTTGTCCGCAGTGGTTGTCCGCGGCGGTTGTCCGCCGTGTCTGTCTCACCGACCAGCCGGTAGGGTGTCGAGATGTATCCGCACGCACGAGCAGAAGCCGCGCCACCCCAGGCCGAGCCCGTCGGGTCTTCCAGCGCCGGGACGCCCCGCCACGGTCCGCCCCGCCCCGACTCGCCCCGCCCCGACTCGCCCCGCCTCGACGCAACCCGCACCGACCCGCCGCGTCTCGACACAACCCGCGCCGACTCACCC
>CAZBOE010000344.1:0-2335 GCA_964493365.1 uncultured Tepidisphaeraceae bacterium | reverse complement strand
CCGTCGGCGGCCGCGCGCGTGGCGATCCGCTCGAGCCCGGCGCCGCGGCGCATCGCGCTGACCGGCACACCGGTCGAAAACCACCTGAGCGAGTTGTGGAGCATCATGGAGCTGCTCAACCCGGGCCTGCTGGGCAACGCCAGTGAGTTCCGCGAGCGGTTCGCCGTGCCGGTGGAGAAGATGGGCGACAAGGAGCGGGCGATGATGCTCCGGCGGATGATCCAGCCGTTTGTGCTGCGGCGGTCGAAGTCGGACCCGCAGGTGGCAGGCGATCTGCCCGACAAGATCGAGAACAAGGTCTTCTGCAACCTCACGAGCGAACAGGCCGCGATCTACGAGCGGATCACGGGCGAGATGCTCGGGCAGATCGATTCGGCCACGGGCATCCGCCGACGCGGTCTGATCCTCGCGGCGCTCACGCGGCTAAAGCAGGTGTGCGATCACCCGGCGCTCCTGGGCGACGACCCGTCGGCCGCCGCCCTCGACGGCCGAAGCGGCAAATGCGAGCGGCTTGTCGAGATGCTGGAAGAAGTGGTCGGCGAAGGCGACGCGGCGCTGATCTTCACGCAATATCGCGAGATGGGTCACCTGCTCGAGCGGCTGATCACCGAGCGGGTCAAGGCGCCGGTGCAGTTCCTCCACGGCGGCACGCCCGCGCGTCAGCGCGATGCGATGATCGACCGCTTTCAGAAGCCCGGCTCCGACATCAGGCTGTTTATCCTCTCGCTCCGTGCCGGCGGGCTGGGCCTTAACCTGACCGCGGCCAACCACGTGTTCCACTTCGACCGGTGGTGGAACCCCGCGGTCGAAGCCCAGGCGACCGACCGCGCCCACCGCATTGGTCAGACACGGACTGTGCAGGTCCACCAATATGTGTGCGTGGGCACGCTCGAGGAACGGATCGACAAGCTGCTGGCCGACAAGCTCGCGCTGGCAGATCAGGTCGTCGGTTCGGGCGACGAGTGGCTCACCGACCTGTCGACAGACGAACTGCGGCAATACCTGATGCTCTCGCGCGAAGCCGTCGG
The DNA here is from genome assembly GCA_964493365.1 of uncultured Tepidisphaeraceae bacterium. Taxonomy (GTDB): domain Bacteria; phylum Planctomycetota; class Phycisphaerae; order Tepidisphaerales; family Tepidisphaeraceae; genus CAZBOE01. The sequence goes on along the minus strand of CAZBOE010000344.1, from coordinate 1,307 downwards.
CGAGTTTTGACCGCTACACCAACCTTGACCCAGCCCGCCCCGCGTCGCCCGATATCTCGAAGCACTCAGCACTCAGCAGTGATTCCAGCCATGTCCGACACGACCTCCTCGACACCGCTGCTTCCGCCGACCGATCTGCCGGTTGACCCGCGTGCGTTCTGGCGTGTGGGGCCCGGGGTTTCGGCGTTGATCCCCGAGGCGCAGGCAGAGCCGCCGGTGTCGGCGCTCGACCGGCTCGGGTCGTCGCCGCTGCCCAAGGCGGGGTTTCCGTTCATCGGCTTTCTCGCCAGCGTCTACGAACACGTGTCGGCCCACGCGCGGGGCGAGCCCCCGCGCGAGGGATGAGCGGGCGCGAACCGGGCATGGCAAGCGGCCGGCGAGCTCGGTTGACAGGCCTCGGCGGTTGATTGGGGCGGTGCGGGTCGGTCGTCCGCATCGGCTCGAAGCCGGATCGGAGGAGCGACGGGCCGGATCGGGGGCGCGACGGTGCCGTGACGGGCCCGAATCGCGGCCGGGTCGCGGCCAGGGTGGTGCGGGCTCGGAGCCGGGTCGGGCCTGGTTGCGGCCCATCACCTGCGTATCGCGTTTTGATACAGAGCCTAAGATTGGGCCGATATCCCTTCTGTCACCAGGTCGGCGGATAAGGCGGCTTTTATGCCCTATGTCAGCGTCAACGTTCGCTTCGGCGAAAAATCGCGACGATTTGAGCTCTGGGGCGATGTCGTCGAGCTGGGCTCGGGGGCCGCTTGCGCGCTGGTGTTGCCGTTTAGTTGGGTGATGCCGGTGCACGTGCTGCTGGCGGGCGTCGGCATCCATACCACGATTCGTCCCGGGGTTGGTCTTGACGGACGTCCGGCCCGTGTGAGCGTCAATGACGAGTTCATCGGGCCCGATCCGACTCCCTTCGCCGCGGGCGGGACCATCGTCATCCATGGCGAAGCCGGGCAACAGGTGGAGATCAGCGCCACCGTGCATGCCGCCGCCGCCCCCGAATCGTCGGCGGCCGTGCCGATCGATCCGGCGATGGCGCTGGCGATGACGACACCGCCAGTTGGTTCTCCGGCAGTTGGTTCTCCGGTTGTTGGTGCTTCGGTGGTGACGGGGTCGGGGCTGCGTGGGGCGGATGTTGTCGTGGTCGGTGGCGGAGGCGCCATGACACCGGGTGTGGCGTCCGCCGCTTCGGCGCAGCGCGGCGCTTCGTCACAGCGGACGCCGCAGGTGCCGGTTAGCGGGCGTCCGACCTGGCTGCGTGCCGCGCCGCTGATGACCGCGGGCATGGCGGTGGGCGCGATCCTGGTGTCGATGCT
>CAZBOE010000343.1:1791-2367 GCA_964493365.1 uncultured Tepidisphaeraceae bacterium | reverse complement strand
CACGCCAAGAAGCAGAACGCACTCCCGAAGCCCTGAACAAGGGCTTCGGTGGTTTACGGGGAGGCTCCGCCTCCTCGCGGGGCATGTCGCCCCAACGGCCCGGCCAGCCGGAACGAGGCCAAAGGAGAACCAGTCATGAAGAAAGACGAGATCACGATCGGCGGGACCTACCTGGCGAAGGTCAGCGACAAGGTGGTGAGCGTGCGGATCGACGCAGCCAACCCGCGCGGCGGGTGGGACGCGACGAACCTGGCGACCAACAAGAAAGTCCGCATCAAGAGTGCCCAGCGCCTGCGCGGGCCGGCCCCGGCGCGCGAGGGCAGCCAGCGGGCTCGGGCTGTTGCCGAGGCGCAGGCCGCCGACGCTGCTGCCAACGCCCAAGCGGTCGATCCCGACCGCGTTCCGCTCACCGAGGCGACAAAGCCCGTAAAGGCCAAGCGCGGCAAGACCGCCAAGGAACCCAAGGAGAAGAAGCCCAGCGGTCTGGACGCTGCCGCCCAGGTGCTCAAGGACGCCGGCGAGCCGATGCGCTGCGGGGATATGGTCGAGAAGATGCTCTCCACCGGCCTCTGGAAA
>CAZBOE010000343.1:0-1770 GCA_964493365.1 uncultured Tepidisphaeraceae bacterium | reverse complement strand
CATCTACGCCGCCATCATCCGCGAGATCTCCACCAGGGGCACCGAGTCGCGCTTCAGGAAGACCGACCGGGGCCTGTTCACCGTCAACGCCAACTGAAAGGACGCAGGTGCCGTCATGACCGAGATCGAGAAACAGATCGACACCATCCGCAGGCTCCACACCGTGCCCATGGCCTGCCCCGCCTGCCGGAGACCCACCAGCATCTGGCAGGCATCGGGCATGGACCCGCAGATTTACAACGGGCAAAACCACCCGACCGAGTTCCGCTGCCCGCACTGTGGCGTGAAGCTCGAATATCTCGTGCCCGTTTTCGCCATTGAACCATACATCTGGCGCATCGCCGAACCGGCGGTGGCGGCCAGGGGAGATTGAACCATGAAGATCATCATCCAATTCCATGAGGGCGAGTGGCCCATCGACATTGAGACCCCGGCCGAACGCAGCCTCGACGAGTTGCTCGACACCTTCACCCAGCCGGAGGTGCGCCAGATCATCAACAACAGTCTCCGCGTGTTCCGGGATATCTGCGATGTCTGGAACCGGCGGGAACTGGCCGCGCGCCGCCAGGCCGGGCTGAGCGAGGGAGGCTGAGCCATGCGCCGGTCCGTTCCAAAGCCCGGCATCATCGACCGCCGGCACCGGCGGAACTACCCGGCCAGCGCCGGCGTCCACCTCGACGCGATGGCCGAGTGGCATGCGCTGGGCGAGGAACCGAAGTCCGCCTGAGATCATCTCGCTTCCTCCACTTCCCTCACCCCGGCCGCGGCGGCCGGGGTTTTCCGCGGTCATGCCTGTCTTCGGACTGTCCCTGGCTCCGGCACAGGAATTCAGGCTTGCCCCGCCTCCGGCCGAGGTATATACTATGTATACACATTGTAATAACCTATGGAGGTCGTCCACATGACAAAGACGCTGACCAAGCATGGGAACAGCTATGCCCTGGTGATCGACAAGCCGATCCTCGACCTGCTCAAATTCGATCCCGACTCGCCCCTGGAAATCACCACCGACGGCCAGGTGCTCACGATCAAACGCGCTGACGCCGCCACGGGCGAGAACCGCCTGACCCGGTCGCTGGCGAAGGTCAACGCCAGGCATGGCAAGGCGCTGCGGCGTTTGGCGGAGTGATGGCCGATGGGGATGGAAGTCGTATTCCTGAGCATCGACGATGTCCTGGTGATTCACCGGGATCAGATCAGTCGCTACGGCGGCAGCGCGGAGGTGCGTGATCTTGATTTGCTGGCTTCGGCGGTGCAGATGCCCCAGGCGACCTTCGGCGGCGCATTCCTGCACGCCGATCTGCTGGAGATGGCCGCCGCCTACCTCTTCCATATCGTGCGGAACCACCCGTTCATCGACGGCAACAAGCGAACCGGCACCGCCGCCGCGTTGGTGTTTCTCGACCTGAACGGCGTTGAAATCGACATTCCGGATGATCAGTTGGTCGAGCATGTATTGGAAGCGGCGCAGGGCCGAATGGGAAAGCTCGAGATCGCCGCGTTTCTCAAGCAACACAAGCTCGGCCGTTAGTCGGATCGCCCGCGGCGCAGGCGAGCAGTTCGGATCGCGAGATCCGGTCTCCCTGAGAATCAACACGAAAGGCCTCCTTTCCGGTGAACTTGCACCATCGCTCGCAAATCACATCGCAGTACAGCGTGTCGAGTTCCATGAGGAAGGCGTTGCGGCCGGTCTGTTCAGCCGCGATCATCGTGCTGCCGCTGCCGCCGAACAGGTCCAGCACGTTCTCGCCGGCCAGGGTCGAGTACTGC
>CAZBOE010000342.1:0-2376 GCA_964493365.1 uncultured Tepidisphaeraceae bacterium | reverse complement strand
GATCGTGGAGGCCTTGCGGTGACGCTCGACGATCATTTCGTAGAAGTCGCTGGTCTCGGTCGCCTCCAGCCGGTGCAGCGCGAGGTCATCGATAATGAGCAGATCGACGCGGTGCAGTTTGCGCATTTCGTCTTCGTAGCTGCCGTCCAGACGTGCCCCGCGCAGGCGTTTGAACAGTTTGTCGGCACGTTCGGTGTGCACGCTGTGGTGACGGCGGACAGCGATGTGTCCTAATGCGTTGGCCAGGAACGTCTTTCCAACCCCGACCGGTCCCATGACGAGCACGTTGTAGGCGTCGGCGAGGAATCGCAGCGAGGTGAGCTCGGCCCAGAGCTCGCGGTCGAAGGTGACCGCCGTGGTGTCGTCCCAGGTCTGCAGCTGCATCTGCGGGTCCAGGTGGGCGGCTTTGGCGCGCCGCTGGGCGGATTGACGATCGCGACGGGTGACCTCGTCGGCCAGCAGCATCTCCAGGAAGTCGTGGTGGGGCAACCGGTTCGACCGCGCCAGCGCGAGCCTGTCGGGCAGGGTGTCGAGCAGCTGTCCGAGCTTGAGCCGGCGCATGAGCGACTTGAGTTCGGGTGACACGTCGATGGGTTTGACCGTCGGTGTCGCATCGGGACGGCGAGTCGGGGTCATGAGGGCCTCCGAACCGCGAAATCGGTGCTGGCGCGGAGGAACCGCGACGCCGATGGCGGCGCCGGCATGAGTGGTAACTGCTCGCCGGTGCCACGCGACACCATCCGGTCGATGAGTCCGACGTCGATGACCTCGGCGTCCAGGGCGCGTCGGCAGGCGTCGTCGACCGCTTCCGGACCGTGGCGGCGGACCACGCCGAGCAGCCGGTAGACCTGGCGCATCTTCGTCCAGGGCAGTGGATGCTCGAGCACCGCGGCGGCGTAGGCGCCAACGTGTTCGCCGTGTGCGGATGCTTTGCGCTGCAAAGCATTCAGATCCCGCATCGCATAGATGGATAGCTCACTAGGCAGATCGGCGGGGTCGGTGTGGCGGCGGCCCGGACCCACCAGCGGGTGGACCTTGATCAGCTCTCCGCGCCAATACAGCTTGACCGTGCGCGCGTCGACGCGGGCGTCCAAACGCCGCCCGACCAGCTCGCCCGGAACACTGTAGAGGGCCTTGGCGATCTGAACATGCCGATCCGGGGCGACCTTGGGGTGGGTCCAGGCCGGGACGTCGAACGCCTCGTCCGGCAACGGCTTGAGCTTCGGCTGTTCTTCGGCGGCGAACACTTGCACCGGGTGTAATCGGGTGGTGCCGTGCACCCGCATCCCCGCCACGTCCCGGCACCACCGCTCAGCGCGTTCCCGGCAGTCATCGATGTCTCGGAACTGTTCTCCGGCAAAGAAATTCGACCTCGCGTAAGGTACGCAGCGCTCGACTCTGGGCTTGTCACGGGGACTGCGAATACGGGTCGGGTCCACCACGAACCCACGCGACTGGGCATACTCGCGGAAGGAATCGTTCAACCGTGGATCGGTGGCATCGGCTTTGTCGACGATGGCCTTCATGTTGTCGGGGATCACCACCGCGAACACACCGCCGAAGAACCGCCACGCGGCCTCAAACCCGGCGATCACCTCGGTCAGTGTCTGCCGATACGTCGGATACACGAACATATGTCGCGAATACACCGCGGTGAAGATCAACCCGTGCACCACCCGCCGCCGCTCGTCCGCGGCGTCGGTAAGCATCCCGAGCCGACCGAAGTCGACCTGCAGTTCACTGCCCGGCTCACAGTCGGCCACCCGCACCGTCATGCGCCGCTGCCCGAATCCCAATTCCGTCGTGGCATAACGGTGCAGCGTCCGGTAGGACACCACCACCCCCCGGCGCCCGAGCAGCGTGTGCACCTTCGTCAGGGTCAGTCCCTGATCCAGCCATTCCTTGATCTGGTCGTGCTGGGCGGCGATGGTTTCCCATGCCTCGCTCTTGCCATTGGGCCGACTCGGCCGCGCACCGGTGATCACCGCCACCAGCAACTCATCGGTTAACTGACACTCGCCGCCGTCGCGATCAAGCCCACACGAGCGGGCCCTATCCACATAGCGGCGGACCGTCTTGCGGTCGGTCCCCGACAACCGGGCAACCTCCCGCAACCCTCGACCCTGCAGCCACAGCCGCAGGATCTCCCTGATCTCGATCACCGAAACCTCCCGGTAGCTCATTTGGCCAATACAGCGGCCGAGCGACCGGAAACCCCGCAGCCACACCGGGTGGTCCCATAACTGGCAAAACAGCTAGCCGGGTGGTCCCATCAGTGGCAAACGGGTGGTCCCATGCTCATGGCAAAACCGGCTCCGAAGTGGTCCCTTCCTGCTGGCAAGCGACACCGTGTCGTGGAGTGGAAGTACGACTGCG
>CAZBOE010000341.1:266-2377 GCA_964493365.1 uncultured Tepidisphaeraceae bacterium | reverse complement strand
TCATCGACGTCCAGGGGACGCTGCTGTTCTGGATGATCTGCGGGTGGGAGGAGGACTTCACCGGGTACGTACTGGACTATGGCGAGTACCCGGATCAGAAGCGGGCGTACTACACCCTGCGCGACGTGCGGCGAACACTCATGGGCGTTCACAAGGGAACGGGTCAGGAGGGCGCGATCTACGCCGGGCTCGAGGCGCTGACCGGTGTGCGTCTTGCGCACAAATACCGACGCGACGACGGCGCGGAGATGAGCGTGGAACGCTGCCTGATCGACGCCAACTGGGGCAATAGCACGGACGTGGTCTACCAGTTCTGCCGCCAGAGCCCCCACGCCGCCATCGTGATGCCCAGCCACGGCCGCTATGTTGGGGCGGCCAGCACGCCGTTCTACGAGTACAAGCCCAAGCGCGGAGACCGTGTGGGTCTGCATTGGCGCGTGCCGGGGATCACCGGCAAACGCGCGGTCCGCTACGCTTTAATCGATACGAATTACTGGAAGAGCTTTGTCCACGCCCGCCTGGCCGTGCCCATGGGCGATCCAGGGTGCTTGTCCCTTTTTGGATCTGCAGTCGGCACACAGGGTCATGACCACCGTCTGCTGTCAGAGCACCTGACCGCCGAGTATCGCGTGAAGACGCAGGGTCGCGGCCGCGAATTGGAGGAATGGAAGCTGCGCACGCCGGGCGCGGACAATCACTGGCTCGACTGTCTGGTGGGGTGTGCCGTGGCCGCCAGCATGCAGGGCGCGGTGCTCTTCGGCACCGACGCCCGTAACGAACCCCGTAAGCCCCGGCTGCGGCTCTCGGACCTGCAAGGGAGGCGACGATGAACCAGCCCATGAAGCGACCCGTGACCGAAGATGCTCCCAGGGGGCTGATCTGCCGCAACTGCGGGTGTCGACATTTTCGGGTGCTCTACACCCGCCGCGCCTGGGGCGGGCGGCTCCTGCGCCGGCGAGAATGCCGACATTGCGGCCGGCGTATCACCACTTACGAACAACCTGCCGGGAAAAGTTAAGGCACCTTCGACCCGATCAGGTTCTACCGGTGTAACAATCCACCGCTGCTGCTACGTTCTACCGACAGATTCGCTCCGCGCCGGGTATGTAACTCCTATCGCCTCTCATCGGCGGGTTTGGGAGTGACGCGTGGGCGACGACCTCCAAGACACCATCCGCGAGAACGCCGTTGGCCCCAAGCGGGCCAAGGGTGATAGCGCCGAGATGGAGCAGCATGCGCTGCCGGATCAGATCGCCGCCGACCGGTATCTGGCCAGTAAGAAGGCCACCAGAAGCAAGGGCCTGGGGATCGCCCTCAAGAAACTGACTCCGCCGGGGACGGCCTGAAACGGGCAGAGCGACGAAGCCACGAAGCGACGAAGGGTTAAGACAGCCAGAGTCATGTTCAACTGGATGCGCAATCTTCTGGGCAGCACGGGGCCGCGGCCAGGCATGGGCCGGCGGCTCTATCGCGACTTGCGCGCCCGCACCGTTCAAGCCCGCTACGACGCGGCCGCCACGACCGAAGAGAATCGCCGACACTGGGCCAACGCCGACCACCTGTCGGCCAACGCCGCCAACAACCCGACCGTCCGCCGCATCCTCCGTGCCCGAGCCCGGTACGAAGTGGCCAACAACTCCTACGCCCGCGGGATCGTGCTGACCCTGGCCAATGATTGTGTCGGCACCGGCCCGCGGCTGCAACTGCTCACCGACGACGACACCGCCAACCGCACCGTCGAACAGGCCTTCGTGCAATGGACCGAAGCGGTGCGACTGGCCGAGAAGCTGCGTACGCTGCGGATGGCCCGCGCCGAGAGCGGCGAGGGCTTTGTCCTGCTGACGGCCAACCCGGCTGTGGATTGCCCCGTCAAGCTCGATCTTCGCCTCATTGAGGCCGATCAGATCGCGACCCCCGCGCTCAATCTCGCCGGCAGTGTCGATGGCATTGTCTTCGACGCCTGCGGCAACCCGCTGGAGTATCACCTGCTCCGCACCCATCCCGGCGATGGTTCCGCCATCGAGGCCGCGCTGCTGGGCTATGACCGCATCCCCGCCAGCGCGATGCTCCACTACTTTCGCATCGACCGCCCCGGGCAAACCCGGGGCATC
>CAZBOE010000341.1:0-219 GCA_964493365.1 uncultured Tepidisphaeraceae bacterium | reverse complement strand
TGCCCAACTGCGCCGCTACACACTCGCGGTCATCGCGGCCGCCGAGACCGCCGCGGACTTCGCGGCCGTTCTGTACACCGACGCTCCCGCCAACGGCGAAGCTGATCCGGTCGAGCCCATGGACCTGGTGGAACTGGAGCGCCGCATGGCGACGGTCCTGCCGGGGGGCTGGAAGCTCGGCCAGGTCGCCGCCGAACAGCCCGCGACCACCTATGGAGA
>CAZBOE010000340.1:0-2448 GCA_964493365.1 uncultured Tepidisphaeraceae bacterium | reverse complement strand
AGACGCGCGTGTTGCCCGCGCCTTCGACGGCGGCGGTGAAAGATGTCGCCCCAAACACGCCGTCGTTCTTCTCGATCCGAACGATTTTGTTCTCGCCATCGACCGACACGCGCACGGGCATGCCGTTGGCGTCGCGCCCATACGCGCCCAATGGCCCCACGAGCCACAGTTTCAGTTTGCAAGAGGTGTTCGTCGTGGTGAACTGCTCGACTGCGAGGCTGCTCGGTTGCTCACCGTAATCGGGCGCCGGCGCATCCACCATACGGTTCTTGAGCACCCGCCCGAAGTGCCGCGCCCGTGGCAGAACGCGGCACTGGATGTTGTAGACCTTCCCGTAATGCGGCTTGGTGAAATACGCCGTGAAGGTACCTGGCCCAACGGCCAGGACCTTGACAACTTCGTCGTTAGCGCTGCCGACGTCGATGCCGACGTAGTCGCCCACACGGATCTCGGCCGAGGAGGCCACTTGCGCGGTGCAGATGCCAGGCGCGAACCGGCTCAGCGTGGCGGGCGCCGAGCCGCTGTTGGTGGAGACCTCGACCGGGCCATTCACGCCCGGCTCGAGTGTGACAGTGATGACGTTGCCTGCGGCGGTGCAATCTACCAGGTGACTGGAGATGCCCACCATCGAGGCCAGACGGGAAGCGATGTCAGCGGCGTCGGTCGCACCAGCCTCCTGGATGCCCGCGCCCCCGTTGTTCACCAGCAGGTAGTGCCAGAAGTTCGGGTCATCCTGCCACCAGATGGCCTGCTCGCAGGAAGGCACGTTGGGCGCGCCGATGTTGTTGAGGAGCCGCGTTTCGAGGTTGCAGAACGCGATCGCCTCGGCAGAGGAGCAGGACCAGCGTGTGCCCATGAAGTAGACGTAGGCCATGTCCGTGAGGGCCGGCGTGGACTGGCCGACGAGCAACTCGTCGAGCGTGGCGGCGTCACGGTCGTGAAGCGAGAAGCCGAAGCTGCCGGGCGTGTAGTCTCCCGAGACTACCGCCGCGTGGTGCATCAACGGAACTTCGTAGATGTTGCCCGCGCCGGTAGTGATGGTGAGCTTGTCCCAGCCGACCGAGGCGTAGCGCACGCAATCGGGCCGGACATTGCCCTCCTCGCCGTTGACCGGCAGGATCTCCATGTCGAACTGGAGGGTCAGACCGGACAGATCCGTCACCGGCAGAGGCTTGAGGCGCAGGTGATTGAAGTAGTCGTAGGCCGAGAAGAGCTGGACGTTGGCGAAGTCCTCGGCCGCCTGGAAGATGCCGGAGATCTGGAAGCCGGTCTCGGTGGCGTCGTGGAGCGTGGTCGTCGCCGCGCGGCCGGAGAAGCCCTGGAGTTGGACCGTGCGGCGGGGGTCGAAGAGGAAGAGCGGTTCGGAAGGCATTACGGCCTCAGCTGGCTTGTGTGTATATACGCGTATCGTATATACTCAAATTGTGTTCGACGATCTCATCGGGTTTGACTGGGACGTGCACAATGTCGGCCATGTCGCCGCGCACGATGTCATGCCGCAGGAGATCGAGGAGGCGGTCAGAGGACGCACTGTCATTATCCCGGCCTCGCCCAAGGCGGGCGAGAAGCGCTGGAAGTTGTTTGGCAGAACGGCGGCGGGACGCTACCTGGTCGTGGTGTTCACCATCCGCCGAAAGCGGTTCCGCACCGTGACGGCGTACACGATGAATCAGGCGGAAAGGAGGATCTATGCCCCGCAAATCGAAGGCTGAATTGGAGTCCATGAGTGCCGAAGCGGCGTGGTACACGACGCCGGAAGGCCGGCGGCAGACCCAGCGGGAATTCGGGCGCGCGCTGAAGCAGGGGACCCTCTTGCGCTCGCCCGGTTCACCGATCCCCGCCACGGACGCGAAGGTCCTGGCTGAGCTGGTCGAGAAAGCCAAGGCCAAGGCGACCAAGGCCATTTCGATCCGGCTGCCGGTCGCAGACCTCGAACGCGCGCAGCGGATCGCGGCTAAAGAAGGCATCGGATACCAAACCGTTTTGAAGCGGGCCATCCAGGCCGGGCTCAAGAAAGTCTCGTAAAATTTCTCAGGTCTGAATCACCAGCGTGAGGTCCGACCCCGGATCCGGCGAGGCGACGGCCAGAATATCGAAGGCCAGGTCGTCGCCTTCGTTGAGCACCGGCGTCGGCCAGATCGTGGGCCGGATGCGCTCGCCGGCGGCGTGGTCTTTGGTCACAATCGCCTGGAACGACTGGTTCTCGGGGTCGACGCTGATCACGCGGACGTGCTCCTCGTTCGTGCCGCCGGGATCTAGGAACACGAAGCCGCCGGCCACAAGGCCAAGCCGGTTCGCGCCGTAGGAGGCCGTCTGCAAGGTCTGCGGATCGGGCCCGGCGGTTACCGCCGAGCTGAGCACCAGGCCGTAGTCGGCATACGGTAGGCGGCGCGTGGCGGGCAGGCCGTAGCCCTCGTTGTTGACCAGGAAGTCGTAGGTGGTCTTGTA
>CAZBOE010000339.1:0-2471 GCA_964493365.1 uncultured Tepidisphaeraceae bacterium | reverse complement strand
CGGCAGCCGGATCGCCCCAGGTCACCGACGCACCCGCCAAGCCCCGCGCCCAGTCCGAGCGGGCACGCGGCCTGGCCCGTTGGCTGGCAGAGCCGGCCGACCCGCCCCGCAGAAACCTGTTTGCCGTCAACCTCAACATATTCCCCCGAGACGGCGCGTCGGTTGACGAAGAACGCGCAGATTCTGCGGCATCGGCTGGAAAGTCGGACGCGCCGCGGGTCGATCCTGAGCAGGAGCGGCGAGTTCTCGCGGCCAACGTCCGCGAGGAAGCGTCTCGGCTCAAGCTGACAAGCATCGTGTCGGGCGCCAACCCGAGGGCGATGGTCGACGGGAAGCTGGTTGGTGAAGGTGACGTCGTGGCGTCGTTCCGCGTCGTGAAAATCGAGCCGCGGAGGATGGTCGTCGAGAAGGAAGGAATCGTTCTGGCGATCGAGATCAAGTGAAGGCCGACCGGTGTTGACGCGGATATTCCGTCATGGTCGAGCCGCCGCGGTGCAGGCAAAAGCCGCATCGCGATCAAAAGCGCCACGCAGACCGCGCCGGCCGGTTGCCGGTCGGAGTTTGGGAGACACAATGCGTCACGTCGACTGGAGCAAGACCGCAGGGCTTATTTTTTTGGCCGCAGCGTCCGTTTATAGCGGTGGGGTAGTTGTGGCAACCGCGGAAACACCGGCAAAGCCTGTGGTTTCGAGCGGCAACACCAGCGGCCTGGCGTCGCTGCTGAAGGCCTTCCGCGGCGATTCGACCGACGGCGCGGCGAGCCAGCAGGAGCCCCCGCTCAAGACCATCGCCGACCCCTTTGCCGACGGCACCCCCGTAGAGGAAGAGCCCGAAGAGATCATCGAGGTCGTGCCGGCACAAAACACGTCGGGCGGCAGCGGCAAGGTCGATGTCAACGATGCCGGGCTGATCAACATCGACGCCAGCGGCATCTCGACCGTCGAGTTTCTGCGCATGCTCTCGTCGGCCAGCGGCAAGAACATCGTCGCCAGCAAGGAAGTCAAGGGCGTCGTCACGGCGACGCTCGCCGACGTGACGGTCAACGAGGCACTGGAAGCCGTCCTTTCGACCAACGGCTACGGCTATCGCGAGAAGGGCAACTTCGTCTACGTCTACACGCTCAAGGAACTCGCCGAGATCGAGCGGGCCGAGCTTCGGACGCGGACGGAAGTCTTCCGCCTTTATTACACCCCCGCGGCCAACGCCATCACGCTGATCAAGCCCGTGCTTTCGGAGGCGGGGCAGGTCGCGATCTCGACGCCCGCGCTGACGGGGCTGGCCACCGGCACGAGCGACCTGGGCGGCGATTCGCACTCGGTCGAAGACGTGATGGTGGTCACCGATTTTCCGGAGAACCTCGACAAGGTGCGGATGGTGATCAAGGAGATCGACCGGCGTCCGCAGCAGGTGCTGGTCGAGGCGACGATCCTGCGTGCGTCGCTGAGCGAAGACAACGCGCTGGGCGTGGATTTCAACATCCTCGCGGGCGTGAAGTTCTCTGACTTTCTCAAGGGCAGCGACCCGGGCCAGCAGATCACCGGCGCCGACATCGCCGACATGGGCGAAGGCCGCGTGGGCAGCATCGGCACGGGCAGCAACTTCACCAACCAGATCAACGGCGGGCTCAAGGTCGGCTTCGTGTCTGACAACGTCTCGGTGTTTCTTTCGGCGCTGGAGGGCGTGACCGACACAACTGTGCTGGCAAACCCCAAGATCCTCGCGCTCAACAAGCAGAAGGGCGAGGTCATCGTCGGTCGAAAAGACGGCTACCTGACCACAACGGTGACCGAGTCGTCGACCGTTCAGACCGTCGAGTTTCTCGATACCGGCACGCGCCTGATCTTCCGCCCGTTCATCGGCGATGACGGCTATGTGCGGATGGAGATCCACCCCGAAGATTCGAGCGGCGGGCTCACCAGCAACAGCAACCTGCCCTTCAAGATCACCACCGAAGTGACCACCAACATCATGGTGCGCGACGGCAACACGGTGGTGATCGGCGGTCTGTTCCGCGAATCGTCGGACGTTTCGCGGAGCCAGGTGCCGTTCCTGGGCAGCCTGCCGCTGGCGGGCAACCTATTCCGCAACCAGCGCGACCGCACCAGTCGCGAAGAGATCATCATTCTGCTGACGCCCCACATCATCAAGGATGACGCGGGCTATGCGGCGGAGTCGGAGCAATCGCTGGAGGAACTGCAGAAGCTGCGCGTGGGCGTCCGCAAGGAAATGATGCCCTGGGGCCGCGAGCGCATGGCCGAGTGGGCCTATGAGCAGGCTGTCGAGGCGATGAACAAGCCCGAGCCCGATCGCAAGCGGGCCATGTGGTATCTTGACACCGCCACCAACCTCAATCCCAAGTTCCTCGAGGCGATCAAGCTCAAGGAAGAGCTGACGGGCAAGGAAGTGACCTCGGTCGACAACAGCTCGGTCAGGTCGTTTATCAAGCGCCGGGTGATGGCGGAGAAGAATCT
>CAZBOE010000338.1:0-2476 GCA_964493365.1 uncultured Tepidisphaeraceae bacterium | reverse complement strand
GCGAGGGGCGGCCTGATTCGCGGGCGGGCGTGGGCGTGATGGTCGAGGGGCGCAATGTCACCGTTCGCGGGCTGAGCGTGCACGGATACAAGGTGGGGATTCTCGCGCGAAACGCGCCGGGGCTGCGGCTCATCGACTGCGACGTGTCCTACAACTGGGCCCCGCGGCTCGGCAGCACGCCCGAGCGCGAAGACCCCGCCGACTGGCTCTGGTATCACCAGAACGACGACAACCAGTGGCTGCGCTATGGCGCGGGGATCTACCTCGACGACTGCGACGACGCGGTGGTCACAGGATGCCGCGCGCGGGGCAATCAGAACGGCCTGATGATGACCCGCACCGACCGGGCGACGGTCGAGCACAATGACTTCTCGTTTCTCTCGGGCGTGGGCGTGGGGCTGTATCGCAGTTCGTTCAACCGCATCGCCTTCAACCGGCTCGACTGGTGCGTCAGGGGATACAGCCACGGCGTCTACCAGCGCGGGCAGGACTCCAGCGCGATCCTGATCTATGAGCAGTCGAACAACAACCTGTTTGCCTCCAACAGCGCGACCCACAGCGGCGACGGGTTCTTCCTCTGGGCCGGCCAGACCACCATGGACACCGGCACCGGCGGCTGCAACGACAACGTGGTGATGGACAACGATTTTTCGTTCGCACCGACCAACGGCATCGAGGCGACGTTTAGTCGTAACTACTTTTATCGCAATCTCGTCCACGGCTGCGACCACGGCCTCTGGGGCGGATACAGCTATCAGAGCGTCATCGCGGGGAACGACTTCGAGGCCAATCGGATCGGTATCGCCATCGAACACGGCCAGGATATTGCCATCGTCGGCAACCGCTTCGCGCACGAGCGGCAGTCGGCGATTCGCCTTTGGTCGCGCGACAGGCAGCCCGACGACTGGGCCTACGCCCGCCTGCGCGACGTGGCCAGCCGGGGATATCGCATCACCGGCAATCGGTTTGCCGATGTCGCGACGGCGATGCAGATCGAGCGGGTGGCGGATGTCGGGGTGGGCGGGAATGTGTTCGAGCGGGTCGAGCGGCAGGCCGCGGGTGATCCGGGCGGGCAGCGTGAGATTGAACATCAGCCAGTGTCGATGCCCGATCCGATCGGCGCGCGGCCTTCGCCCGCCCTGCCGCTTCGCGGGCGGCAGCACATCCTGATGCACGAGTGGGGGCCGTATGACTACCGCGCCCCGCTGCTGTGGGCGCGTGAGACGGCCGGCGCGAGGCAGCGGTTTGAAGTGCTGGGCCCCGCGGGCAGGTGGCGGCTGGTCGAGCTGACGGGGGCGTCGATGCCGTCGGCCGAGTCGGGCGAGATGGGGCCTCAGTCGCCCGGCGGATTCAGCGTGGCGGTCGAGCCGGGCAAGGCGAGGCTGATGGAGATCGTGCTCAGCTGCGTGAGCGAGGTGGAGACGGTCTCGCCGCTGGGCGTGGCGACGCCGGCGGGTGAGCCGGTAACCGTGCGGTATCGGCGGTTTGTCGCGCCGATGGAGTGGGCGGTGTCGGCGTGGCGCTGGGATGACGCATCCGATCCGCTCACACAGCCCGAGGCGTTTGGCGCGCTGTTGACCACGCCGTCGGCAAAGAGCGTGACCCTGCCGCGGCTCGACCTTGCCTCGAGCGGCCCGCTGATCGCGGGCCTGCCGGCAGACCGCGTCGCCCTGCGCGCGACCGGCGCGATCGACATCGCGCCGGGCGAATACGAAATCGCGGTCACCAGCGACGACGGTGTGCGCGTGTGGGTCGACGACCGGCTGGTGATCGAAAACTGGTCGCACCATGTGCCAACCGTCGATCGCGCACGGGTTGCGCTCGGCGGGCGTCACACGCTGCGCGTCGAATATTTCGAGATCACCGGATACGCAACGCTCAAATTCGAGATCACACCCGCACAACCGGCCGCGGAACGATGACCGGCCCAACCCGGGCCCACCCCGCCACCAGCGCGGAGACAGACACAGCAAAGCGCGGCGATCAGCGCAGCATGCCAGACAGCCGGGGCACAAGGCAGCGAGGCGAGCAGACCGGCGCGCGGTTGATAGGCGCGCTTCGTCGACCAGCACACCGCGAAGACCAGCCTGCCGAGTCGACCAGCGCGCCGAGTAGGCCACCGCCGCGCGCAGACCAGCGCCGGGCGCAAAAAAGCGCCGGTCACGTGCGTGACGACACGTGACCGGCGGACCCACGAATGAAGTCGAAGGTGGGGCAGCGCTGCGGCGCCCGAGGGCAGTCGTCGCTCACGAGGGAGGACGGCTGCTCGCAACGCGCTGGCGCTGCCACACTCGCATGGCAGCGTCACTCAACGACGCCGACGGACAAGCAGCGCCCCTGCCGCCGCAACAGCGGCCAGGCTTGACGGCTCGGGAACCGCCGAGGCGAGTCCGGCGCTGTTGAGCGCCGCCACGGCGGGGGCGTCGAGGCCTGCGGTGACGAGGCCGAAGCCGTAGTTGCCCAGCAGCAGGCCCAG
>CAZBOE010000337.1:0-2495 GCA_964493365.1 uncultured Tepidisphaeraceae bacterium | reverse complement strand
GGACACAACGTCGACGGCGTCATCGGATACACCCCCGACACCGCGCGCCAGCTCATGATCAACATGATCGGCACGACCCAGCACATCAAGCCCGAGTAAGCCCCCGGCGGCGCGATCAGTCGTCGTGGTGCATCTGGTCGATGCGTCGGAGGTGTCTTGCCGACATGAGCCGCATCCACCCGCCCAGCACGGCAAATCCGCCGAGCAGCGACACAAAGCCGGTCACAAACCATGCAAAGCGCGGGTCGCTGCCGTCAGGCCAGCGCGCGATCACCTCCGCCTTGACCAGCGTATCGACCACCGCATACGCCCCCAGATAGCTCACGATGCCCGCGGCCGCCACGAGCAGGCCCAGCACGCTCAGCGTGCTCGGTCTGGGCCGCCCGCTGTGCGACGACGACTCATCCAGCGACGGATCGACTTGCCTGGCGAGCGACGGGGTTCGACTGGCCATTCGGTCGGTCACACCAACACCTCTCCCACAGCACGGCCATCGGGCCTCGACACTAGGGCACACCTTCATCGCCCCACCCGCAGACGACGCCGCAGGCACTTCGATCTACGATTGCCCCTGCCCGCAGGCAAGCCGGGAAAACGCCGCAACCTGCGCCGCGTGTGCGGTCTCCGACGTCGCTGACGGTTGCGCGGCCAGCCGGCTGAAGCGCCACCACGCCCCGCTTGACGCCCCCGCATGACGCCCCCGCATTACGCCCCCCGGGCCGACAGGTCACTGCGCATCGGGCAGCAGCCCCGCCCGCCGGGCGATGTCGAGCTGCGGCTTGCTCATCGGATAGCCCGCCAGTTCATCCACCCCCACCCATCGCCTCGGCGGCATCGCCTCCAGTGCCGAATCCGCCTCAACGATAAACGCCGCAAACTCATAGCGGCGGTGGGTCAGCGCATGGCGCACGAGCCCCAGCGGCCGGGGCGACGAGAGCCGCGCCAGCAACGGGTCCGATGCGTCCATTGCGAGGGTCAAAAACTGCCACAGCCCCGCCCAGCGCCCGCGGGCCGGGCGATGCTCGATCAACACGCGGCGGTCTGCGGTCACGATCACCCAGGCCTGCCGCTTTTCCAGCGGTGTCGCCTTCGCCTTGCGCCTCAGCGGAATCTCCTGCTCGAGCCCTCGCAACTGCGCCTGGCACATCCCCCGCCACGGGCACACCAGGCACTGCGGGTTGCGCGGCGTGCAGACGGTTGCCCCCAGCTCCATCAGCGCGGAGTTGAAATCGCCCGGCCGATCCGACGGCACCAGCCCCCCGGCCCGCTGCCACAGCCGCTCGGCCACCGCCTTGTTGCGCGGGTCGTCGCTGATCGCGTCGAGCCGGCAGAGCACACGCTGAACATTGCCGTCAACCAGCGGCTCGGCACGGCCAAATGCAATCGACGCCACCGCGCCCGCGGTGTATCGCCCGACACCGGGCAATTGCCGGAGCTCAGCGGCCGTGTCAGGAAAGACACCGCCCAACTCGCCATTGATCGTCCTGGCGGCGCGGTGAAGGTTGCGGGCGCGCGAGTAATAGCCGAGCCCCTGCCACAGCCGCAGCACCGCCTGCTCGTCGGCCTTCGCCAGGTCGCCGATCGTCGGAAACGCCGCGAGAAACCGGTGGTAATAGGGGATGACCGTCGCCACCTGCGTCTGCTGCAGCATCGCCTCGCTGACCAGCACGTGATAGGGGTCGGGTCGATCCGAGCGCCACGGCAGATCGCGCCGCGCCCGGTCATACCACCGCAACAGTTCGCGGACGAGTCGCGCGTCATCGCCGGCTGCAGACATGGTCACACCCGGGTCACTTGACCTCGACCTCCGTCACGCCCTCCGCCACCCGGTTGGCAAACTGATCGGTGATCGTCACCTTGACCGTGTAGGGCCCGGAAGAAACGGGCGGCATGAGCAGCCGCCGGGCGATGAAAAAGTCTTCGCGTCGGCTTCGACACGTATCCACCGTGGGCTGCGCCGCTTCCTCATACACCGCCCGGCCGTTCTGATCATAGACACGGACCTGCTGGGTCAACCGCGTTTCCCAAAGCCCGTCGGCGCGGAGCCGGGGCGAAAAATGACGGATCTCGCAATAGACGATGAACTCGCCGCGCCGGCCTGCCGGCAGGTCGGCCGGTGTGATCTCGACATAATCGCCGAACCCGCCCACCTTGCGACACACCGCCACGCGGCTGACCGTCAGCGTGGCCTGCGACTCGATCCGGCGCATCGCGTCGGTTAGCGGCGCGACCCGCGCCGACAGTGCCGCGTCGGGCTCGCGCTGGGCGACGACCCGGAAATTGACCAGCCCGTCGATCATCGCCGAAACCACCTCGCGGTCTTCGGGCGAGAGCGCCGCGAGCTGGCGCGCGCTGGGCACATCCTGCCCCGCCAGCATGGAATACAACTGGTAGTCAAAGTGCGCGATGAGGCTGCGCGGGTCGTCGACGATGCGCCGCTGAAGCCGCGACTCGATCGTCTCGCCCGACGCCAGCGGGCCAGCGCCGCTTGGGAT
>CAZBOE010000336.1:0-2499 GCA_964493365.1 uncultured Tepidisphaeraceae bacterium | reverse complement strand
CGGCGGTAGCGCGCCCGGGCGGGCAGAACGCGCAGCCCCGGCGGGGCGGCGGCCAGCGCTGGGTCGGGCATGCGCGGGGGCGTGAGCGCGAGGATCTGGGTATCGACCAGCTTGCACCGCCGCGCGGTCAGGGCGGCCGAGAGCGCGGCGATCGCCCAGTCGGGCTGCGACGACGCCAGCGCATAAAACGCGCACGACCGCGAACGCGACGCGAAGACGGCGTCGATCCGGTCGAGCAACTCGGCGGCGGCCTGCGGGGCCGACTCGGGCGAGGCCGCGGTCAGGCGGATGTCACGCGCGTGATTGGCTTCCCATGTGTCGGAAAGGTCGTCGCTGATGAGCAGGGCGGCGCGGTCATCCAGCGGCTCGGGCTCGACGAGCTGCGAACACCACAGCAGATCCGCCCGCTCATACCGACGCAGCAGATCGGCGGGCGAATAGGAAGGAACGCTGAGAATGGGCAGCGAACTGGCGGCCATGGTGAAAGACCCTAACCGGGCAACGCACCGCGCGTCGACGGACGGTGGATCGGAATCGGTGTCGGCCGCGACGGGGCTCGCGGCGGCACGGTTATCTGGACGACGATCGTCGGCCGGGTGATCGGGGGCAAGTGGGGTAGCCGAAGGGGAGATTCGGGGATGGATGAGTCGCGGGCGAGACGCCCGCGCCACATCGAGGGCAGGGGCGAGCGGGTGAGGCTCGATTCGTGGCAGCCGCGGCGAGCGGGCGCGGGAATGTCGGTGGTGGCGCCGCGGGGGCTAGACGCCCAGGCGGTGTTCGAGGTCTTTGACGGTTTGCGGGATTTCGTCGAGGTGGGGGGCGATCAGAAGGGCCTGGCGGTAGCAGTCGAGGGCCTGGCGGAGGTCGCCGAGGTGGACATGGCAGTGGCCCATGCCTGTCCATGCGCCGAAGTGGCAGGGCATGTGTTCGATGGCCGCCCGCGAGTCGGCGAGCGATTGGTCGTATCGCTCGGCCATGTAATGGGCGATCGCCCGCTGGTTGTACGCTTCGGCAAAGGTCGGGTCGAGGGCGATGGCTTTGTCGAAGTGGCGGAGCGCGTGTTCGATGTCGCCCCGCTCGAGCGCCTTGCAGCCGCGGCAAAGGTCGTGGTTGGCGGTGTCATTGCTGCAGCGGAACCAGATGGCCCACAGGGCGTGCTCGGCCATTCCATGAACAACGGGGTCGGGGTCGTGCAGCGCCCGGGCGACGTCACTGATGCAGCAGCGCCGGCCGATCCAGGAGAGGGCGAGGAGGGCGACTTTTTTCGCATCGCGATTGGAGCCGGCGAGCAGCGAATGGACCTGGCGATAGGTCCATCGCCTGCGGACGACCCCGATCAGGCCGCGAAGGTCGCGCGATTCGAGCAACGGGGTGACCGTGCTGACGAAGTCGTTGGGATCGATCGCGTGGGCTGACATTGCGGGGGAATGGTAGGCGCGGTTTCCGCGGGAGACCGTCTGACCAGCCCGAACCGGACGAAAACGCGCCGTTCGGGCCGACAGTCCGGCGGGCCGGTCGACCGATCGGCCAGCCAGGGGGCGGGTGAGAAACCGGACCGTGCGGGCGGCTCCGTTGGGGGGCGGCTGCGATCCGCCGGGCGGCTCTGATGGATCGGGTGGGACTGATCGGGCGGGCGGCGGCAATCGGCCGGTTGGCTCCGCTCGGATGGCGCCGAGCAGGCAGGTGGCTGCGATCGGGCGGCGCCGATCGGCCGCCTAGGGGGTTTTCCGGGTGCGGCGGCGTCAGCCTGCAACGACTGGGCGGTTCGTGCGGGCGACGGGGCGGAGTGCCTGGGTGAACCGGTCGGGTGAACCGGGCGGGTTAGCGAACGGGCGGGCGAACCCGGCGGGCGGGCCGGTGGGTGCACGGGCGCGTTGGCGCATGGGGCGGCTGACTGGGCCACCAGGGCGGCCAGTGGACGCGACCGGCGCCCCCGTTAGGGAGATTGGGCCTGCGGGCGGGGAAACCTTGGCGGGATGTTTCCGCCGGGAAAGTGTCAGCAAGTGTTCCGGGCGAAGACGGTTTTTCGAAAAGCTGGGCTGGCGGGCCGACCTGCCGCGCGCGACGGATGGACGGCCTTACACATCAAGATTCTTTACTTCCAGCGCGTGTTCTTCGATGAACTGTCGGCGGCGTTCGACGTCTTCGCCCATGAGCACGCTGAACATCCGCTCGGCTTCGCCGGCCTCTTCGAGGGTCACGCGGAGGAGCGTTCGCTTCGACGGGTCGAGCGTGGTTTCCCAGAGCTGTTCGCTGTTCATCTCGCCCAGGCCCTTGAACCGCTTAATGTCGATGCCCGATCGCCCCAGCTTGAGCACCTCGGGGACGAGCTGCGCCACGCCGGCGACCTCGACCGATTCCTCGGGGGTGATCAGCACATACTTGGTCGGCAGCTTTTCACCGGTGACGGATTCTTCCTGGGTGAGGAAGTAGTCGTCCATCGAGAGCCCGGCCTCTTCGATGGCGACGAACATCTGCTCGAGGTCTTTAACCTCGTGG
>CAZBOE010000335.1:2312-2528 GCA_964493365.1 uncultured Tepidisphaeraceae bacterium | reverse complement strand
GGCATGGCGCGGGGCGATGGGCATCGGCGCGGCGCTGATCGCGCTGGGCGTGGCGGTGTGGCCGGGCGCGATCGGCGAAGCGCGGGCGATCCACCACGCGCGCCTGGGCGAGTCGGCGGCGATGCAACTTTCGGGGCTGATCGACGACCCCCGCATGCGCTTCACGCCCGGCAAGTATCGCGCGGTGTATCGGCGCCTGCTCGAGCTCGGGCTGGT
>CAZBOE010000335.1:0-2287 GCA_964493365.1 uncultured Tepidisphaeraceae bacterium | reverse complement strand
CTCGCCCAGCCGTCAAGCCTCGTGTCGATCAAGCCCGAGCGCACGACGGCAGATGCGTACAAGCAGATCATCGGCGGATGGGTCTCGGTCAAGACCATGGAGCGCCCGCCTGATGCGCTGCTGCTCACCGCACGAACGCGCGACGCGGTGAAGCCGGTCAAGGTGTTTGACCGCTTCTTCGAATCGCGCAGGCACGGAGATGACACCTGGCATCGCTTCGGCGGCATGCTGCTGGTCGGCGAGATTCCTGCCGATATCGGCGAGCTCGAAGCGTGGGCGGTCGACGCCGGTCGCGGTGTGCTGCTGCGAGCCGACGCGCCGATCCCGCTGGCAGACCCGGCCGACGCGCCAGAACCGCCGCCGCCCCACCTGTCGCCGGCCCACCAGTCGCCGGCCGAATCAGCGCGGTGACATCGCGGCCTGCCCCGGGCAAAGATTGCATCATCCAGTGGCGGAGGCGCCCGAGCCGGGGCGGGTTCGGGTCGCAGGCCGACCATGTGGCGGCGCAAATCGGGCGAAGGTTGTTGGCGCTTCGCTCTTGCGTACGCGGGCGACAGAGGCGACAAGTGACGGGTTGATGACCGATCTGGGCAAACAAGATCTCGCATCTCCGCGGGACCGCGCCTGCCAGGCCGCCGACGGCAAGGCCCATCGCGACGACGGCCGAGCCGATCGCCATGACGTGCAGGGTGATCGCACCGACGGCCACGCCGAGCGTGATCGGGCGCTCTTCGATGGGATTGCCGAGAGCTATTGCGCCAAAGACCTGGCCGGCGCGTCGCGCGTGGCGCGTCGACAGCGGCTGTTGCGCACAGTGGCGGCGCTGTCGGGCAAGCGCGTGCTCGAGGCCGGGTGCGGCGCCGGGTTTTCGGCGCAATACCTCCGCGGCACGTTCGGCGAATTCGTTGGCGTCGACTATTCACAGCGGCTGATCGATTACGCCCGTCAGCACAACAGCGGCCCGGGCGTGCGCTTCGAGGTGGCCGATCTGTCGGTGTGGCAGCCCGACGAGCCGTTTGACGTGGTGTTTCTGATCGGTGTGCTGCATCACGTCGAAGACCTGCCGGCGGTGATGACGTCACTGGTGCGCCTGCTCAAGCCCGGCGGCTGGCTCGTCGCCAACGAGCCCCACCCGGCCAACCCGCTGATCCGCCTGGCGCGACGCATCCGCAAGCGGATCGACAAGACCTACAGCGACGAGCAGCTCCAGATGTCGGCGCAGCAGTTGCGCACCGCGTATGAGCAGGCCGGGCTGACCGACATCCGCATCCGCCCGCAGGGGCTGCTCTCCACCCCGCTGGCCGAGGTGGTGATGGGCCCGCAGTGGCTCACCCGCCCCATCGCCCGGGCGGCCAGCGGCATCGACACCGCCATCGAAGCCACCCTCGGCGGCACCGCGCGGGCGCTGACATGGAACCTCGTGGCGGCGGGGCGGAAGTAGCGGCGATTGGCCCGTCGCGCGGGCGGTGGCCGCGGGCCTCACCGCCTGCCAACATGGCAACCCGCGGGCGGGGGGATTCCGGCCGGCTGCCAGCGTGACAGCCGCAGGCGCATCGGGCGGGGCGGGAGAAGCCAACGCGCAAACTCCAGATTGACAATTGTTTACGATCGCTTCGGTTGTCGCGGCTCGTTCGGCACCGGGTTTGATATGGGGCTGGTGCGACACGCCGTGTGCGTGGCAGGGCTCGGGTTGTCGGGCGACTTTTCCGGGTCGCCCGGCGGTGCGGGTCGGCCTCGCGGGTGGTGTCGGGTGCAGTTGGATGAACGGAATATTGTCGAGTCTGATTGGGCTCACTGAGGAGATCTCAAGCTATGGCCGCGAAAATGTTGTCCTTTGACGCCGAGGCGCGCAAGTCGCTTCTTGAGGGTGTGACCAAGTTGGCGCGGGCGGTGAAAGTGACGCTGGGGCCCCGCGGGCGCAACGCCGTGCTGGATAAGGGATGGGGCTCGCCGACGGTGACGAAGGACGGGGTGACCGTCGCCGAGGAGATCGAGCTGAAAGACAAGTATGAGAACATCGGCGCCAAGCTGGTGAAGGAAGCCGCGAGCAAGACCAGCGACGTGGCCGGCGACGGCACCACGACCGCGACCGTGCTGGCCGAGGCGATCTTCCGCGAGGGCTATCGGTCGCTGACCGCCGGCGCCGACGCGATGGCGCTGGCGCGGGGCATCCGCAAGTCGGTCGAGGCGGTGTCGGCGCAGCTGCTCAAGCTGAGCCGCAAGATCGACGTGAGCAAGAAGGACGACATCGCCAACGTTGCCGCCATCAGCGCCAACAACGACCGCG
>CAZBOE010000334.1:278-2537 GCA_964493365.1 uncultured Tepidisphaeraceae bacterium | reverse complement strand
ACCGACTCGCCGCCCGGCTCGGACGTCGAAGCGATAGTCACCGTGACGGTCTCAACCACGTTGTCGTTGGCGTTCAAGCCGCAGTCCACCACGGTCAGTGTCGCCGTGGCGGCACACTGATACTTGACGCGATCCAGGGCCAAGGTTCCCTGGTCGGAGCAGGTGCGGTAGGCCGCGAAGGCGTTGATGATGCCGTAGCCGCGGATGTAGAGCGGATCGTGCGTGCCGTTGGCCACGAAGTAGTCGGCCGTCTCGAAGAGGTGTTCCCGCATCTGGTCGACCGTCCAATACGGCTTGGCCTGACACAGGCAGGCGACCGCGCACGCCACCAGCGGCGTCGAGAGCGATGTGCCGTCGGCGGTGGTGTAGGTCGTCGTGCTGCTCGGCGAGACGGTATAGGTGGAGACGCCGCGAGCCAGCACTTCGGGCTTGACCCGTCCGTCCGCGGTGGGGCCGTCGGAGCTGAAGGAAGCGATCGCCCCGCTGCTGTTCACCGCTCCGCAGGTGATGACCTGGAAAGCGTCGGCCGGTGCGATCAGGTGGGAGATCGCCGGGTTGGAATCGTGATACTCGTTGCCCGCGGCGTTGGTGTGATGCACGCCGTTCAGCGTATGAATGTTGCAGGCGATGGTCGTCACGGCGGTCTGCCCGTCGAGTTGGGCCTGGGTGTACCAGTCGATGTAGCCCAGCGAAGCGGTAGACATGTCCGCGCCGTGCGATTCAATGAACTCCAGGCCCGCGACGTAGTTGTCCTCCTCGGCGGGCACCTCCTGTGAGGTGTCCTCGGTCTTGGCCAGGACGAAGGAGGCGTCGAACGCGCCCCCGACGTAGCTGCCCGGCTTGTAGGCGCCGATACAGCCCAGGATCATGGTGCCGTGATCGTGCTGGCCGGAAGGGTCGCCCGGCTGAATGCCGGTGTTGCCGTCGTTGTTGACGAAATCGTATTCGGCAATGACGTTGAGCGGATGCCCCGGGGTGTTGAACGCCTCATGCGCACGATGGAAGCCGGTGTCCAGAATGCCCACAATGACGCCCTGCCCGGTGAAGCCGGCGTCATGCAGGGCGGGCAGGTTGATCTGGGTGAGCTGGGTCGCAGCGCTGCCGTAGTTGATCGAACGCGGGGCGGCCTCGCTTTCGAACGGCCCGGCGCCGACATCGACCACGTTGAAAGGCGCGATGCGGCGGGATCGCCGAACCGCCTCCAGGCGATCGACGCACGGCAGGGCGGCAATCTGCCGCAACTGCGGCCGCGTGGCATAAACCGTGACCGCGTTCAGCCAGCGGCTCCGGACATGCAGCTTGGCCCCGGTCGCCACCACCTGGCCGATGTAGTCTTCGCAAACGGGCAAGTCCAACTCGTTGAAGAGAGCGCCATCGCGAAGATGGTTCAACCCGCGCATCTGTCTACGTTGCACGGCCCGCGGGTTGTAAGTCGCGGCGACCTCGGCAAGGGCGGCGCTCTTCGCTTCAGCCGTCGGCAGGCCCTTGTCGGTGAAGAAGACCCAGGTCTTCACGGGCGCGCCAAGGCTCTCTTCGATTCGCCGCTCCAGAGTCGGGTGGATCTTCGCGGCGTCAATTCGGGATGGTTCCGGCGGTTTGGGTGAGTCCTCGCCCGCCAACGCTGAAGTGGCGGCAACCAGGGCCGCCGCGAACATCGCCGCCAGCGCCGCGACGGCGTACCGATTCCGAGGCTGAACATCGTTCAACATGGTCATCCTTCCGTTGTGATTGGGATAATACAAGTCCGGACTACCTCTTCCCTCCCACGGCGACCGACCGGGCGGCCGCCTGCCGCAGGAACCTCCATCCTAACAGATCGCCGCCCATAAGTCAGCTTTTCACGCTCGCCGCGAGGGCTTCTCCGCCCCCGGCGGACGTTTATTAGTGTGGTTATCGCCCGTGGTTTCCGATACAGAGGCATGGCCACAAGACCGACGGTCCTGCTCGATGAGTCCACCGTTTCCACCCCGCTCGCTCCGCCCTCCACGACACCAAACCGCTCGACTCCGTCCCCAAGCGGCACCGCGGCACCGCCCCGACGCCGCCCCGCCCGGTCCGGGCCGGCCCGAGCCCACCGCGGGGGATGGGACATTTATCTTGCTTGCAGATCCGTTCACGACTCCGCTCCCAGACGTGCTCTCAATCCTGAATGACCGCTATCCCAACGGACAGGCCATCGGGGGGCTCGCGGGAAGCGGTCATGGCCCCGGCGAAAACCGGCTGCTCAGCAACGAGGAATTCTTCGACGGCGGGCTTGTC
>CAZBOE010000334.1:0-254 GCA_964493365.1 uncultured Tepidisphaeraceae bacterium | reverse complement strand
GTTCGGTCATTTCCCAGGGATGCCGCCCGATCGGAGAACGATTCGTCGTCACCAAGGCCGAAGGCAATCTTGTCTATGAATTGGGTGGTCAGCCCGCGTTGAAGCGCCTGCAGGAGGTATTCGAATCGGTGGAGGCATCTCAGCGTCGGGGTGTGTTTCGCGCCCTCCACGTCGGCATCGTGATCGACGAGCATGGCAGCCGGTTTGAACGGGGCGATTTTCTCGTCAGAAATCTCATCGGGGCCGATCAGCGA
>CAZBOE010000333.1:0-2540 GCA_964493365.1 uncultured Tepidisphaeraceae bacterium | reverse complement strand
GCCGACCAAGCACTTGGCGCACTCGCCCGCCTCGTCGCCAGACAGCATCGCCCGCTTCAGGTGCTTCACCGCCGCGGGCGAGCCGGGGGTCAGCAGCGTCACCCAGCGTTGCACGGCCGCCTCCAGCTCCGCCGCATCGGCCACGACTTCATCAACGAGATGCAGCGCCCGCGCCGCCTCCGCCGTGATCTGCTCGCCCGAGAACAGCAGCCGCCGCGCCATGCCGAGCGGGACGTAGCGCGCCAGCCGCTGCGTGCCGCCCCAGCCGGGAATCAGGCCGAGGCGCACCTCGGGCTGGCCAAACTTGGCGGTCGCGACGGTCAGGCGGAAGTCGCAGGCCAGGGCCACCTCGCAGCCACCGCCCAGGGCGTGGCCGCTGATCACGGCGATAGTGACCTGCGGCAGCCTCTCAAGCGCGTCGAAGACACTTTGCCCCTTTCGGGCGAAGGCCAGCGCCTCGTCCTGCGTAAAGCGCTGCATCTGGGCGATGTCGGCGCCGGCCAGGAAAACCTTCCCCTTCGCGCGAAGGACGACAAAGCGCGCCTGGGCGTCCGTGGCGACCTTCTCGACAGCCTCGCCCAGTTCGCCCACGACGCGCGACGAGAAGATGTTGATCCCGTCCGGCGAGGAGAATTCGATCGAGGCAACGTCGCCCGTCCGGCTCAGTGCTACCGTGGTTTGCGACTTCTCATTGGCCATAACTGAAGAACCCCTTTCCGCTCTTGCGGCCGAGCTGACCGGCCCGCACCATCGTCCGCAGGCTCGGATGCGGGGCGTACTTGTCGAGCCCGAGGTCCCGGTGCAGGACCTCCATGATGTTCAGGCACACATCCAGGCCGATCAGGTCGGCCGTGGCCAGCGGCCCCATCGTGTGGGCCATGCCCAGCTTCATCACCTCGTCGATCGTGGCCGCGTCCGCCACCCCGTCGGCCAGGCAGGCGATCGCCTCGTTGATCAGCGGCATCAGCACGCGGTTGCTCACAAAGCCGGGGTGATCCTTGACCCGCAGCGGCGTTTTGCCGAGCTCGCGGCTGAGGTTCATCGTGAACTCGACCACCGGCTCGGCGGTCTGGAGACCGACGACCACCTCGACCAGCTTCATCAGCGGTACCGGGTTGAAGAAGTGCATCCCGATGAACTGTGCCGGGCGGCCGCTGGCCGAGGCCAGCTCACTGATCGAGATGCTGCTCGTGTTACTCGCCAGGACGACGTCGGGGGCAAGCAGCTTGGCCAGCTCGCCGTACAGCGCCCGCTTGACCGCCACGTCCTCGAAGACCGCCTCCACCAGCAGGTCCACCCCGGCCAAGTCCCCCAGCGATGCGGACCTCAGGTTCTTCTTCGTGGCGCCCGCCACGTCCGCGGCCAGCTTCTGCTTCTCCACGAGCTTGTCGAGCGACTTGGCGATGCCGGCCAGGGCCTTGTCGACGGCGCCCGGCAGGGCGTCGTACATCAGGACAGCCCGGCCGGCCTGGGCGAAAGTCTGGGCGATGCCTGAGCCCATCGTCCCGGTACCGACGACGCCGACGGTCTTCACCGTGGTTCTGATATTCATGCGCTGCGCGCCTCCGCTGGGCCGCGCGACGACCGCGGCGCGGCCGTGAATTGACCTCCGTGTTGTAGCGGCAGCGTGGCTGGGCCGCCACTGGCGATCGACCCGCAACGCGGGGCGATCCCGCGCAGTGTCGACGAACGAGGAGCGACGAGCGGAGGCGGCGCTTATCGGGCGAAGGCCGCGTGGCGGAAATCTGCACCGACGGTCCGCAGCGCGCTTGTCCGCACGCTGTGTCGGGCGTACCATCGCCTGACGGAACGGTGTTCGGCAGCCTGACCTGCGGTCGGGCACTTTCGAATCGTCTGGAGTAAG
Source organism: uncultured Tepidisphaeraceae bacterium (assembly GCA_964493365.1). Taxonomy (GTDB): domain Bacteria; phylum Planctomycetota; class Phycisphaerae; order Tepidisphaerales; family Tepidisphaeraceae; genus CAZBOE01. The sequence goes on along the minus strand of CAZBOE010000333.1, from coordinate 676 downwards.
GGAAAGATGTTCGCCAGGATTGCGCTTGCGCTGCTCGTTGTGGGGGTCCTGTTCGTCGCCGCGTCCGACGCGGGCGTCGTGTACAACTTCTCCAACATCACCAACAACAACCCGTCGAACGTCAACATCGCGCCGCAGCTCCGAATGACGGTCAGCGACGGCGGGTCGTTCGTGAGTTTCGTGTTCGACAACGCCGCGACCGTCAACTCGAGCGTGGCGCGCATCTTCTTCGACCGCAACGACGCCATGGCGCCGCTGCTGCGGTTCGCCTCGCCGTTCCCTTCGCTGTCGTACACCAGCGGCGTTCAGTTCAGCCGCGATGCGAGCCCTGGCACGTTGCCCGGCGGCAACCCGCTCGGCTTCGAGACGGACTACAGCGTGTCGGCCCGCAACCCCAAGCCAAGCTGGGGGCTCAACGATGCGAACGACCTGCTGACGATCAAGTTCATGCTCGCGCCGTCCGCTTCGTACGGCGACGTACTCGCGGCGCTGGACAGCGGCGCGCTCCGGGTCGGCATGCACGTCATCGCCATTGGCCAGGCGAGCAAGAGCGACAGTTTCCTCAACAATCCGAACACGAACGCCCCGCCGCCGCTCGTTCCGGCGCCGGCCGCGGGCCTGCTGGGCGTGATCGGCCTGGGCCTCCTGGGCCTGCGGCGGCCGGCGCGCGGCTAGG
>CAZBOE010000332.1:0-2543 GCA_964493365.1 uncultured Tepidisphaeraceae bacterium | reverse complement strand
AAGCGAGAATCGCTCTCGACACGGGAATCGCGGGCAACGCCGGGGGCGCGCGCGATGCGGCGGGGATGGGCGGGCGGGGCGACGGAGATTCCTCCGACGGCGCTGCCGCCGCCCGGCGGGCGACGGCTCAACTGGGCGACGCCCTGCCCGAGGCGGTCAGGCAGGCGCTGGATGACCGGTCCATCCCGCGCGAGGCGCGCGACGTGCTTCGCGCGTTTTATGCCGTCGAATGAGCGGGCCGATCAGCGGGCCAATGGCAGGTCGGCCGGCCGATCCCGCGGGTCGGTGATTCACCGGTGGACGATATCGATGAGCGTGGCCGCGACGTGTCGCACATGGTCTTCGGGCAGTTCCGGGTAGATCGGCAGCGCCAGCACGTCGGCGCTGGCGCGTTCGCTCTGGGGGAATTCGCCTTCGCGATGGCCGAGGTCGGCAAAGCAGGGCTGAAGGTGGAGGCTCAGGGGGTAATAGATGGCCGAGCCGATGTTGCGGCGGGCGAGCTCGGCTTTGACCGCGTCGCGGTCGGGCACGCGGACGACGTATTGGTTGTAAATGCTCCAGTTGCGCGGGTCGATGTGCGGGGCGGTCACCTTCGTGCCCGCGAAGGCCTGGTTGTAGATCGCGGCGTTGTGACGACGGCCTTCGTGCCACTGATCGAGGTATTTGAGCTTGACGCCCAGCACCGCGGCCTGGATGGCGGCGATGCGGAACATGCCGCCGATGAGGGTGTGGTAATACTGGTGGCCTGACCCGTGGACGCGCAGGAGGCGGCAGGTGTCGTAGACCTTCTGGTCGTTCGTGCAGATGGCGCCGGCGTCGCCGAAGGCGCCGAGGTTTTTGGTCGGATAGAAGCTGAGGCAGCCGACAAAGCCGTGGGCGCAGGCGGGCTTGCCGTCGCGGCGTGCGCCGATGGCCTGGGCGGCGTCTTCGATGACCGGCAGCTCGTGGGCGCAGGCGATTTCGTTGATCGTCTCCATCTCGGCGAGCTGCCCGAACAGGTGAACGGGGATGATCGCCCTGGTGCGCGGCGTGATGGCGCGGCGGATGGCGTCGGGGTCGATGTTGAAGGTGCGCGGGTCGACGTCGACGAAGACGGGCTTGGCGCCCAGGCGGGCGACGCAGCCCGCGGTGGCGAAGAACGTGAACGCCGGCACGATGACCTCATCGCCCGCCTTGATGCCCAGCGCCATCATCGCGCAGAGCAGGGCGTCGGTGCCCGATGACACGCCCAGGGCGTATTTCGTGCCGCAATAGTCGGCCAGCTTTTTCTCGAATCGCTCGACGGTGGGCCCGAGGACCAGCGCCTGCTCGTCGCAGACTTCGTCGATCGCCCGGCGAATCTCGTTGCGGATCGGAAGGTATTGCGCCTGAAGGTCCAACAGCTTGACGGCCGGCCCACCGGCCACGGCCGCGGGAAACGGAGTGGTTGACATGGGGGAAGCGTAACGCGCGCCCCGAGGTGTTGCGAGATGCGTCAGGCCTGACGAATTGATGGGATGGAAACTGACGAATTGATGGGATGACGAATTGACGTCGGTGGCCGGGGCGTGGGTGTCGGCGGATGGGCCACGGCGGGCCATGCGTCAATGCGTCACCCCCACAAGGCGTCGCCTGCCATGGCATCAATCCGTCATACCATCAATGCGTCACTTGCCATGGCATCAATGCGTCACTCATCAATTCGTCACTCCCCACTCCCCACTCATCACTCATCAATCAAACATACTTGTCGCCGCGGATGACTTCGACGGTTTCGATCCAGGCGACGACGGCGTAATGGGGGAAGTAGTGGTCGGCGAGGCGGGCGAGGATGCGGTCGGCCGACTCGGGCGAGAGCAGGACTTCGAAGCGGACGTTGTTGCCTTCCGCGTCGCTGGTGCGGACGCCGCGGTTGCCCTCGCCGCGGCAGTTCATGATGGTGAACCCGCGCGCGCCCAGGTGGCGGAAATCGCGGACGAGCTTGTCCTCGAGCACCGCTTCGGCCACCACCACCAGTTTGCGCAACGCCACCGTTTTCATGGGCAACCTCGGTCGTCCTGGGTCAGCGGGTGATCGGTTCGACTGATCCCGGCGTTATTGGCCGTAGACCCACTTGACCATCGCATAATACATCGGAATGCCCAGCGTCAGATTGAAGGGAAATGTGATGCCCAGCGACGCCGAGAGGTAAAACGTGGGGTTGGCCTTGGGCACGGCGATTCGGACGGCCGCCGGCGCCGCGATGTAGCTGGCGCTGGCCAGCAGGACCGCCAGGAGGACGGCGCCGCCCTGATTGAGCCCGAGCATCTTCGACACGATGACGCCCAGCAGGCCGTGGAGGATCGGCATGACGATGCCGAATCCGATCAGGAAAAGCCCGACCTGCCTGAGGTCGCCGAGTCGGCGGGCGGCGATCATGCCCATCTCGAGCAGAAAGAGCATGAGCAGCCCCTGAAACGGGTCGACGAACAGCGGCGCCACGCGCTCGAACTTTGCGGGCCCGGCGATCAGCCCGATGGCCAGCCCGCCGACCAGCAGGAGGATGGATCGACCCGAGAGGATCT
>CAZBOE010000331.1:0-2564 GCA_964493365.1 uncultured Tepidisphaeraceae bacterium | reverse complement strand
ACCCGCCGGGTGCTGGGCGACGAGATGCAGCATCGACACCAGCCGCTCGTCCTGCACCACCTCATGCACGCCCGACGCCGCCAGCCACTGCCCGATCCGCACGAGGTCGCCGGTCGTCCGTCGGCCAAGGTCTTTCTCCCGTGCCTCGTCTCCCCACCAGGCGCCGCGCACGACCTGGTGCACACAGATCTGCAGGTGATGGTCTTTGAGCCAGTGTGTTCGCTTCAGCAGCGCGTCGAGGACCATCGGGTGATCGACATTGGAGAATGCCACGGCAAAGCTGCCGCGCAACTGCCCGTGCGTCGCCCCCACCAGAAAGGCATCGACGCACTCGGCATCCGGCGCCTGCTGCAGCCGCCTGACCACCACCGGCTTGTTCGCATGGCGCGTCGAGGTCAGCGTGGTCATCAGCTTGCTGCCGCTGTTGTCCAGCAGCATGAGGGTCGCGCGAAGCAGGTCTGCGGTGAATCTGGGCCGGTGGCCTTCCATCGCCCGAGCCACCGTCGCCTCGATCTCGGGGCGCTGTTCCATCAGTTCGCGGTAGACCGCCCGGCTGGTCTCTTCGCCGCGCTGGAGTCGGCGCGTCTCGCCCGCCACCCAGCGCGCCAGCGACACCAGCGCCTCGACCGCCACCGCCGCGACCTCGTCGCTCGCCTCGTGAAGGTTTTCCGACAAGACATACGCCAGCTTCCCCTGCCGCGCCACCGCAATCAGCCGCAGCGCGTTGGTCCGCAGCGCCGGGTCGTCCGCCCGCCCCGCCTCGCGCAGCGCGGTGTGATAGACGCCGATGTTGTCCACCACCTGCTGCTGCAGCTTTCCGCTGAGTTTGGGGAACCGCAGGATCACCCCGCGCAGCCCGCGGTAGGTCGCCCGCCGCTGAAGCGAATCGAGCGACCGCCCCTGTTCCGCGGCGTTTCCGACGCGCAGCGCCTCGAGCAGGACATCGTCCGCCGACTCGTTGGGGCTCCTCACCAGGCTGGAGTGAATCTTTTCGATCACGCTCTGCTGTTATCGGACGGCAACCCATCCCCGCGTGAGCCAAGGCGCGCCGACCCGCGCAAACCACGCTTAATTCTTCTGTTCAAATGAGTTACACCCCGCAAGCCGCCGGCGATCCCGGGCAGGCCATCTCGCCCCGAAAGGGCCCTCGCCGCGCCCCGCTCTCCCTGCCCCAAACAGCCCCCCTCAACCGGCGAACACGCCCCACCGCCAAGCCTCAACAACTCTATTTCCGAAAGACACTTATCACCCATTCGAAGTGCATCACATCACACCCGTCGGCGGACCGACCTGGTTGCGACGCGCCACCGCCTCAGGCAGCCGTCACCTGCCGTGCACACTCGAACGCCACGCACTGCTCCGCCACCACCACCCCGTCGGCGCCGGCGCGGAAGGCCCGCAGACCGCTGGACGTAAAATTCGCCCGGGCAACGATTTGTATATCCGGATTGATCGCCCGCGCCGCCTCGATGATCCCGACCGCCGCCTCGTCGCTGGGCACGCAAACCGCAACGATCAGGGCCTGTTCGATGCCCGCCGACCGAAGCACGGCCGGGTCGCGGGCGTCGCCGTGGATCATGTGCACCCCGCCGAGCGTGCACCGCGCCACCACCGCCGGGTTGAGCTCGATCACGCAAAAGCTCACCCCGCGCCCGTGCAACGCCTCGGCCACCGACCGTCCGGGCAGCCCATACCCGACGATCACCGCCGTCGGCCTGATTGCCAGAGGGTCGCCGGCAGGATCATCGCCGGGTTGACGCTGATCCTGCTGACGGTCGCCTGGATGCTCGGTCGCTTGTGTCTCCATCGACTCCGCCGCCTGTCATGCCCACCCCACCCAATCCGCCATCTCGCCACGCCGCTGATCCAGCCCGGTCTGGCAAGCCTGTCGCCAGGTCGCCGGTCGGCCGGCGTGTCAGCGATCCACCTCGCCCATCACGATATCAATCGAGCCGATGATCGCCGGCACGTCTGCCAGCAGCACATCCCGGCACAGTACGTGTGTCACCGCGAGGTTGACGAACGAAGGCCCGCGAATCTTCACCCGATACGGAATGGGCCCGCCCTGGCTCTCGATAAAGAACCCGAGATGCCCGCGCGGGTTTTCGAATTCCGCATAGACCTCGCCCGCCGGAACCTTGAGCGACCGCGGGAGCTTGGCCCTGAAGGCCCCGCCGGGCATCATCGCGATGCACTGCCGCAGAATTTTCACACACTGCCGCATTTCGACCATCTTGACCCAATACCGATCCCAGCAATCGCCCAGCTTACCACGCAGCCCCCGCCCCACGACAACGTCGAAATCCAGCTCCGGATAAATGCTGTAAGGTCGGTCGCGGCGGAGGTCGAGCGGGATGCCCGACCCGCGAATCATCGGACCCGACAACGCATAGCCCACCGCCAGATCGCGATCGACCACACCGATGTCGGCCGTCCGCTTGACGAAAATGTGGTTGCCTGACAGCAGCTTGTCGTATTCGTCGAGCAACAGCTCACCCGCATCGTTCATGGGGATGACGCGCAGCTTCGCCCCCCGCTCGTCGCGGAGCATCTGCCAGGGCACG
>CAZBOE010000330.1:0-2579 GCA_964493365.1 uncultured Tepidisphaeraceae bacterium | reverse complement strand
TACACTCTTTCCCTACGCGCCGCCGCCTCGACCAGCGCCTCGACCAGCGCCTCGACCACCGCCCGATGGTCGGCCGACCCCAGCACATCCAGCGGCGGGCGGTCTTCGGGCGGATGGGCATATCGCTGGCGCAGTCGGTCCATCCGGGCGACCGCGTCATCAAACCGCGCTCGCGCGATCGCGCCCGATTCCACCCCGCGCACGAGCGCATCGATCGCCTGCCGCTGCAGCGCCGTATTTTTCCAGATGATGAAGCAATCGACGCCCGCCTCCAGGCCCCGCGCCAGGGTCTCGTCGAGCGAGTAGTGATCTGCCACCGCCCGCATTTCGAGGTCGTCGGAGAAGATCACGCCGTCAAAGCCGAAGCGGTCTCGCAGGATGCCCGCCAGGCTCGGTCGGTGCAGCGTCGCCGGCAGCGGCGGGGCGTCGGGCGACTGCAGCGCTTCAAACACCACGTGCGCGCTCATCACACACGCCACACCCGCGTCGATGGCCGCCCTGAATGGCGGCAGCTCGACACGCTTGAGCCGGGCCATGTCGTGCACCAGCCGCGGCAGGGCCAGGTGAGAGTCCTGAGCCGTGTCGCCGTGCCCTGGGAAATGCTTGGCGCAGGCCGCCACGCCCTGCGATTGAAGCCCGCGGATCAGCGCCGCGCCGATCCGGCAGACCGCCTGCGGGTCGCTCGAGAGCGCGCGGTCGCCGATCACCGGGTTGGCCGGGTTGGTGTCGACATCCATCACCGGCGCGAAATCCACATCGACCCCGACGGCCCGCAGCTCCCGCCCCATCACCGCGCCCAGTCGCTCGGCCAGCGCGGCGTCGTTGCGCCGCCCGACCGTTCTCATCGCCGGCAGATCGGTAAACCCCTCGCGCAGCCGCCTGACCCGTCCGCCTTCCTGGTCGACACACACGAGCAGCCCGTCGCCGGCGCGGCGCTTGAGGGCGGCCGTCAGCTCCGACACCTGCCGCGGCGATTCGACATTCCGCGCAAAAAGCGCCACACACCGCACACCTGCATCGATCATCTCCGCCAGGTCGTCGTCGAGCGTCGGCCCGGCAAAGCCGACACACAGCAGCCGTGCCGCCCTGCGGGAAAGGTCTGATCGGTTGATCGCCATGCCAAGACGCTACCTGCCCGGCTGTCGGCAAGCCACTGCTCGACTGGAGGCGACGCCGCTCCCGATATATCGTGGGCGATTCACATGACCGCCGAACTGATCAATCCCAACTGGCATATCGCGCTGGTCCACTTTCCGATCGCGCTGCTCATCGTCGGCGTGCTCATCGAGCTCTTCGCGTTTCTGTGGCGTCGCAGCAGCTTCCGGGTCGCGGGGCGGTGGATGATCCTGCTGGGCGCGCTGACGTGTCTGCCCGTGGCGCTCAGCGGCATCTATGCCATGCACGATGTCGCCACCATGGGCGTCGATTTTCAGGACGCCTGGTTCGAGGTGTCCGCCGCTTCGGAGCTCGATCGCAAGTCGTGGGATTTGCTCAAAGATCACGTCATTCTCACCTCCATCGGGTCGGGGCTGGCGCTGCTGGGCGTGCTGCTGTGGCTGGGCCTGTCTGACCGGCGGCGTCGGGTGATGCATGTGCCGGTCATGGTCGTGCTCGTGGCCGCGGTGGCCGCCATCATCGTGGGCGCCCGCCACGGCGGCGAAGCCGTCTATCTGCAAGGCGTCGGCGTCGCGCTGGGCTACGACATCACCCCTGAGCCCGATCCTGTCGCTTACGCCGTCTCGCCGCTGCAGTTGCATGTGACGATGGCGGGTCTGGCGATGTCGTTGTCCTTGGCCGCGCTGGCGCTGGCGTTCCGCAAATCAGCGGTTCTGATCGCGTCGCGCAGCGACGCACTGCCCGAGATCATGCCCGAGCCGCTGCCGGGCCAGGCGCCGCCGCCGCCACCCGAGCCGACCCCGGCGGCCCCCGAAACGCCGCCCGTTTCCCGCTTCTGGCTGCTCGCCACACTCGCCTCCGCCATCACCCTTGTCGGCGGGCTCTGGGTCATGGCGCGGGAATACCAGACCTACGACCTCGCCACGCTCTGGCGATACATCTGGGAGCCGGTCTCGTCCGACCACCCGCGTCTGCGGCTCTTCGCCCATTTCGTCGGCGGATCATTGCTCGTGCTGGTGCCCCTGATCGCCTCCGCGGTCGCCCGCTGGCTGCCCCGGGCGCGGGTGGTGCTCTACGGGCTGGGCCTGCTGCTGGTCGCCACGATGACCTGGCAGGTCTGGGTCGGTGTGCTGCTGATGTATGACACGTCGTTCGGCCCGCTGACCGGCTTCCAGCAGCCCCCGCCGGCGTCGCCTGGTCCCGCATTTATGCCCCTGCCCAACCCAAGGCCGCTCACCACGCCCCTTGCGATACCTGCGCCCGAGACAACGCCGCCCGTTACACCTCCGCCCGAGACAACGCCACCCGCGCCGTCGCCTGTGCCATCCGAGCCTCCGTCGGTGTCTCAGCCGCCGGCGCCGGATGAACCCGCCGCGCCGCCGCCCTCACCGACCCCGCCCTCACCCGCGACGCCGTCACCCGAGCCCCACACGCCCGCTCGGCCCGACGCGCCACCGGCCACT
>CAZBOE010000329.1:2386-2611 GCA_964493365.1 uncultured Tepidisphaeraceae bacterium | reverse complement strand
GCTGATACTCGAGCAGCTGGCGCTTTTCCTCCACCACCAGGATCTCTTCCAGGCATTGGGCGAAGGCACGCACGCCCTCCGACTCCAGCGGCCACACCATGCCGACCTTGTAAAGCCGGATGCCGATCTCGGCTGCCAGGCGCTCGTCGATGCCGAGGTCGTCGAGCGCCTGGCGCACGTCGAGATAGGCCTTGCCGGCGGTGATGATGCCGAGCCGCGCGTGCG
>CAZBOE010000329.1:0-2365 GCA_964493365.1 uncultured Tepidisphaeraceae bacterium | reverse complement strand
GCGGTTGAGGCGGTTGGCGCGGCAGTAGGCGAGCGCGGCGTAGAGCTTGTGGTGCAGCAGCCGCTCTTCCTGCACCAGCGGCGGGTCGGGCCAGCGGATGTTCAGCCCGCCGGGCGGCAGCGCGAAATCGGCCGGGAGCGCGGTTCGCACCCGCTGCGGGTCCAGCTCTACCGAGGCGGAGGACTCGACGGTGTCGGCCACCGCCTTGAACGCCACCCAACAGCCGCAGTAGCGCGACAGGGCCCAGCCGTGGATGCCGAAGTCCAGATATTCCTGCACGCCGGAGGGCGCGAGCACCGGCATCAGCACCGCCTTGAACACATGCTCGGTCTGGTGCGGCACCGTGGAGGAGCGCGCCGCGTGGTCGTCGCCGGCCACCACCAGCACCCCGCCGTACTTCGAGGTGCCGGCGGCGTTGGCGTGGCGGAACACGTCGCCGCAGCGGTCTACCCCCGGCCCCTTGCCATACCACATCGCGAACACGCCGTCGTACTTCGCGCCGGGGTAGAGGTTGACCTGCTGGGTGCCCCAGATCGAAGTCGCCGCCAGGTCCTCATTGACCCCGGGCTGGAAGCGGATGTGGTGCGCCTGCAGGTGCTTACGCGCCTTCCACAGGGTTTGGTCGAGCCCGCCGAGCGGCGAGCCGCGGTAGCCCGAGATGAAGCCGGCGGTGTTCAGGCCGGCGGCGAGATCGCGCTCGCGCTGCAGCATCGGCAACCGTGCCAGAGCCTGGGTGCCGGTGAGGAACACGCGCCCGGAGGCCACGGTGTACTTGTCGTCGAGCGAAATGCCGGAGTGCCGGTCTTCGCGCGCGGCGATATCGGCGGCGCCGATACCTGTGCGGGCGGTGTCCGCCATGTTCTGCCCCCTCCACGGTATCCCGCGGGTCGCGGGCGCGGGACGCGAGTGCCGAGGCTAGCACAGCGCCTCGATCGATCTCAATTTCTTCGACGCGGCCCGATGCGGAAGGTTGCGGCACTGCACCGACTGTTTGTCGGGGGGGGGCGACATCGAAATTCGGCAGTATTTCAGAACCTTACCGTCTGGCCCGGTGGAACTGTCGCCAAGCGACGACGTTTCTGGCGCGAGAATCGGCTCCCCAGTTCAAAAACCGGGCGAAGCCCTGTTTCTAGTGCTATGAATAGCTAATGGAAAAAGGCGCCGGGTACGCGCCTTGCACCGCTCCACGTTCCGAGGTCGACGTGCGAGGGCACAGCCGATCCGGCATAGAGCGCATGCCTAGAGAAGGAGATCACGATGCTCAACAAAAACGGACTGTTCGGCAAGCGGGACGAACCCGCCCGACCCGAACTGGCCCGCAATCCTTATGCAACGCCACAGCCCGCTTCACAGGCTTCACAGTCCACCCAGCCGATCACCAACAGGACGGAAACCGCGATGAAAGAAACCAGTGCTCCCGCGCAGGCGGAGGAATCGAAGAGCAAGCTGATCGTCGGCCCGAATATCAAGCTGAAGGGTGTCGAGATCACCGATTGCGACACGCTGGTGGTCGAGGGTCGTGTGGAGGCGACGATGGACAGCCGGGTGATCCAGGTCGCCGAGAAGGGCTCGTTCACGGGCACGGTCGGCATCGACATCGCCGAGATCCGCGGCCGCTTCGAGGGCGAACTGACCGCGCGCCAGCGCCTGGTGATCTATGCCACCGGCAGCGTGTCGGGCAAGATCCGCTACGGCAAGATCGTGATCGAGGAGGGCGGCATGCTTTCTGGCGACGTCTCCTCGCTTGGAACGCAGACAGCCACGGGCTCCAAGCCCGCCGGCGGCGACAGCGCTGCGGAAAAGAAGGGCAGCGACCTGTGGGTCGCCTCCGACAGCGACAAGAACAAGGCCGTCGCCGCCCGCTGAAACCGAATTCCGGCCGCGCCCGATGGGCGGGCGCGGCCTGCGAACCCCTGACGGCGGTCGCCCCCCCGCAACCGCTGTCATTCCCCAAGCGCCAACCGCACCCCCGCGCGGTCTGGCGCTTTTTTTCTTTCCTCTCTCGCGACGCGTCAATCTGAGGGCGGGAGGATCTTGCCGGGGTTGAGCAGGCCGTCGGGGTCGAGCGCCTGCTCGATCCGGCGCATCAGTTCCACCGCTTCGCCGTGCTCGGCGGCGAGAAACTCCCGCTTGCCGAGGCCGATCCCGTGCTCGCCGCTGCAGGTGCCTTCCAGCGCCAGGGCGCGCCGCACCAGCCGCTCGCTGACCGCATGCGCGGCGGCGACCTCGGCGGGATCGGCGACGTCGACCAGAACCACGAGGTGGAAATTGCCGTCGCCGACATGGCCGAAGAGCGGGGCGACGATGCCGCTCGCGACGACGTCCTCGCGTGTGGTGGGATGCATTCGGCCAGGCGCGAGATCCT
>CAZBOE010000328.1:0-2677 GCA_964493365.1 uncultured Tepidisphaeraceae bacterium | reverse complement strand
CATGCCGCCGGCGCCGGCGCTGTTGCGAAGCTGCCGGAAGACGAAGAAGTAGATCAGCGCGATCAGGATCAGCCAGGGGATGATCGGCAGCAGGAAGTTGACGACGAAGTTGGTGTTGTTCTCGACGGTGCCCTTGGCCACCGTCTGACGCCCGAGGTCGGCAAACCGCTTGGCGTAGTCGACCGCGCCCCCGGCGGGAATGACCGCCCGGAACTCGGTGATCGAGTTCCCCTTTTCGCCCATGTTCTGGGCTTCGCGGAACCGCCCGCGGACGGTTTCGCCGTCGACCGTCCAGGTGGCGACCTTGCCGTCGATCAGGGCCGACTCGAGCTCGGTGAGCGATACCACGTCGGCGGTGTTGCCCGACTGATTGAGCAGCATCACCAGCATGATGGCCAGGCCGAGAAACAACACCCATCCCATCAGTCCGCGACCGAAGCGCATCGGACCGGGGGTGGGATTGCGGCCGTTCTTTCTATTGGGGCGATCTGAGTTCGTCTCTGGCATGTCGTGTCATACCTCAGGGTGTCCGGCGCCCACAGCCAGCGCCGCCACGGGACAGCTGATCATCCCAGACAGGGGGGCCTCGACAATCTCGGCCGAGCCCCGTCGGATGTCCATCCTGCCCTCACAAACACCCTGCCAATACATCCTTACGCGTCAGGGGATGATAAGTTTGCACCCCCTGTCATTTCCAACACAAATCGGGTTGATCGGCTCGCGGCATAAGCAGCCCGCCCGCCGCGGCACCAAATCACACCTGCTGCAGGCGTAGAAAGCCGCGTCGAGCCATGCCCGTGTCGCTCGCGGCCGCGGATGCCACCCAGCTCTCCTCAAGGGCCCCCGCCTGTCATCCGCCCCTCACCGGTCCGCGGGCGATGACGACAGCATCACCGGACATTCGCATCGACCGTCGGGGCGGCCCGGTCGGTCGCAGGCACCATTTCGGTCATCGGCGCCAATCGGTCGTCGACGCCACGTCGGTTGTCGGCGCCCCGTCGGTCATTGGCGCCGGTCGCTCATCGGCACCCCTTCGGCCATCGGTCGCCATGCGGTCACCAGCGCCCGGTCGATCACCAGTCGGCTTCGAGCTCCTGAACGATCGCGGTGGCGATCCGGTCGACCGCGAGCTGGTTGCCGATAAATCGGCCTTCGCCGAGCGTGGGATAGTAGGTCGCGGTCTGCTCAAACCCGCGGCGCTGCGCCAGAATCCGCCCGGTCCGCAGGTCTTTCCACGTGAAGTTGATGCTCAACTGCAGCAACTGCTCCTGCGGGAGCACCGCGTCTTCGTCGGTCGAGAGCGTGCGCACCCGCACCTGCTCGATCTCCCCTTCGAGCACGGTGTCGGCCTGCTCGCGGTCAACCACCTTATAGGGCGTCCGCGCCTCAATCTGCTGGATCACCGCCGAGGTCAGGCGAAACTCCGTGCCCCGGGCGAACGTGGTGTTCACGAAAATCGGCACCGCCACCGTCGAGATGTCTTCGCGGTAGAGGCTTTTCCAGCGGTAGCCGCCGGTCGGGGCGGTCACAAAGTCGTTGTTCGTCTGATACCCGCAGCCGGCAACGCCCGCGGGCAGCAAACCGACGCAGACGGCCAGTGCCGCTCGAACGATCGTGCAGGGTGTCGGGTTTGGCTTCAAAGGACGCTCCCATCAGGCTGCCGCGCGGCAGCGGTAACATCACTCATTCGCCCTGTCGAGTCTGCTGTGTCGATGCGTCAGACGACTGACGCGTCACCGGAAACTCGATCTCGGCCGGCTGGATCCTGTCCTGGGGCAGCCGGGCGATGAGTGTTCGCGCCTCGGCGGCTTCGGGTGTGTCGGGGTATTGCTCGATCAGTTGCCGCCAGGCGTAGGCCGCGGCCCGCGGCTCGTGGGTGCGGCGATAGAACTTGCCCCTGACCAGCAGCTTGCGGGCAAACGCCTGATCCACCCGGTCGATCACGCCCGGCAGATCTTCCTGCGCGGCGATCTCGGGCGACGCGACGACCAGGTCGGCCAGCCGCTCGCGGGCGTCGATCAGGTTGGTCGCGTCAAACCGAATCCCGCGGAACTGCGCCAGCGACGAAAACGCCTGTCGAAGCCGCACGCGGTCGACCAGCGGGCTGCGCGGATAGTTGGTGAGGTAGGCGGTGTAGGCATCGCCGGCCAGGTCGAACTGGCTGGTGGCGTAGTAGTAGTCGGCAGTGCGGAGCAGCGCCTTTTCGGCAAGGGGCGACCCGGGCGACCGCGACTGAATCCGGTAGAGAATCTCGATGCCGTCTTCCTCCGACGGCAGCAGCGGCAGCCCCAGGAAACGCCGCTTGTAGCCCTGGAGGTATCCCTCGGCGATGTCGTATTGACGCTGCAGCGCCGGGTAAAACAGCGGCGATTCGGGATAGCGGTCCATCACCTCGTCGTAGTGATAGAACGCGCGAATGCGGTTGCCGATGTGGTAGTAAGCCTCGGCGAGCAGAAACGTCGCGAGGTCGCGCTGCGGGCTGTCGGGATTGGCTCTAAACCACCGCAGCAGAAGGACACGGGCGCCCTTGCCGGCGCGGATGGTTCCCCTTTCGAGAATTTCTTCGATACGCGCAAGTTCGGGATCGGTCGTCGCCGGCGCGGGGGCTTGGTTGACCGGAATCCACCGGCCGCCGGAAAACGTCCAGGTCTGTGCCGCCGGCGCCGCGGGCGGCGCC
>CAZBOE010000327.1:0-2701 GCA_964493365.1 uncultured Tepidisphaeraceae bacterium | reverse complement strand
GATCGGGGCCTATGTCGTCGTGAGCATGGTGGCGCGGTGGGCGCGGCACCGAAGCGGGCGCGCGACCGGCAACCCGCCGGCCTCCACACACCCTCACGACGCCGCAGCGCGACCCGCGCCGCCGGGGCAAGCGTCACATCGGAACATGACGCGGTCGCTGTGCGCGGGGCTGATCGCGCTGGCGGCGGGCGTGTGGGTGTTCAGCGGTTTCGACGTGTCATCGCCCCATGTCTACGCCATGTCGGGCCTGCCCGAGGGGCCCGGCCTCGGCGGAAAGATCAGCCAACTGGTCAACGAGCAGGCCGGCCGAACCTGGCCTGCGGGGAACTATTTCGGGTCAGTTCTCGAAGCGCTGAGTCACAAGAACGAGGGCCACTGGGGCTACCTCTGGGGCGAGCACCGCGACCACGGCTGGTGGTATTACTTTCCCGCGGTCTGGCTGTACAAGGTGCCGCTGGGCGCGGCGCTGGTTATCGGCGCCGGGCTCGCCTCGCTGGCGTGGCACCGCCCGCGCGTCGACGAGGCAGCGCTGCTCGTGCCGTCGGCGCTGGCGTTGCTGCTTGCCACCAGCGGGGGCGTCAACATCGGCTTTCGTCACTCGTTTCTGACCTACGTGCCGCTGCTGCTGTGGTCGACCCGCTGCCTCGGCGTCCGCGCGCCAGGAGCGGTCCGCCGGGCTGCGGGCCTGGGGCTCGTCGCGACGGCGCTGCACGGCGTCGCATTTCACCCCGACTACATCGCCTACAGCAACCTGCCGCGCGAGAAGATGCACCTGGCGATCGCCGACTCCAATATCGACTGGGGCCAGTCGCTCAGGCAGGTCGGTCGGTGGATCGACGACAACCCCGGTTTGATAGCGAGCCGCCCGGTCTATCTGCGGTACTTCTGGGACGACACCGGCGTTGCGCCCGCCTGGCACCTTGGCACCCGGGTCGTTCAACTTCACTCCGGAACCCCTCGCCCAACCTCGGGCATCCTGATCATCAGCCGAAACTGGATCGCGGGCGTCTACGACCCGGGACAGGCCTATACGGCCCTGGCCGACGTCAAGCCGACGGCGCGGATCGGGCGGGGCATGCTGGTTTACGACCTCGACGCCCTGACCGCGTCGGGCTTCGTCTGGCCGCCGCTGCGCCAGACAGACCCGCGAACCGACCGCAGATCCGCCCGACCCGGCAGTTAACTCGACACCCCGGCGACACCTGCCCTCACCAAGCCGGCACGCCGACACGACGCCACCTGGGCCCGTTCCCGTTCAGACTGCGCCACATCGACGGCGCCTATCGCATCGAAGCCGGCGCCGGTACAACCGATGTGATGTCTCAGCCGTCGGCACCGCCCGCTCCACCGTCTGATGCCAGTGTCGTTCCCGCCCCGCGGCGCGGTGCGATGTCGACGCTGTTTCTGATCGTGCTGATCGACTTCATGGGCTTCGGGCTGATCATCCCGCTGCTGCCCTTCTATGCCACGAAGTTCGATGCGACGCCGCTCCAGGTGACGGTGCTGTTTTCGCTTTACGCGCTGTGTCAGTTTCTCTTCGCGCCCGTGCTCGGGAGGCTCTCCGACCGCTACGGGCGCAGACCCGTGCTGATCTTTTCGCAGGTCGGGTCGAGCCTGGGCTATCTGCTGCTGGTGTGGGCGACCGCAGCCCATTGGTCTGCCCCGTGGCTGGGCCTGATGATGGTCTATCTGTCTCGGGTGATCGACGGCGCCAGCGGCGCCAACGTTTCGACGGCGCAGGCCTATGTCAGCGACATCACCTCCGGCGCCGACCGCGCCAAGGGCATGGGGGTGCTGGGCGCCGCATTCGGGCTGGGCTTTGCCGTCGGGCCGCTCCTGGGCGGTCTGCTCGGCGGCATCAAGGGATACGAATGGCTGCCCGCCCTCGTGGCGGCGGCGCTGTCGGCAGTCGCGTCGGGCCTGACCTGGGCGATCCTCCCTGAGCCCGGCCGCCACCTGTCGGCCAACCAGGCCCCCGCGCCGCCCACACCCGTCGAAAGCGAGACCGGCGGACGCACCCTCGCCTATCCACCGCCCGACACGGCGCGGCCCACGATCCTGGCCGTGCTGGCCGGGCGACCGGTGCTCATCCAGATGATGCTGATTTCGTTCCTGTCGATGTCGGCGTTCGTGATGATGGAAAGCTCGTTCACGCTCTTCCTCAAATCAGAACAGACATTCGGCTTCGGGCCGACCGGCGTCGGATTGATGTTCGGGCTGGCCGGGCTGGTCATTATCACCGTGCAGGGCGGGCTGATCTCACGGCTGACCAAGGCTTTTGGCGAGTGGCCGCTCGCCATCACCGGGCCGCTGCTGGTGTCGGTGGGCATGCTCGGGTTCATCGCTGCCGGCGCCACCGGCGTGCTGGCGCTGCTGGTGACCGCGATGATCTTCAACGCCAGCGGCCGAAGCCTGCAGCTGCCGACGATATCGAGCCTGATCAGCAAGAGCGTCAGCCCGACTCAGCAGGGCGCGGTCTTCGGCGTTCACCACGGGGTGACGAGCATGGCCCGGGTGATCGGCCCGCTCATTGCGGGCCAGGCGTTTGCGCGTGATATCAACCTGCAGTTCTGGATCGCCGCCGGGCTGCTGCTGGTTGCGGGCTGCTGGACGCTGATGCTCGGGGTGAGCGTGGCGCGCCAGCCGCAGACGCCCGAGGGCACCTGGCGACGCGAAGAGCGTCGTGTAGGGAAAGAGTGTA
>CAZBOE010000326.1:0-2734 GCA_964493365.1 uncultured Tepidisphaeraceae bacterium | reverse complement strand
ATCAGCGCGCGGTTCGCGTCGTCGTGCTCGAGGAACGGGATCAGCGCCGCAGACACAGACACCGTCTGCCGCGGGCTGATGTCGATGTACTGCACTTCCTTGCTCGACACGGTCGACAGGTCGCCCTGCACCCGCGCCAGCACCGTGCCCTTGCGCAGACCGCCGTCTTTCTCCACAACATCGGGCGGGGCCAGCACGCTGCGCATCTCCTCGTCGGCACGCAGATACTTCACCGCCCCATTGACCTTGCCCTCTTCCACCACGCGGTAAGGCGTGATCAGGAAGCCGTAGTCGTCGAGGTCGGCATAAATCGACAGCGACGCGATCAGACCGATGTTCGTGCCTTCGGGCGTCTCGATCGGGCAGATGCGGCCGTAGTGCGAAATGTGAACGTCACGCACCTCAAAGCCCGCGCGCTTGCGGTTCAGACCGCCCGGGCCCAGCGCCGAAAGACGCCGCTCGTGCGTCAACTGGCTCAGCGGGTTGGTCTGGTCGACAACCTGCGACAACTCGCCTCGACCGAAGAAAAAGTCGATCGAGCTGCTGATGCTCTTGCTGTTCACCAGCTCCGCCACGCGGCCCAGTTCGTTGGGGTCTTTGAGGCTCATGCGCTCCTGCACGGTGCGCTTGAGCTTCAGGAAGCCCTTTCTCATTTCCTCGGCCGCCAGCTCGTCGATCGTGCGCAGACGACGATTGCCCAGGTGGTCGATGTCGTCGACATAACCCTCGCCCGAACGCAGCTTGAACATGTACTTCAGCGAGTTGACAAGATCCTCGCTGCGCAGCGTCATCTCGTCTTCGCTGACGTTCTGGTCAAACTTGCGGTTGATGCGGAACCGACCCACCCGGCCCAGCCGGTAGCGGTTGTCGTCGAAGAACTTCTCCTGAAACAGCGTCCGCGCCTTGTCGAGCTGCGGCGGGTTGCCCGGACGCAGCCGCGCGTAAATCTTCAGCAGCGCGTTCTCATGGCTCTCGGCCGTGTCTTCCGCCAGCGTGTTGAGGATCAGCGGGTCGCTGACCTTGGTCACCACCTCGACGGTCTTCAGGTCGCTCGCCTGGATCTTCTGCAGGTGCTCCGCGATCTGGGCGCCGGCCTTCACCAGCTCTTCGCCGCTCTCGGTGTCGATGATCGACGACACTGCATAGTGCGACGCCTGGAGGTCTTTCAGCTTCAGGTTTTCGGTCGGGTAGAACTCCCGGATGATCGACTCGGTCGTCGAGTACTTGTCATCCAGCGCACGCAGGAATGTCGTTGCCGGAATCTTGCTGCTCTGGTCGATGCGGACCGCCAGCGCGTCTTTCTTGGTCACCGAGCACTCGATCCAGCTGCCGCGCTCGGGAATCACGCGGAACCCGTGCAGCGGACGATCGCCCTCCTTCACCTCGATCAGGAAGTCGATGCCGGGCGAACGGTGCAACTGGTTCACGATCACGCGCTCGGCGCCGTTGATGATGAACTCGCCGCCGCCGATCATGATCGGGATCTCACCGAGGTAGATCGAATCCTCGACCACCTCGTCCTTGTCCTTGCGGACAAACCGAACCTTGATCCGGAACGGCATGCCGTAGGTAAGCCGCAGCGCACGGCACTCGTCGGTGGTGTACCGCGGCTCGGCCAGCTCGTAGCTGATGTACTCGAGCTTCAGGTTCCCGTCGTAGCTCTCGATCGGGTAAACCTCGCGCAGCAGCGCCTCCAGGCCATCGGGCTTCCGCTTCGACGGATCGACATCCTTCTGGAGGAACCGCTTGTACGCCTCGATCTGAACCTGGATCAGGTTCGGAATCGGAAGCGCATCGCCACGCTTGGAGAAATCCCGAACCTCACGCACTGGCACCGCTTGCAGCATGCTTAAATCCTGCCTCTTTGCTTAGACTGCCATCTCGATTCTGCCGATACCGACTTCGCCGCGACCCCCACCGATACGCCGCCCACCCGAACACACGAGCGATCAATCCCGCTGACACGCGAAGCCACCCCAACGGGGTGAAAGAAAATGCCGCGGAGCTTGGTTCACCGCGGCCGTGTTCCCAGCGCGACCCTCTTCCAGTCACGCCACGCGAAGTTTTCATCTCCCGGCGGACAGCCCAACGGCCGACACGCCTCGCTATAAGCGCAATAGACAACACCAGCGTCCTCAACCACCCGAAGGCGTACGGAGAACACTGGCAAAATCTGTCAAGCGCTATTGACGGTATCTGCTCACCAACGCAACGCGTAGGGTAGGCTTCCCCCCACCCGCTGTCAAGTCCGCGAATCAACCAGCCGCCAATCCTGCCCCGCCGCCCCCCCCAGCCCGATACCAGCCCGCCATCAGCCCGATAACCGCTCACCCCCAACCCCCCCCCTCCCCAATCCCGCCACCACCACCGACGCAGACCAAAACACCGACGCACACCACAACGCAAAACGGGACGCCCTCGTTGCCGAAGGCGTCCCGTCGTTTTGTCGTGTCATGAGCGTCGTCCAGCCGCCCTGCCGCTCACGCGGCCAAGCGATCCGCCCAACGCCAAGGCCACCGCCGACCGAGCTTACTTGAGCTCGACAGCAGCACCCTGCTCTTCCAGCTCTTTCTTGAGCTTTTCCGCCTCGTCCTTCGGGAGGGCTTCCTTGACGGTTTTGGGGGCGCCTTCGACGAGGTCTTTGGCTTCCTTGAGGCCCAGGCCGGTGGCGGCGCGGACGACCTTGATGACGTTGATCTTCTTGTCGCCGCCGGACTTGAGGACGACGTCGAAG
>CAZBOE010000325.1:0-2750 GCA_964493365.1 uncultured Tepidisphaeraceae bacterium | reverse complement strand
GGAGGGCCCGACGGCGCGCCGGGGGCGCCCGGCGGCCGGGGCGCGCGACCGGTCGTGTCCAACATCATCGCGATCGAGGGGCGCGACCCCGAGGCCTTCGCCTCGAGCAAGCCGTTCGAGGAACTGACCTCGATCGACCCGCAGCCGCGGCTGACGCTGGAGTACCCGGGCTGCCCGGCGAGCTGCCGGCTGGTGGACCTGTTCTGCCCGATCGGGCGCGGGCAGCGCGGGCTGATCGTCTCGCCCCCGAAGGCGGGCAAGACCACGCTGCTGAAGGACATCGGCTCGGCGATCCTGCGGAACCACGCGGACGTGGAGCTGATCGTGCTGCTGGTCGATGAGCGGCCGGAGGAGGTGACGGACTTCAAGCGTCACTTCGCGATGATCCCCGAGGGCCAGGGCCGCTGCCGCGTGATCGCCAGCAGCAACGACCACGACGCCGAGAAGCACATCACCATCTCGATCCTGACGATGGACCGGTGCAAGCGGATGGTGGAGGCGGGCAAGCACGTGGTGGTGATGCTCGACAGCCTGACGCGGCTGGGCCGGGCGTTCAACCGGAGCAAGAAGTACGCCGGGAGCGGGCGGACGATGACGGGCGGGATCGACTCCCGCGCGCTCGAGGTGCCCAAGCAGATCTTCGGCGCTGCGCGCAACACCGAGGAGGCCGGCAGCCTGACGATGATCGCCAGCTGCCTGGTGGACACCGGCTCTCAGGGCGACCAGGTGATCTTCGAAGAGTTCAAGGGGACGGGCAACATGGAGCTGATCCTGGACCGCAAGATCAGCGAGAAGCGGCTCTTCCCGTCGATCAACCTCGCGGCGAGCGGGACGCGCAAGGAGCACCTGCTGATGGAGGATCAGGAGCTCAAGACGATCAACGCGCTGCGGCGGCGGCTCTTGAACATCCCGCCGCACATGCAGATCGAGCAGTTGCTGGCCGCGCTGCAGCGGTTCCCGACGAACTCGGCGCTGGTGGGGAGCGCGGGGTGAGCCGGGGCGGTGCGTCGGGTCAGGCGGCGGGGCCGATCGCCCCGGAGCGAACCCCGAAGGGGTCGAACACCATGGTCACCTGCGAGCTGTAGAGCGGGTACTCCACCTGGCAGCGATACCCGCGGAACTCCGAGTCCCGCCACCCGTGGACCTCGATGACCGACTGGAGCATCTCGGGGTAGTTCGGGATCAGCGCCGACCGGAATCGGTCGATGCCCCGCCCCAGCACGCGGACCGTCGCCGGGGCGGCCATCAGGTCGATGTCCCGCGACGGATCGTTGGGGTCGGCCGTGCCGTTGGCGGCGGTCTCATAGACCCGCAGTTCGGGGTCTTTGCCGACCCAGACGTCCGAGGCGACCAGCACGTCGAGCACCAGCGCCTTCACCGGCACGTCGATGCCCGAGAAGAAGAACCGGAGAGGCGCTTTCAGTTCGCTCGGGCGGGAGTACGGGTGGTTCGAGCGGTAGATCTCGTTGAGGAAGACGCGCGTCGAAGAACGCGGGCCGACCCCGCGGTCATCCAGCCAGTATTCCCTCCGGTCAACCGACTGGCGAACGGCGACGGGCAGCGGCTGGTCGCTGAACCGCTCCATGAACCGGTCGTAGAACTCGTCTCCCGCGGCGTCGAACATCGGCCCCGGCTGGCCCTTGGCGTGGACAAGCCGCGCGATGAACCGCATGGGGATGCGGGGGCGTAGGCGGCGAAGCCCGACCCACCCGCCGATCATCGCCGTGTCGCACCGATGAGGGTCGGTCGCGGAGCGGTGGACGAGGAACGACACCACCGCGACATCGGCCACAAGGCCTTTGAGCAGCGAGGTGCCGCGGTAGACGAGCTGGCGGGCCGTGACGTCGACCTCTTCGCGCGCCTCCGGCAGCCACGCGCCGATCAACGCATCGAGCCCGGTCTTGTCGCCGACCTGCTCGCTCAGCATGCGTTCGTACGCGTCGATCGCCGAGTCGGCCTCCTCCACAAGCGGCTGGGCCGCGCCGCGGCGTTTGGCGCTCTGCACCAGCGTGCGGAGCGGAGCCGGGCCGGGCATGGCGTACGCGGAGGCCAGCGGGTCGGCGATGGTGACCGCGTTGACAACGCGGCTGGCCAGGTCCTTGTTGATTCCGAGCGTGCGGGCCAGATCCGACGGGCGGCAGGGCTGTTCCGTCACCGCGCCGATCAGGCTGGACAACGAACGCCCGAGCCTCTCCGAGGCAGTACTGACGACCTTGATCTCAGGATCGGTCAGGGAAACGGGGATGACCGGCGGGGCGGACATGCCGACATTCACCGTACGCCGCAATAGAAAGGAGTCAAGCCACGTGATTAGAGAATCCTAAAAAGATCTCTTAGAGAATCTTGACGCCCTCCGATCTTCCGTGTAGCCTCGATCAGAGAGTGACGCCTTTGGCGGCGATGAGGGCCCCATCTGGACCGGTGCTGCCGGCAGACCTTCCCTGACGTTTCAAGGCGTGCAAGAAGGAGGAGAGCGATGAGCACGAGCAAGTTCGGCGGGCGGCGGGTGTTCCGGAAGGGGGCCGCTTTGGCGGCCACAGCGCTTGTGATCGGGGCTGGCCAGACCCTCGCCGGCGGCATCCCGGTGGACTTCTTGCCGGTGGCCGTGGGCGGCCAGGCCGCGCCGGGCACCGGCGGCGGCGTGTTCAACACCAACCTCAGCACCTTCTCGACACCGCTGTTCAACAGCGCCGGACAGGTCGCGTTCGCGGCGTCGCTGCTCCAGTCCGGCCCGGTGACCTCGGCCAACG
>CAZBOE010000324.1:0-2764 GCA_964493365.1 uncultured Tepidisphaeraceae bacterium | reverse complement strand
AGGAGATCGACCGCCATATGTTCGAGATCGCCCTCCAGGCGGCCATCGGCGGCAAGATCATCGCCCGCGAATCGATCAGTGCCATGCGCAAGAACGTCCTCGCCAAGTGCTACGGCGGCGACGTCTCCCGCAAGCGCAAGCTCCTCGAGAAGCAGAAGGAAGGCAAGAAGCGCATGAAGCGGATGGGCAGCGTCGACATTCCGCAGGAGGCGTTCCTCGCGATCCTCGAAAGCGGCGACTGAGCGGGGGCTTGCGGGTCATCAAAGGGGGCACGGCATGGCGGATGGCAGTCACGACAAAAGCCCATACGCGCAAGACGACGACGATCCCTATGCCGTGCCAAGCGAGGATGTGCCGCCGCAAGACACCGTGCTGCAAGCTGCCGAAGTTACAGAGTCGGACGAAGTGCCGCCGCCGGCTGTCGAACTGCAGTATCTCAGCACGACTGCCTTCAGCCGAGTCATTCATCGCAAGGACGACACGCTGATCGTTCCGCTGACCGCGGAACTTCCGCCTCAGTGCGTCCGGTGCAACGGCGCATGCTATAGCCCGCCGATCATGGCGACCTACACCTACATACCAATTTGGATGACTGTCACTTTTGTTGTCCTGTTTTTTGTCACTTGCGTAGGGGCCGTCATTCTTGCCGTGATCGCGATGTTGGCGCAGCGGAAGCATAAGCTTGCGGTCTATCTGTGCGAGCGCCACCGTAACCGCAGGCACTTGCTCATGGCGACTGCTGCCGCGATGGCGATCGTGGGTCTGCTGATCATTTTCGCGAGCGTTGCGTATGATCGGGAACTGCGGCGGCAGGGCATCCATGCCGGTATCCCGATGAGCGCCGGCGCCGGCTTGGTCGTCGCCTCGGTCGTGGCATGGATGTGCACCCGGGTCGGCCGGGTTGTTCAGATTGGCCGTGAAACGATTCACCTGCGCGGCTTTGGGCGTCCGTTTCTGTCGCAGTTCCCGAGTCAATAGGCCCCTGCCCCGCGCGATCGCAGGCGTGTGCTGCAATGTGTGGCATGAGCCGCCGGCACAAGATCGACGCGATTCTGAAGACACTGAGCAGATCGCCGGCGCCGTCGCGGTCCGCGCGGACGCGATCGTGAGACGCGATCAAAGTGACCTTTGCACGTTCGACGGTGCGGGTGGTGTCGTTGGGCGAGTTGCTGGCTGAACTGACGCGGGGGGGGGCTGATATTGCCGACGCTATCGGACTCACGGCGGGATGAGCCATGTGCGCCGGCTGGACTGGGTGTAGAGGCGACGACAGCCGGTTTTGTGCCCATCGGGGCGGTTTGACGAAAAGGGGGCTTGGGCATTAGCAAACCCGCGCCCGCGGCATGCCGATGAGTGGCATAGGCCTGTTCGGCCCGCACTTAAGGAGACCACCGCGCATGGCAAGCAAGTCGATTCCAATCGGGCAGATTCTGGTCGAGCAGGGCGTTCTTTCGGCGGCGCAGGTCGACCAGATTCTTGCTCAGCAGAAGCGGTCGCACCGTCCGTTCGGTGATCTGGCCGAGCGGATGTTCGGCATCTCGCCCCGCGCGGTCGAAGACGCATGGGTTGAGCAGTATGTCCGCGAGGCGGGCGTGATCGATCTCGACGATCAGCTGATCGACGAGGATTTTCTCAGGCTCATCAACCGCAGGCAGGCATGGCAGTTTCACATCCTGCCCATGAGCCGCACGAATGACAACCTGAACATCGCCACGAGCAGCGAGCACCTGGTCAGGGCGGTCAACTTCTGCAGCCGCCGGATTGAAGACCCGGTGATGTTTGTGCTGGCAGAGCGGCAGCAACTGCGCGACTTCCTGATGCGCCACTACCCCGTGCCGCAATACCTGGCCGAATATGCCGACGTGGTCGGCGCTCGCAACTGATCGGCACCGGCAATCGAAAACAAAGCGGGCTCGCCACGGTCGAACGTGGCGAGCCCGTTTTCCATTGCTGGCTCAAGAGCTCGGCCAGGCGATGAGCGTCACGACATCAGGCCCTGCGTCGGCGGAGCAGCGCGACGCCCGCGATGGCCGCCATGCCCAGCGTCGACGGCTCGGGCACGACCGCAAAGCCCGCCTGGCCAGCAAGTGCCTGCTGCGCGTCGAGCAGGGCGGGTTCGACGCCAAAGCCGTAGTTGCCCAGCAGCAGGCCCAGGTCGTCGAAATCCACATCGCCGTCGCCGTCGCTGTCGCCGTTGGTGAATGCGGCGAACCCGGTCAGGTCATAATTGCCCAGCAGGATGCCCAGGTCATCGAAGTCGACGTCGCCGTCGCTGTCGGCGTCACCCTCGACAAAGGCGCTCTCGACGGTGCCGCTGAGCACGAGCGTCAGCGACGTCAGGGCCGACGCGCCCGGCAGATCCTGGTCGCTGAACAGCAGCGTATAGGTCGCGCTGAACTCGCCCTCGAGGCTGGTGTCGAAGAAGGCGGTGAAGCCGCTCGAGAGGCCGGCGGCGAGGTTGCTGAAGCCCGCGAGATTGGTGGTCAGCGCCGCATCGTTGCCCGGGTCGGCCACGATGCCGTCGAGGTCGAGCCCCGCGGTGAAGCCGGCGAAGCTCTCGAGGTTGAAGATCGAGAAGCCCTCGGTGAGCGTCCCCGAGCCGGGTGCGACGGTGCCGAAGTCGATCAGCAGGCTGTTCAGATCGCTGCCGCCGGCGAACGACGCATCGGCATGGGCCAGCGCGGTGCCGGTGTAGGCCAGCGAAACCGGGCTGTAGCTGCCTTCGCCGGTGAGCCCGGCGCCACCGTTCTCGGCGGTGGTGACG
>CAZBOE010000323.1:0-2773 GCA_964493365.1 uncultured Tepidisphaeraceae bacterium | reverse complement strand
CCCGGCGCCTGCAACCCCGCCCGCGCCGCCGAAGCTCCCGCCAGCGAAGCCGCCTGATCCGCCAGCAGCCCGGCGCTCTTGCGATAGGCATCGCCCATCAGAAACAGCGCCGACGCCATCGCGTCGTGATCGGGATAGCGCTTGACCAGCTCGTCCAGCCTTGCGACGGCGTCTTCATACCGCTCCATCGTGTAATAGAGCTTGGCCAGCTCCCCCAGTGCCGCCCGAAACTCGTCGGCGGCCGGGGTCAGCAGCGGGTTGTTGTCGACCACGCCCAGCAGCGTCGCCTCGGCCTTGCCGTAGGCCGACGGACCGGTCGCGATATACGCCTGTGCCAGCGGAACAAGCGACTTGCTGGCCGCCAGCGACTGCGGATAGCGGAACTGGCACCGCACAAACGCCTCGATCGCCTTGTCGTAAATGCCCGCCGCCATATACGCCCGGCCCAGCCTCACCAGCGCATCGGGCGCCAGCGAGTCTTCCGGCCTCTCCTCGACAAACAACTGGAGCGCCGCGATCACCCTGGGCAGGTTCGATGACCGGTCATAGAGATTCACCGCCCGCTGGAGCGCCTGACCGTAGCCGCCGTCGTCTTCCAGCGTCAGCGCCCGCGAGTGGGCCACCGACGCGTCACCCGCCTTGGTCAGCAGGTCGTTGATCTGCCCGCGCAGCTTCTCGCGCACCGACGGGTTCTTCTCGCTCGCCAGCAGCGCCTGGAGCTGCGCGGCCCGCCGCTCGTATGTGCGCGAAAGCCTGGCAAAAAACTCGGCCTTGGGCGACTTGTCGAGCAACTGCTCGTAGGCAATCACTTCGAGGGCGCCGGTGAGGTTGTCCTGGCGATCGAGCAGCGTGTGCGCCCGCCTGAGCATCGACACCGCCAGCTCGCGATGACTGTCGCGCCGCGGGTCGTCGATGATCGAATCGACCACCCGCTTGAGGTCGGTCAGGCCCGCATCCGCGTCGCCCAGCGCGATCCGGGCCAGCCCCCGCCCGGCGCGGCTCTTAAAGGCCGAGGGCGTGCCGGGGTGGCTCATCATCACGGTCTCGAAAAACGACAGCGCCTCGCTCGGGCGATTGGCGTCAAGCTCGATCACGCCCAGCAGATAGGCCGCATCGCCGTCGAGGTCGTGGGCGATCGTCAGCTGCTCGCGGGCCACGCGCAGCAGCCGCTCGGCCTCGTCGCTGTTGCCCATCCGATAGGCCGCGTAGGCGGCGCGATAATTCACCACGCCCTGGATCTGGCCGTCTTCGCCCAGTCCGCGCACGAGGCCCAGCAGCTCCGCCGCCTTGCCGTATTGGCCGCGGTCGATCTCGATCTGGGCCCGCTCGCCCATCGCCCACACCCGCTCGGCGGTCGAGAGATCGCCGTGCGAAAGGTACGACCGCAGCGACTGATCGGCGGCATCCGCCATGCCGGCTTCGAGCTGAAGCTCGATCAGCCGGCGCGTGGTGCCCACCGCCATGTCAGGATCGATCTCGATGGCCTTCGTCAGCGCCTCGATGGCTTCCTGGCGTCGGCCGAGCGCGTCATAGCTCTCGCCCATCCGGCGCTGGAGCTGCGCGTCGTCCTTGGCGCCCAGCGAGATCGCGAGGCGTGCCTGTTGGATGATCCGCGCGTGGTTTTCCTTGACGTCGATCCGCCGCTGTTTCTGCGCCATCTCGAGCGCCGCAGACAGGCCCGCATGCACGACGGCCTGCTCTTTGGTCGTCGGCTTGAGCCGACCCAGGATGAAGTTGAACTGATCGAGCGCCGCCTCAGGCTTTTGATTTTCGAGAAGCTTTTCCCCCAGCTCGATCTGCTGCGCCACGGTCAGCGCCGGCTTGGGGTCGATCAGGCGGTAGCCCGAATAGCTGAACATCCCCAGAGAAGCGAGCAACAGCGGCACCTGCCAGACCCGCCGAAACGAGACCGGCTCACCGCCCGGTGATTTGTGATTCGTTGATGTTCGGCTGGATCCCCCGCTGCCCGACCCCCCGCTTCCAGACCCGCCGCTGCCCGCCCCACCGCCGCCCGGCCCACCGCCCCCGGCGGATGCACTGTCGGCCGACGCACCGACGGCCGACGCACCGACGGCCGACGCACCGACGCCCGGGCCAGAAGGCCCACTGCCAGCAGCAGACGCTGCTCTCTGCGTCGCATCCATCGGCGTCCATGCCCTTCTTCGCCGATCGCCATCCGCTTACGCAGGAAAGCGCCAATCCGCAACGCAATCCATCGCGCCACGTGATCGACCGGCTGATCCACAACCCACACGTCGGGCCGAATAACCCAGTCGGCCTGACCCCACCAGACTAACAACCAGCCGCGACTATTTCAAACACAAACTGCTAAGTACGCTGCTCCATTTTCACAAGAACCCGTCACCGTCCGCCGCCCGCGGCTTGCTCAACAAACTGTGACACCATCGAGACATAACGCATGCGCGTCTCATACAAAGCCACGTCCAGCAGCTTCTTCTCGTCGGCCGAGAGGTTGTTTGCGGTCTTTTGCTCCAGCACGCCCAGCAGATCGATGTTGAGCTTGGCCATGTCGAAGTCGACCATGCGCCGTCCTTCGCTCATGCCCAGCTCGCCGAGATAGACCAGCGTTTGCGTAAGCAGATGCTGCACAAGGGTTTCAAACGACGCCGGCGGCGCCTCGCCCTGGTGCCGCGGGGCACCGGCGGCGCCGCCGACCGAGCCGCCCAGCCCCCCACGACGGCACAGTCAAAGAGATCCACGTCAACCCAGGCTCCACCATCGCCTCGCGCGACCTCCTGGCGGTGATCGCATG
>CAZBOE010000322.1:2211-2835 GCA_964493365.1 uncultured Tepidisphaeraceae bacterium | reverse complement strand
GATCTCGGGCTACAAGGCGTTCGAGAAGCACCATATCATCGCTCGGTATATCGCCAGGTGGCTGAAAAAGACCAAGACAGAGTACCTCTACGAAATCCCGAAAGAGCTTCATCGTGGCAAGAGCCTGCACAAGGGGATCGATGGGCTGAAAGAGTCCTATCATGCGGGGTTGGACAAACTGTTGCGCAAGGTGGGAGTGCCTCCTATGACACATCCCAAACCGGGTAGGGAATGGAAGGAGTTCATCGAGAAGTCAGGTGGTGCTGACAACGCACGCGCCATCGTGATTAAAATTATGAAGAAGTACACGGACGACTTCTGCGGGAACCTCGGGGTGCCAAGCTGGAGCAAATACATGGACGGGGCGTGGTGATGGCAAAAGCTATGAAGCAAAAACTATACGATCTGGATAGCGCAATAGATGAGTGGGTCGATGCACCAGATAGGTGGGAGAAGCAGTATCGCACCACGGTTTCATGTGAAAGATGCTTAGGACCTCGAAATGGACACCCCTTCGGTCCTATCACACAATATGTAATGAAGGTGCCACGATCACCTCTTTGCTACGTCATGAATATGGGAGCGACGATCATTTCCGAAGAACTCGCTCAAGTGCTCGAGCCG
>CAZBOE010000322.1:1857-2126 GCA_964493365.1 uncultured Tepidisphaeraceae bacterium | reverse complement strand
ATCGGAAGGAGCGCTGTATATTTCTCAAGCGAAGTCCGTTTGCACGACACCGACTTTGCAACTGCGGCAGAGTTATCGAATGTAACTCCGCCGCAAAGGAAGCGGTGGTTGCATACTCCCTAGATGAGCGAAAGGCATATATTAGCAGTATGGGTGTTATTGTCCTCGACGGCATGCTTGTTGAAGAATTGAGTTTGTCTAGTCAATTTCCACTTCTTCGGTTATGGCCTATTCCAATCATCGACAAGCCGCTCGACGAGTGGACGGCC
>CAZBOE010000322.1:0-1773 GCA_964493365.1 uncultured Tepidisphaeraceae bacterium | reverse complement strand
TTTTCTGGCGGGCGAAGGACGTGTGGCTGTGGGACCTGCCGGCGTGAGCGTGGTTGGCAATGTTACGTTCGTCCACGATCTGGCGGGCAATCTCGTGGCCGATCCCGGTGTGGCTGTCCCATCCGCAGTGGGAAGTGGATGGCGGCTGAGTTCATAAGTTACCCGGCTTTCCTTTCTCCCGCCAGTCGATCCTGATCCGATCGTTCCAGGGCCGCGGCCAGCATCCAGACCTGCTGGCAGCCCCCGATCTTGCGCATGGTCTTCTCGGCCTCGAGGAACGAGGCCGCGGCCCAGCGCAGGGCCATCGATCCGTCGCGCCAGCGGTCCACCTTGTGCGTCAGCCGCCGCACCGTCGACTGCGGGCTCTCGATGATGTTGGTCGTGGTCAGGCACCGGCGCAGGCTCGCCGGCAGGCCCAGGCGGTTCACCGTGAACATCTCGTCGAGCCCTTCGAGCAGGCTGCCCGACGCCGACGGCCACTCGCGCTCGAGTTCCCGCGCCAGGTCCCTGATCTTGCCCGTCGCCTTCGCGTGGTCCTCCATCTTGAACGCGGCGCGGAGCACCAGCGTGGCGTAGCGGGCCTTGGGCTCGGGCAGATGGCCCTGCACGTTCCTGATCTTGTGGATGCGGCAGCGCTGCACCGGCTGGTCCGACCCATACACCGCGTCGATCCCGGCCCGCAGCGCTTTGCTCCCGTCGATGATGAACAACCGCCGGACGCCGGGCTTGATCCCGCGCTCGACCAGGTCCTCCAAGAGGCCCTTGACCACCGCCGCGTTCTCGCTGGCGCCCTCGCGCATCCCCAGGATGTGCTTCTGGCCCTGGTCATCCACGCCCAGGGCCGTGAGCACGTGGTGCCCGGCCAGGTCGATCCCGTCGATGTACACCGCCAGGATCGAGAGGTGCTCGAACCGCCGGGCCTGGAGCGCTTCGAGCGCCTGCTCGCTCTGCTCGACGAACTGCCGGCTCACCGCCGACTTGCTCACCCCCGCCGTGTCGGCCATCTCCTTGATGACCTTCCCGTAGTTGCGGGTGCTCACGCCCTTGAGCAGCGTGTCCATCATCTTCGCCCCGGGGTGCCCCCGCAGCGCGGCATAGGCGGGGACCATCACCTCGCCGTCCGTGTTCCGCAGCCGCGGCTTCTCCACCCGCAGCGTGCGATCCGAGAGCTTCACGATCCCGCGCTGGCGACCGTGCCGCGTGATGCCCGCGTGCTTGGCGTTGGCGGCGCGCTTGCCCTGGTGCGGCGCGCCCGCGACCTCCCGGGCCGAGAGCTCCAGCACCGCCTCGATGGTGGCCCGACCCATCGCATCGATTGCCTCATCCACCACGGCCTGGCCACGGGTGATCAGCTCGACGATGGGCAGGAGCGCCTGCCCGTCCCTGGCGAGAGTCGCGGCCAGCTCCGCGGCCAGCGCCCGCTGGTCGATCCTCCCGTCCAGGACTTCCTTCTTCCCGACAACCCGATACCCTGATCGCGCATTCATCAGCGGCTCCTTCAAGAGGGGTGTCCGGTCGGTTGCACGACCGGGCACCCTTGGAGCCGCCATCCTCCACGCTCACGCGGCGTGGCTCAACTTCCCACTACGAACGGGACACCCTCCGGCGCAGTGGTGCTACTCGACAATGGAAATGCACTCTCACAAGCGGATCGTGTGACCACGATCAAGGCCGTTGGGTTGTCCCCGAAGGGGGGCAAAGCCAAGCCGCTCCCCGTCGTTGACCTGATCCCAGAGGGACGACTGCCCGCGAACATTGGCGTGTCGGGTGCGA
>CAZBOE010000321.1:2586-2839 GCA_964493365.1 uncultured Tepidisphaeraceae bacterium | reverse complement strand
CCGTGAACTGCTTCCGACACTGCGGCTACACGCTACAAAAGCGATGAGGACGCTCTAAGCCGCGTCGGAGCGGGGCAGCGGGCGTCCGTCGCACAGCGCGTCGATCAACTCGCGCCACTGGTCGGTGAATCGGCTCACCGACGCCACTTCATACGCCTGTGCGCGTGCGGCGTCGGCGATCTGCCACTCCAGCGCCGGGTCAGCCTTGAGATCGAGGATGCGCTGCGCCAGTCGCTTGGGCGTCGGGTTGCTC
>CAZBOE010000321.1:0-2576 GCA_964493365.1 uncultured Tepidisphaeraceae bacterium | reverse complement strand
GGTGTGCCGGTCGGCCAGCAATTCGGTCGGGCCTTCGGCCGCGTTGGCCACGATCGGCACGCCGGCCGCCATCGCCGCGGCGATCGCCCAGGGCGGCGCATCGAGGTCGGTGGTGAGCAGACCGACGTCGGCCGCCCCGAGAAAAGCCTCGTAGCTCGTCGCCATCGGCGCGACGCAGACCAACCGGGGCAGCTTCTGGCGGGCCCCGAAGCGGGCGATCGACGTGGCATGTCCGCCGCGGCCCCACAGCAACACCCGATACCGATTGTCGAGCACATGGAGGATGCCCGCGGCCCACACCGCCCGTTCGTGCAGCGCCGCGCGGGTCGATTCGCCCAGCGGCGCCAGCACGATGTCGTCGGGCGCGAACCCCAGCGCGTCGCGCAGCGCGTGATTGCGCCCGCGCCCGAGCCGTGAAAACTCCACCGCCGGACGAACGAGCGCGCAGCGGTCGGGGTCGATCCCCGCGGTCACCATGCGCCGGTGGTGGAGTGCCGACGCCACGACCACGTCGACCGCCACGACGCCCGCCACCGCCCGCAACCACCCGATCTCGTCCCGTCGCGGCGTGGCGATCGGGCAGTAGACCACACGGCTTGGCCGGAGTGTCATCGCCGCCGCCAGGCAGCGCAGGCCCCAGGCAATCACCACCGGCCGCAGCCCGCTTCGATGGCGATGCCGCAGCCCGGCGATGGTCGAGGCCAGGCTTCCGTAGGTGCCGCCCCTGCCCACGATGACGACATCCACATTCGCCCGCTGTGCGATCAACTGCACGCTTCGGCGGGTCTGCTCGTCGGCATCAACTGGGCATAGCAACAGGGCGTTCATCGTGTGGGCCAGAGCGTATACCCCGCACCCGCCCGCACAAGGGGCGGCATGTCGGGCGCCCCCGTGGACAGTCCGCGACGGGTTGCACGACGACAACCGCCACTTGCCCCCGCCACTCGCCGCTCGGGCGTCTACGGGCCCGGCCGGTCTCACCGCCCGAACACGCCCTTCAACCAGCTCACCAGCCTGCCGAGCGACGACCGGCGTCGCGGCACGCGGGGCGGCGGCAGTTCGCTGATGCTGGCGTCGACCGTCGCCTGCTCGAGGCGACAGGCCTCGTTGCCCACGCGTGGCAGCGGCCGCGCACGCATCGCCCGCGCCTGATCGCGGGCCTCGTGCTCGGCATCGAGAATGGCGTCGAGGCTGCTCGAAGGGTCGTCGACGATCAGCCCGCCTCCAGCGACTGTGTCCGACGCTGACGCGGCATCGACCGGACGCGGCTGGGGCTGTGGCAGGTGCGAGGCAGGCCGGGCCGGCTCCGCTTCGGTCACCGCAGGGTTGATCGCCGTCGCGGCCAGCGCTTCCCACGGGTCGCTCGGGCGCACCGGGTCGGCTCCGGGCGACCGCGCGCCGTCGGCCATCACACCCGCAATGACGCCGGCCGCGCCGACGCCGATCGATCCGTGCGGCGTCGCATGCAGCGGTTCGCCCGTTTCGGGCGCAGACCCGTCTCTGAATTGCACCGTGGTCCGCCCCGCGAGATGGAGCAGGTCGCCGTCGCGGAGGGTGGCGCGGTGAATCCGCCGACCGTGAAGGGTCGTGCCGTTCTTGCTGTCGAGGTCGGTCACCAGCCAGCTTCCGGGGTTGTCGGGGTCGGGTTCGATCAGGCAGTGTCGGCGGGACAGCGCGATGTCGTGGATCGACAGATCGCTTTCGACCGCGCGACCAATAGTCGTCGGCCCGGCGAGCGTATGCCGGTGCACCTGGGTCCCCCCGACCGTCACGATGACATAAGCCATAGCCGTACGACTCAGCAAACGGGCCCGATTCGTCGAATTGTATCGATCATCGGCAGCGTCGCAGCGCCGCTTTGCCTGTCGGTATGTTAACTGTTTCTCAGCAACAGCGGGGGCTGACATTCAGACGGCAAGAGCAGCCTGCTTGTCCAAGCGCATCGCCAACACGGCCTGAGCCGCGAATTTCTGTCAGTACAAAGCGCGCCACATGATCGCGGGCGATTCTTCCACCGCCTCAGAGGGAGAGGCGCTCGTCTCGTCAGAGCCGGGCTGGGTTGGGTTTCGGGCGTAATACATCAAAAGACGACGATTCGGCGGCGCGCGGCTTGGGACTGTGTCACCGCTCTCACTCTGAGGATTCATCATGCTCGGACAGGGTAATCTCATTGCGCGCCGCCATGGCGGGGTTGTGGTCGCGGCGGCGGTATCGGCGCTCGCGCTGGCGGGTTGGGCAGGCACCGGGTCGGCGGACGCCGCTGTCCTGCTGGTCAACCCCGACGCCGGCACGCTGAGCACCGACGGCGTCAACTTCTTCACGTCGGTCAGCTTCAACGGATCGACCATCACCGCCGGATCGCTCACCGGCGGCGTGCGCGAGTATCGCGTCGCGGGCAATTTCGTCACCAACGCGGGCGACTCGGTCTCGGCAACCCTGAGCTCCGGCAGCGCCGTTCGGTTCGTCGTCGGCAATGACGCGACGATCAACCCCGGCTCGACGTTCGATTTCTCGGCAGTCGGCAATACCCGCCGCGCGGGCGGTGGCACTGCCGGTGCGGGCGGAGCGGGCGCCGG
>CAZBOE010000320.1:0-2880 GCA_964493365.1 uncultured Tepidisphaeraceae bacterium | reverse complement strand
GCTCGACGGCGCCGTCGCGGTGTTCGACGGCAAGGAAGGCGTCGAGGCGCAGTCCGAAACCGTCTGGCGTCAGGCCACCAAGTACAACGTCCCCCGCATCTGCTTTGTCAACAAGATGGACAAGGTCGGGGCGGACTACGACTACTGCTACAAGACCATCCTCGAGCGTCTGGGCGCCCCGGCGATTCCGGTGGTGATCCCCGACGGGCAGGCCGACACGTTCAAGGGCATCATCGACCTGATCCGCGGTGTGGGCTACTACACCGACATGGATAACGAGAAGGACAAGGGCCAGACCATCGTCGAGAAGCCCGTGCCCGAGCACATGAAGGAAAAGTACGAGTACTACCGCGCGATCATGCTCGAGAAGATCGCCGAGCTCGACGACAACCTGATGGACAAATACCTGACCGACCCCGAGTCGCTTCAGGAAGACGAACTCCGCGCGGCGCTGCGCAAGGGCACGATCGAGTTCAAGGCGCACCCGCTGTTCTGCGGATCGGCTTACAAGTACGTCGGCGTGCAGACGCTGCTCAACGGCGTCATCGACTACCTCCCCTGCCCGACCGACATGCCCCCGGCCAAGGGCGTCGATCTCAAGGACCACGAGAAAGTCATCCAGCGTGCGCGTACGCCCGATGAGCCGTTCTGCGGGCTGGCGTTCAAGATCGTCGACGACAAGTTCGGCACGCTGACCTACGTGCGTCTCTACTCGGGCAAGCTCGAGGCCGGCACCCGCGTGATGAACGCCAACAAGAACAGCCGCGAGAACATCTCGCGCATGTTCCAGATGTCGGCCAACGACCGCATCCCCCGCGATATGGCCGAGGCGGGCGACATCGTCGCGGTCATCGGCGTCAACGAAGCCATGACCGGCGACACGCTGTGCGACCCGGATAACCCCGTCGTGCTCGAGCGGCCGACCTTCCCCGAGCCGGTCATCTCGATGTCGATCGAGCCCAAGAGCGCCGGCGACAAGGACAAGCTCAGCAACGCCCTGACCAACCTCCGCCGCCAGGACCCGACCTTCTCCGCGAGCTACAACAAGGAGACGGGCGAAACCATCATCGCGGGCATGGGTGAGCTTCACCTCGAGATCATCAAGCTGCGTCTCACCCGCGACTACAAGGTCGATGTGGTGGTCGGCAAGCCCAAGGTGTCTTATCGCGAGGCGATCACCGGCGCCGCCCGGGACATCCGCGGGCTGCACAAGAAGCAGTCGGGCGGACGCGGTCAGTTCGGCGACTGCTGGATCAGCGTCGAGCCCTTCGACGGCAACGGCCCCGACGGCAAGCCGCTCGATGCCGACACCCTCAAAAAGCTCAAGTGGGAAGACAGCATCGCGTTTGAGAACAAGATCGTCGGCGGCTCGATTCCCAAGGAATTCATCCCGTCGGTCGAGTATGGCATCCGCCAGACCTGCAAGACGGGCGTGCTCGCGGGCTATCCGCTGATCAACGTCAAGGTGACGCTCACCGACGGCAGCTACCACGACGTCGACTCGAGCCAGGTGGCGTTTGAGCTGGCCGGTCGGCTCGCGATCATCGACGCCGCCAAGGCGGCCGGGCTGACGCTGCTCGAGCCGATCATGAAGGTCGTCGTGACGACGCCCAAGGATTTCGTCGGCAACGTCACCGGCGACCTCAACCGTCGCCGCGGCGTCATCCTCGACAGCCAGGAGCGCGGCAACGCGGTCATGGTCGAAGCGGAAGTGCCGCTGAGCGAACTGTTCGGCTACACCACCGAACTCCGCTCGATGTCACAGGGCCGCGCGGCCGCCGCGATGGAACCGCTGAAGTATTCGCAGGTGCCCAACCAGGTGAAGGAAGCGATCCTTAAGAGCGCCTGAACGCCGACGGGTCGTTCCACGCGATCGTGCACAAGCAACCGGCTCCGAAAGGGGCCGGTTCTTTTTCTGCCGGGTGAGCCGGCGGTGGTGTCTGCCGGCGTTGCGGGGCGGCCGCAAAACGAGGTCGAACGGCCGGGCCCGCTGTTGCTGTCGGCGCGCCGGGGGACAAGACGCTGGGCGGGATTGGCTGTAAACTCACGGGCATCATGGGACGTCAATGGCTGCTTGCAAAACGACTGGTCGCCGGCGGGAAAAAGGCGAAGACCAACACCAAGCTGGTGCGTGAAATCACCCTGGCGGCGCGGCTCGGTGACCCCGACCCGGCCATGAACGCCCGGCTCTATGCCGCCGTCGAAAAGGCGAAGAAAGAGAGCGTCTCCAAAGACGCCATCCAGCGGGCGATCAACAAGGGCGCGGGCATCGGCGACGACAAGGTGACCCTCGAGCACGTGGTGTACGAAGGCCGGGCGCCGCACAACGTGCCGGTGATCGTCGAGGTCTATACCGACAACGTCCAGCGGACGGCCCCGGAGATCCGCGTGCTGTTCCGCAAAGGCCAGCTCGCCAATTCGGGCGCCAACAAGTTCATGTTCGATCAGGTCGGCCTCGTCGAGGCGCACACGCCCGAGACCGGCTCGGAGATCGACCTCGAGGCGGTCGCGATCGAGGCCGGGGCCAACGAGGTGCAGCCGCTGACCCGCGAACAAAACGACGACATCCCCCGCGAAGCCGTGGGCGCCAAGTTCATCTGCGACCGCTCCGACGTCGGCACCGTCTCCAAGTGGCTCTCGGCCAACGGGTGGACCGTCATCACCAGCGAAATCGGCTATCAGCCCAAGCAGATCACCGAACTGACCGAGGCCCAGCAGGAAGAAGTGGGCGAGTTTCTCCAAGCCCTCGACGAACACGACGACGTGCACCGCGTCTGGGCGGCCGTGAAGTGAGCAGAGCGGCCGGCAGTTGGCAGTGAAGGGGTGGGTGGATCCGGAGACGGTGGCGGTGAGGCCGCGGTAGTCGTCGGCGGAGGTTCC
>CAZBOE010000319.1:0-2938 GCA_964493365.1 uncultured Tepidisphaeraceae bacterium | reverse complement strand
TCCATCGCAGTTCGCCCGGGAGCGCGGGCAGGTCGAAGTCGGCAAAGCCGCCCAGGGTCTGCCCGGCCGCGAGGATGGTGAAGGTGTCGCCTTTGCGGGGGATCAGGCCGTCGATCAGGTCGATGTCGAGGGTGCCGCCCAGGGTGAGCAGGCCCGAGACGTCGATGAGATCGCTCGCGTCGGGCGCCAGTTCGATCAGCAGGGCGGCGGTGGATTGGAAAGTGAGGTCGCCTTCGACGGCGAGCGTGCCGGGGCTGGCGCCCGGTGAGACGAGGCCCGAGACCGAGACGGCGCCGCCGCCGGTGATGACGCCCGCGCCGGTGAGGTTGCCCAGGATCGACAGCGACGAGCCGGGGCGGACGATGACGCTGCCGCCGGTGTAGGCGAGGTCGTCGTAGACGGTGACCAAGGCAGAGCCCGTGGCTTCGAACGTGCCGGCGGTGATGGCGATGTCGCCGACGATGTCGGTGAAGCCGCCGCTGAACTGCGCCGAGCCGCCGGCGATGGAAAGCCCGGAATTGAAGACGAAGGTGCCGCGGCCCTGGATCTGCCCGGTGGTGGTGAGGGGGTCGGCGAATTCGACCGAGCCGCCCAGGTTGAGGATGCGGCCCCGGTTGAGATGCGTGCGGGGCGAATCGGCGGCCTCGAAGACCAGGCGGTCGGTTGCGCCGGTGCGGATGGTGCCGGCGGATTCGTTGGTGAGCAGCGCGTTGATCCGCCCGGTGCCCAGGATCGTGCCCGTGTTGGCCAGCGAGCCGCCGACGAGCCGGGCGGTGGGGCCGAGCAGTTGGGTTTCGCCGGCCTGAGCGATTCGCCCGCCGCCGAGCGTGGCGCCGTCGCGGATGACGGCCAGCGCGCCGCGCTGGACATTCAGCAGCGCGGTGCCTTCGAGGGTTTTGCCCGAGGTGAGATCGACCGATGGGCCGAAGGTTCCGCCTGTGCCGATGGTCAGGCCGGCAAGGTCGGTGATGCGGACGGTGCCTTTCTGGAAATCCAGCCGGCTTGCGCCGACGAGCGATCGGGTGGTGAGGCTGCCGCCGGTGATGTGGAGGGTGGCGCCGGTGTCGATCGTCGTCGTCTCGTCGATGACCAGGTGCTGATCGCTCGCGAGCG
This sequence comes from uncultured Tepidisphaeraceae bacterium, assembly GCA_964493365.1. Classification (GTDB taxonomy): domain Bacteria; phylum Planctomycetota; class Phycisphaerae; order Tepidisphaerales; family Tepidisphaeraceae; genus CAZBOE01. Next base: position 1,825 of record CAZBOE010000319.1, on the reverse strand, counting down.
TGAAGCGGGTTCCGAAGAATCCTGCGGTGTTGAGGGAGAAACGGGTGAGCCCGAGCGTGCCGGAGACGAAGTTGAACTCGGGGGTTCCGTGGATTGTGAGGTTGCCGAGCAGGGCGGTGCCGCCGTCGATAAGCACGCGTGAATGGTGGGCCAGCCGCGTGCCGCCGCCGGCGCCGACGGTGATGAGCCCGCCGTCGAGCACTTCGAGCGAGGCGGTGGGGCCGGAGGTGTGGCCGAGGATGGGCTGGACGGTGCCGACCTGGAACTGGGTTTTGGTCGAAGGCGTGACCTGCACGACCGACCCGTCGCCGGCGATGCGCAGGAGGGCGGTGTTGTCGTTGTCGAGGAAGTCGGGCCCGACGTAGAGGATGTCCGCGACCACCGACGCGCCGCCGGTGACTTCGAGCGAAGCGTTCGAGCTGCGGTAAAGGTTGAGGATATCGTGAGAGCCGGTTGCCGAGTTGGTGTAGCGGGCGGCGGTGGCGATCACCATCTCGCCCCTGCTGGTGGAGAAGTCTGAGCCGACTCCGTCGACGAGGATCTCGGTCACACCCGACCCGAAATCGGTATCGAAGACGAATGTGCCCACGAGGTCGAGGGTCGCGCCGCCGGTGACGCTGACGGTGTCGGCGGTCTTGACCAGAGCCACGTCGTTGTCGCGCTCGCTGGCCAGCGTGACGCTCGACCCCTGCGACGCCGTGATGGGCCCCAGGCCTGCGGCGCCGGTCAGCAGCGTGCCGATGTTGACGGTGGCGCCGCCGCTGGCGCTGATCGGCGCGGCGGCGGTGTCGGTGGAGACGGTAACGGTTCCGACCGCCGCGTTGATGTTTCCGCCGACGACGGAGATGCCGCCGGGCACATCGAGTTGGCCGCTGGCGATGTGGACGGACCCCGTCGGCAGAACGATCAGCGCCGAGTTGAGCGTGTCCCAGACGGGGCGGTCGCCGGTCGAGACGCCCGTGCCGTCGATGCGGAGGGTGGCAGAGCCCTTGGTCGAGGCGCCCTTGGGGTTGCCGTCGGGAACGACGATCGGCGGCAGCGAGCCGACCGTGAGCGTCGCCCCTGCCGACTGCGAGATGCGTGAACCCTGGCCGCTGACCTCCCATGTCTGCCCGGTGGCGATCGACACGCTGTTGACCTGAAGGCTGCCGCCGCCGGTGACGGTGACATCGCCCTGGGGGATGCTCAGTGTCCCGGTCGGGCTGAGCTGGAGGCTGCCGCTGTTGATGTTGAGGGGCCCGTTCACGGCGAGTCGGCCGCCTTGCACCAGCACGCTGCCGCCGGGGTTGACGTTCATGCCGCCCGTGCCGGTGGTGAATTCGCCGAAGAGATTGAAGTCGGCTTTGCCGGGCGGGCGGCTTGCGGGCAGGGCGTTGCCGACACTGACCATCGACGCGCCCGTCTGGGCAAACCGCATGCGCGAGCCGACATGGACGGTCGAGTTATAGGATGCGCCCACCAGTGAGCGGTTGTTGATCGTCAGCGAGCCGATGTCGTTCTGGGCCTCGGCGTCGTCTGCGGTGAGCGCGATCGTTCCGTCGACCGTGCCGGTGAGATTGCCGAGCACGACGTCGGCGAGGGTGACGCCCATGCCGCTGCCGATCACCAGCGCTGCGTTGCCCGCGCCGCCGAGCGTGGTCGGGCCGGTCAGGGTGAGGGGTTCGCTTTTGTTCGTGCCGGCCGACGAGGTGACGGTGAATGTGTTGGCGGGCAGGTCGAGCGAGTCGAGCGCGGCGCTGCCGCCGCTGGTGAGCGTGATGTTTTTCCCGCCGGCGAGATTGAGCGAGCCGGTTGCCTTGGTCAGCCGGCCCTCGACGGTGAGATT
>CAZBOE010000318.1:0-2958 GCA_964493365.1 uncultured Tepidisphaeraceae bacterium | reverse complement strand
CCATTTCCTGTCGGCATCGCTGGCGATGGAAGGCACCTTCGAGTCCGTCGCGTCTCGCCGCGGGCGCGGGGATGTCTCGGTGACGGGAGACAAAATGGTCAAGATCCCCGTCGTGCTGGGCCTGCTCAAGATCGCCAACCTCACCCTGCCCTCATCGACGGCGTTCACCGAAGCCAGCGCCCGATACCTCGTCGACGGACACCGCGTAACCTTCGAAGAGATCGTTCTGCGCGCCCCCGACCTGACCATGCGCGGCGACGGGCGGATCGACCTGGCACAGCGGCGCGTGCAGCTCAACTTCTGGACCGAAGGCAACTGGCCGCGCATGCCCGTGCTGGGCGAGATCCTCGACAACGCCCGCCGGGAGCTGTTGCAGATCCAGATCATCGGCCGATTCGAAGACCCCAAGGTGTCGGCATCGAGCTTCGGGACTTTCACCTCGACGGTGGATGAAGTGCTGCGGAGCAAGCGGGAGTAGCAGCGACAACCCGCAGCGCGATCCACTCTCCGAGACACTGGCGCCGACGCTCACCTGGTGTCACCCTGTGCGGCCGGTGCGGAGGCCGAGCGTGTCTCAAGCCGATTTGGCGGCGTCATGGCGCCGCACTCAGGGCAACGATCAAGCAGTGGCCCGGCGGGGTCGGGGGTGGCGCGGAGGTCGTAGCCACAGATACATCGACCGCGGACTCGAACCGCGCGCTTCTTCACGAAGCGATAGCAAACGGCCGCGGTGAAGACCAGATAACCCGGCCAAAGCGGCAGGTGAACGTGCCAGATACGGGGAGTGCTAAAGGAGTAATAGGTTGTGACATAGCCTAGCGAAGGAGATCCTGCCATGAATGACATGGTATAGCCAAGCGGATCGTATCTCACTCGCAGATTCGATCGTGATAGCTCAACTTTAGCGGCCAAGCGTGCCTGCTCGGGCCAATCTGAGAGATCGAAATGCGTATACTTTAGTGCACCAAATCCAGTACACAGCACATGAACACCTTCCTCTGTACCAAAGGTGAAGAGTTTATGGAGGGGCATCATCGTCCAGATAACTGTGACGCTTGTCGCCGCAACCAGAACTCTTCGGAAGGGGAATCTATGTAACAGTGACGACAATGATGACCTCAACTGTTTCGTCATCTAGCAACTTCACGCGGAGCGTCCAGTCGCCAGTTGTCGCATTAGCAGGGACACTGATTTGGATAGACAACTCTCCATTGTTGTTCGTCTGTCCACCTGAGCTGACTGCCGGCGAGGTGGATGGTGCAGGACGAATATCAAAATCGGCTAGCAATCCTTTGCCTGCGACTGGACCATCCTTGTTACGGACAACCAGTGTTACACTCTGGTTGTTGCCGCGGGCGACAGTTAACGTGGCTTGAGCCGGGTTTTTCAGTGTCAGCGTGTAGCCGTTAGCATTCGCCAATTGCCCCGGCTTCTGCTTCGGCTGCCACACCGGCTGCCCCACCTGCGCGATGATGACCGGAGCCGCGGCGGCATTCCATACACCGACCAGCGCGTCGCCGAACAAGGTCGCTACAGGGGCCTCGTCGTTGATGAGTCCCTCGGCGTTCTGCCACGCAGTCTCGCGGTCGGTGGGGTTCGTCTCAGTGACCGCGTCTTCGAGCGCCGCATCGACCGACACGTCGCTGAACCCGGCGACGTTTTCCGATCCGCCGGTGAGGAAGGTGGGGTAGAGCCAGTCTTCGGCATCCTGGCCATCTAAGCCGTAGCGGCTGAAGAGGCTGATGTCGGCGTAGTACTCGCCCGCGACGAAGTCGTTGTGATCGATGCCTTCAAGCGTTACGCCGATGCCGACGTTCGCCAACATCGCTTGAACCTGCGCGGCGGCGGCGGCGTGGAGGTCGTTGGTATCGTCATAGGCCAGCGTGAGCGTCAGCGGCTCATTGTTCTTGACGCGCGGCGTCGTCGCAACGTTGTCGTGATCAAGCCAGCCAGCCTGATTCAGAAGCGTGTCTGCGATGCCGGTGTCGAACTCGGTTTCGTTCGTGCCGCCGTGCATTGCGTGCGACCCGGGCAACACGCCCCACATCGCCTCGGCCGAGCCGTTCATGACGGTGTCGACCAGGGTATCCCGGTCGATGGCGCTGTTGATTGCTTGTCGGAGCAGCACGTCGCTGAGGATCGTCGGCGTGGTGTCCTGCGGGTCTTCGGGGAGGAAATTGAACGCCAGGTAGGTCATGCCGCCGGATGAAACGCTCGACGGCATCGACAGGGCGCCACTGCTCTGATCGACCCAGTCGCTGGCGACGTGCGCCGGCACGTTGGCGACATAGTCGACGCCGCCCAGCGCTGCCCCGGCCGACAAGGCAGAAGAGGCGATGCTCAGGTCGGTGAAGAACGCGACCTCCAGCCCGTCGATTCCGGTGATGTCATCCGACTCGTGGTAATCGTCATAGGCCTCGAAGTCTGCGCCGTTCACCGCGTCATAGGCGGTCATCTTGAACGGCCCCGTGCCGGCCAGCGTCGCCGGATCGACCATCACCGCCATTGGGTGGGCAAGGTCGGCAAGGAACGACGGGTCGTCGATCGAGAGGTCTATCACCAGCGTGTAATCATCCGGCGTGGTCACGCTGGAGATCGAGTTGAAGCGGCTTCCCAGCGGGCCGGCGGTCATACGGTTGACCGAAAACGCCGCGGCGTAGGCGTCGAACTGGTTCAGGCTGTGAAAGTAAACATCGTCCAGCAACGTGAAGGTGTAGGTGAAGTCGGTCGAGTCGTAGGTCCACCCCGAGGCCAGGTCGCCCACGATGACCGGGTCACCGTTGGAATCGAGATCGGTGGTGACCAGGCCGTTATAGCTGTTGCGGAGCAGGTGGATGGCCGAGCTGCTGGAGGCGAAGTGGGGGTCGAGCGTTTCCGGGACGCCGATGAGGCCGTAGGTGAAGGTGACGCCCGTCATGAGCCGTCGCTGTTCGAGTGTTTCGACCCCCGTCGCCCGCG
>CAZBOE010000317.1:0-2973 GCA_964493365.1 uncultured Tepidisphaeraceae bacterium | reverse complement strand
TCGATTACGACCCCCACTCGCTGCTCGAGGGCATCGCCATCGCCGCCGTCGCGACGCAGTGTGACGTGGCCTACATCTTCATCCGCGGCGAATACCACCGGCAGTTCAAGGTGCTCGAGGAAGCCGTCCGCCAGGCCTATGAAAAGGGCATCTTCGGACAGCAGGGGATGCTCGGGTCGAACAACAAGGTCGAGTGCTACGTGCACAAGGGCGCCGGCGCCTACATCTGCGGCGAAGAGACCGGCCTGCTCGAAGGCCTCGAGGGCAAGCGAGGCTGGCCGCGCAACAAGCCCCCGTTCCCCGCGATCGCCGGAGCATTCGCCAAGCCGACGGTGATCAACAACGTCGAAACGCTCTGCTGCGTGCCCCACATCATCGAGCGCGGGCCCGAGTGGTTTAAGACCATGGGCACCCCCAGCTCGCCCGGGCCCAAGCTCTTTGGCATGTCGGGCCACGTCAACCGCCCGGGCGTCTACGAAGACGAACTGGGCATCACCCTCGATTACGCCATCAACAAGCTGGCCGGCGGCATGAAGGGCGGCGCCTACAAGGCCTGCATCTGCGGCGGCATTTCCATGGGCGTGCTGGGCCCCAACCAGCTCGACATCAAGCTCGACTTCGACGACGTCCGCTTCCGCGGCGGCTGCCTGAGCCTGGGCACCGCCGGCATGATCGTCATGAACGAGCACACCGACATGGTCAAGGCCCTGCGCAACTGCGTCCGCTTCTACTCCCACGAGTCGTGCGGCCAGTGCACCCCCTGCCGCGAAGGCTCCGCTTGGATGCGCAAGATCATGGACCGCATCGTCGACGGCGGCGGCCGACCCAAAGACATCGACATGCTCATGGAGCTCGAAAAGACCATGGGCATCTTGCCCGGCACGACGATCTGCGGCCTCGCCGACGGCACAAGCTGGTCGACCCGCACCTTCATCAACAAGTTCTACGACGAGTTCGCCGCCGCCTGCCCCGAACCCACCGTCCCCATCACCATCAACCGCGGGCGCAAATCGGTCGTCACCCCCATGGGCAGCAACACGCGGTAGGGCCCTGGGCGATTCACCCTGCAGATACCGGGAAAAGTGTCGGCACCCCGGCGGTCTTGCGGATATCATCGGGCTGCGATGCCGCTGCTGAATCACCCAAGCCTGGAGGAACTGCTGGACGAGGCCGTTCGTCTCGACGGTCGGCCGATCCCCGGTTTGCGCCTGACCGCGGAAGAGTACGACGCGTGGTTGCCCGATGGCATTCGAGCGGAGTGGGTCGATGGAGAGGTTCTTGTCATGGCTCCTGCCAGCTTCGAGCACGAGGACCTGATCATCTGGTTGGGCGCCGTGCTGAGGGCGTATGTCGAGCAGCACAATCTGGGGCGAATCATCGGCAGCCAGTTCACGCTCCGGCTTCCCGGGCGACGCCGGATGCCCGATCTGATGTTCTTCGCTGAGGAAAAGCGTGACCGCGTCAACCCCACGTTTTTCGCCGGCGCTCCAGACTTGATCATCGAAGTGGTGTCAACCGACAGCCGCAACCGCGACCGCCGCGACAAGTTTCTGGACTACCAGACCGCCCGCGTGCGCGAATACTGGATCATCGACCCGACGCTCAAGGTCGTCGACCTGTATGTGCTGAACGACAGCGGCGTCTACGAAGAGCGATTGCCTTCCGACAACAAGCTCAGTTCAAGCGTGCTGCCCGGCTTCTTTCTGTGCCCCGACTGGTTCGCCCATCCCGAGCTTCCGCGGATCGCCCATGCGCTCAGGCAGCTGGGAGTCAGTCAGTAGCATAAGTTCATATCCGAAAAGAGATTACACCAATCGCGGCGGTGGCCGCAGCTGTCGGCACACGACCTCACCGGGCCGGATAGCTGGTGTGGTGCCGCGGATCGCTTGGCGCGCCGTGGGGTGTTGCTACAATGCTCGGCCCAATTGAGAGAACCCTTTTTGCCGGAGTCCGCAGCAATGGCCGACCGTAAGGATCGCGAGAGCAAGTTTCAGAGCTTTTCGAGCAGCCGCCCGAAGATGAAGATCACGCGCACGTCCGCCGACGGCACGGTCTACATCGACTACAAGGACACCGAGTCGCTCAAGAAGATGATTAGCGGCAACGGCAAGATCCTTTCGCGCAAGCGGACCGGCGCCAACGCGATGGAGCAGCGCATGCTCGCCAAGGCGATCAAGAAGGCGCGCTTCATGTCGCTGCTGCCCTACGTCGCCGCGGCGATGTAAGCCCCCGCGGGATCGGTGCCGCCGGATCGTTGTCCGCCGGACTGTCGACGACGGGACTGTTGGCCGCGGGATTGTCGACCGCGTCCGCGGGTTCGCCCGAGCGTCGAGCCTGATCCCGGTGGCTGCAGGGCATCCCGCCCCGCGACCTCCCGATCGCGAGGATAGAGTCGCCGGTCGGGTTCATGCGGCCGGGTTGGTCTGGTCGGCCAAAGAACGCACAAACGATATTCACCAGCAATGGTGCAACGCCCGGCATGCGGAGGCCGGGCGTTCTGTTGCGCGCCGGCCGTCAGTGATTCGGGCACACCAGCGCCATGTCACCGGCGTTGCCGACGGCGGGCATGTGGTGGCTGTACAGAACCCTCGCGCGAGCGCACCGCCCGCTTTCCGCGCTGCCGCAGGGGGCATCGTTCCTGATTCGTGGATAACGGGTCGGCGCAAGGCCGGCGCGTGGTCGGAATACGGCCGGCGCTTGGCTGGCGCGTTCCCAACTCCTGTTCGTTCGAGGCATCACAACGCGCCACCGAGGCATGGCCAAGGCACTGCCAACGCGATCATGAACGGGTCGATTCGAGCTCCCAGGCGCCGCCCCGTTTGACGTAGCGTGTCGAGAGGGTTTCGGCGAATCCGCCGCCGGCCCAGGCATGCACCGCGACCGTCACGCCGGAAGCGGCGACGATGCGCGCCAGCGCCGCCAGGTGGTCCTGGTGCGCATGCACGCCGCCCGGCGAGGCCAGGCCCATGAGGT
>CAZBOE010000316.1:0-2989 GCA_964493365.1 uncultured Tepidisphaeraceae bacterium | reverse complement strand
GTGCCGATGCGTCCTTCCTCGCGAATCAGGTAATTGCCCAGATGTGGGCCGACCGCGCAAACCTCGCGCAATACGCCCACCGTCCGGGCGGGGCACTCTGCGCACCGACCGGGGGGAACAGCGCGCTCGCCGCGGCGCAGACCTGGCTGGCCGAAGTGAACCGTGTGCTACCCGGCGCGGCCGCCGACAAACAGCAGATCACAGTCGACGCGGCAACCGGCCAGGTGACCGTAACCGTGTGCTGGCGCGCCAACCAGGAAAACTCCGATCACAACCACATCGTCAGCGCACAGATACGCGCCAACTGATCGCGGAGCAACCATGTCCCACGTCCCACATCCGCCCCGCCACCGCAACCTGGGCTTCAGCCTGGTCGAGGTCATGATCGGTCTGACCGTCGGTCTGATAGCGGTTCTCGCGATCCTGCAGACGCTATCCCTGTTCGAAGGCCAGAGACGCACCACGACCGCCGGCGCCGACGCGCAGGAAAATGGCTTGCTGGCGACGTTCGCCATCGAGCAGGACGGGCGCAAGGCGGCCGCGGGCTTCACCCATCCCCAGGCGTTCGCGTGCCAGAACTTCCATTCCTACTACAGCGATGGCGGCGGCCCCGGCGGACCCATCGGCTCCTTCAATACCCAGCCGATATCGATCATAGACGGCGGCGCCGGCAATCCGGATCAGATAGTGGTGCGCACCGGCTCACGCTTTCTCGGTTCCATCCCCACCCGGCTCACCGCCCCCATGGCCAATCCTTGGGACCCGCTGGTGGTCGAGCGGGTTTATGACTTCACGAACCAGGACCTCGTCATGGTCGTGTCTCCCGGGGGGACCGACTGCACCCTGATGCGCGTGACGGCGGTGGACATGCCCACCTTCACCCTGCAGCACCTCAACGGCCAGACACCCGAGTACAACCCCGACAACGCCTACATGACCGCCAACGGCTGGCCCGGCTATCCAAGCGAGTCCCAGGTCTTCCGCGTCGGTAGCGCGGCAGGCGGCGGCGTCACCAGCCGAACCTACTCGATCAACGCCAACAACAGCCTGCAGGTCGTCAACACCGTGTCGGGCGCCGCGCCTGGCACCGACATCCTGTCGAACGAGATCGTGGAACTCCAAGCGCAATACGGCATCGCGCCGGTCGGCAGCCAGCAGATCGACGACTGGGTGGACGCCACCGGCGCCTGGGCTGCGCCGAGCGTCGCCGACCGGCAGCGGATCAAGGCGATACGAGTGGTGGTGGTCGCTCGAAGCGGCCGACGCGACGGCGCCCTCGTCACTGGCACTTGCGCCAACAACGCCGGCACCAACTATGGCCCTTGTGCCTGGGGCGATACCGCGGCGGATCCCGCTCCGCTGATCGACCTGCGCACGGGGGCCGGCGACACCGAGTGGCAGCGGTACCGCTACAAGACGTACCAAACCATCATTCCCCTGCGCAACGTGATGTGGTCAAACGTATGAAACCGCTCGACTTCAAGCCACATGCCGCAGCCCTTGCGCTGCCCTGCAGCCCACACCTCGGCCTGCGCCAGCGCGGCGCTTCCCTCTTCATCGCCCTGGTCACGCTCGCGATCCTGTCGCTGGCTGGGATCGCGCTGGTGCGCTCTGTGGATACGAGCAATCTCATTGCTGGAAACTTCACATTCAAGGAAGCGACGGTGCATGCCGGGGATATCGGCATCGAGACCGCGCTGAACTATATCAACACCACAGTGGCGCCGGGTCCGGACAACAACCTTCCGGCAGGCTGCGCCGACGGCGAGTGTCGCTACTACGCCAGGGCGCATGCCGAGGACGCCGCCGGCATCCCGACCGGAATCAACTGGGGTCACGCCAACCTCGCCCCAACCAACGTAAACGGCTATCAGGTGCAGTACGTCGTCGACCGGCTCTGCAACCCCGATCCCGCGGTGGTGGTCAATCTCGGCTCGAAACCCACGCTCGCTCTCGCGGCACCGCTCTGCTACACGTCGCCGACCGACCCGAAAGGTTCGAAGAAGGGTGGCGCCGGCCCAAGCGTAAGTCCGACGACCGTCGAAGTGCTCTACCGCGTCACGATCCGTGTCACCGGGCCGCGCAACACGGTGACCATGCTGCAGACCATTCTGGGACGCAGCACGTGATCGAGGCCCGCGCTCCCGCGCACTCGAATGAAACGTACGAGGAGCCCATCACCATGAAATCCCGTCACCCGTTCCCGCTCCAAGCCCTCGCCCGGGTCGTGGCGCTCAGCCTCGTCGTCGGGCCGTTCGCGCAGTCGGTGCACGCGGCGTCGACCGACATCTCGGACGTGCCGATGGCGGTGAAAAACCAGGCCCGCCCGAACATCATGTTCATGGTGGACAACTCCGGGTCGATGTACAACATCGTCCCGGACACGCCCTACGACCCCGGCGCCACATACCTCGAGAGTTGCCCGGCCGGCAACACCGTTCCGGCAGGCACGTCGGTGGATCTGCGGATCGTCGGCGGTGCGCCAAGGATTCGCTACTCGAACACGAACTACACCTTCGGCACCGGTGCCGGGCAAAGATGTTTTGGCAATAACAGCACTTATGGCGCCCGGTTGCTCGCGGATTCCACCTGTAGCGGCGAGAGGTGCCCCGGCAGCTATCTGGATTCGGATTACCTAGGTCACTACCTCAACTGGTATTTCAGCACGTCGACGGGAGGCTTTTCGACCGATCGCAAGACCGGGACGAAGTCCCGGATGGAAATAGCCAAGACCGCCTCCAAGTCGGTCATCGACGCGCTCGACCGGGTCCGCGTCGGTCTTTTCACCTACAACAATGGAAACGGCGGCACACTTCTCGACGTCATGGGCGACCTCGACGCCAGCAAGCGCACGGCGATCAAGGCCAAGATAGACGCCCTATCGCCCAGCGGCAACACACCACTCGCCGAGACGCTGGCGGACATTGGCAAGTACTTCGCGATCGGCTACACCGGAAATCTCAAGCTTCACCCCGGCCAGACCAACGAC
>CAZBOE010000315.1:0-3002 GCA_964493365.1 uncultured Tepidisphaeraceae bacterium | reverse complement strand
CCGACGAAGAACATACCGACGACTGACAGCGGGCGCAATACCAAACAAGCGCCAAACGGCGCTAGACGTCCACTGAAGCCGGTCTAGCTTTTCATAGCCAAGCCGCCCCATCCCTTGCTGCCGGTATCGTTCGAGCATACTTGCCCGCAAGGCTGTTAGCGTAAGCGTCGTCGAGGCGCCCAGGCTGATGACGTGGTATACTTCGGGACATGAGCACTCTTACCGAGATTGAAGCCGCGGCGGAGAAGTTGCCAGCGGAGCAGAAGCGGGCGCTCTTGCTGTTTCTCGCGGAACGGCTGCGCTCCGAGGGTGCTAAACTTCCGCCGCCACGGCAGTTTGGGGGCGAGCGGCTCAGGCAGTGGATTGCTGAGGATGAGGCCGATGGCAAGCGTTTCCGCGAGGGCGCGTGAGGCTGTTTCTCGACGCTAGCGTTCTACTCGCCGCGTGCGGGTCGCGCACCGGGGCATCGGCCGAGCTGACGCGGCTTGCCACGCCCAATCAATGGACGCTGCTGAGCAGCGAATACATTCTTGCTGAGGTCGAAACCAACCTGTCGGATCTGCAGAGCATCACTTCCGCTGCCAACGTCAACGCCTGTTGGCGTGAGATCCGATCGCGGCTCGACATCGTTCCGAATATCCTGACGCTCGATCGGCCAGTAGTTTTCGAGCCGGCAAAGGACCGTCCGGTGCTATTTACAGCGCTCGCGTGGGCGGATGTATTGCTGACGCTAGACCGGGCTGACTTCGGGGGTCTGATGGGCGGACGCTTCTACGGTCTCGGCATACTCACGCCGGGCGAGTTCCTGATGCGCCTACGCGCCGCCGGAGTACTGCAAACTTAAGCGTGCCCCACCTCCTCCAACACCGCCCCGTCCCTCGCCGCGCGGTAGGCGTCGATCAGGCGTTCGCGGACGGCTTTGGGTGTGGGGGTAGTGGCGGCGCTGAAGCGGACGACGGGGAAGCGGGCGCGGGCGGCGACGGTGGTTTTGACGTCGATCTCGGTGCTGGTGCGGGGTCTGCGGCCGGGGTCGTCGAGTTCGACGGCGATGAGCGGTTCGAGCGTCCTTCGGCTGCAGACCACGTAATCGAAATGCTTGTCGCCCAGGATGTCGCGCCAGAAGAACAGGCGCTTGCGGTCGGGCTCGCCGATCAGTTCGATCACGTCGAGCACGCGGACCTTGAGCAACACGTTGACCGTCATCGGCTTGAACGCGGCGAGCAGCACGTCGGCAAACGCCCGCTCGGCGAGCGACCAGAGCGCTGGCACGACGCGGGCTTTGGGGCAGGTCGAGTGGTCAATCCCTCTGGCTGGCATGCGGTTGAACATACGGAACCGCAGCCCGCCCTTCCATGGCGCCAAGCGATGTGGCGGCCACGGATCAGGATTTTGGCTCGTAGCGTTGCACGTCGAAGCTGTTGCGGACGATCTGGCGGGCGGCGGAGAGGGAGGGGACTTGGCCGGTCGCCATGGCCTGGGTCAGCAGGTTGCCGATCGCGGTGGCTTCGATCGGGCCTGTGATCACGGGGCGCTGGCAGGTGTTGGCGGTGAGCTGATTCAGCAGGGTGTTTTGCGTGCCGCCGCCGACGATGTGGATCGTGTCGATGCGCCGGCCGATGAGCTGCTCGAGGCCGGTCAGTGTCTTGTGATAGGCGGCGCCGAGCGAGTCGAGGCAGACGCGGACGTATTGGCCGGGGGTTTTGGGGGCGGGCTGGTCGGTCTTGCGGCAATACTCGTCGATCTTGGCGGGCATGTCGCCCGGCGCGAGGAACGGCGCGTATTCGGTGTCGACGATGATGGGCTTGCCGGGCGTCGGCCAGTCGGCCTGCGTGGGGGCGGCGGCGGCCATGTCGGTGAGCTGGGCATAGGAATACTCATGCCCCTGGCGGGCGAAGTGACGCCGACACTCCTGCACCAGCCACAGGCCCATGATGTTTTTGAGCAGCCTGACCTTTCGGCCGACGCCCTGCTCGTTGGTGTAGGAAAGGGCCAGCGAGCGGTCGTTGACCAGCGGGCCATCGAGCTCGACGCCCATGAGCGACCATGTGCCCGAGGAGATGTAACACCACGTGCCCGAGGCGGCCGACACCGGCACCGCGGCGACGGCGCTGGCGGTGTCGTGTGAGCCGGGGGTGATGACCGGAACGGCCGACGCGAGCTCACATTCGCGGGCGATCTCCGGCAGCACCGGCCCCAGCGTGGTCCCGCTGTCGACGATCTCGGGGAGAATGCGGGCGGGCAGACCGAGTCGGCCGAGCAGTTCGGTGTCCCACGTGCGGGTCGCGGGGCTGAGCATCTGGGTGGTCGAGGCGATCGACACCTCGGCCCGCGCGACCCCACAGAGCAGGTAGTGAAACAAGTCGGGCATCAGCAGCAGGCGGTGGGCGCTATCCAACACCGGGTCGCCCGCAAGCTTCTGGGCGTAGAGCTGGAAGACCGTGTTGAACTGCATGAACTGGATGCCCGTCCGCTGATAGAGGTAGTCGGCTCCGACGGCGGCGAAGACTTTGTCCATGACGCCGTCGGTGCGGGCGTCGCGATAGCAGACGGGGTTGGCCAGCAGGTTGCCGTGTGAGTCGAGCAGGCCGTAGTCGACGCCCCAGGTGTCGATGCCGATGCCCGCGAGCGATGTCGAGGCGTCGGCGGCGATCCGCCCGGCGGCGCGAATGCCCGCCTTGATGTGCTCCCACTGGGCGAGCAAATCCCAGTGAAGGGTGTTGCGCAGCCGCCCGGACGGATTGGGGAAGCGGTGAGCCTCCTGAAGCGAGAGCCGATCGGCGTCGAGCGAACCGACCATGACGCGGCCCGACTCGGCACCCATATCGACTGCGGCATATCGGGAAGGCATAGGGCGTCTCCTGCGAGAGGGTCTTGGCGATGCGGAGACGGGAATTTAAGGCCGGGAGAACGATTGCAAAAGGGGCGCGTGGTGTGACGGGCGGCGCGATGTGATGCGCTGGCGGCTGGGTGTGTCGGGCTGGCGGCGCGGGCGACTCGGTGTG
>CAZBOE010000314.1:0-3052 GCA_964493365.1 uncultured Tepidisphaeraceae bacterium | reverse complement strand
GTACTACATCTTCGTCGGCCCGACCTTCGACAACGCCGTCCTCTGCCCGGGTGACTACAGCCTCACCGTCACGGTCGAGAACTGCGTCCTCCCGCTGGGCGCCTGCTGCTTCTTCCCGTCCGGCGCTTGCCAGGAAGGCGTCACTGAATTCGAGTGCGCGAACCTCCTCGGCACGTGGCAGGGCGCCGATACGCTCTGCTCGCAGGTCGTCTGCCCGGTTCCCCCGGCCAACGACGAGTGCGCGAACGCTGAGAACGTCGACCTCAGCGGCGGCGCGGCGTTCATCACCTTCGACAACACCTTCGCGACCAACGACAACACGCCGGAGTGCCCGGGCAGCAACAACAGCCCGCCGTTCCGCGGCGTGTGGTACAAGGTCACCGGTAACGGTAACCGCTTCCTCATCACCACCTGCTCGCCGGGCACCATCAAGTATGACACCCGTCTGCAGGTCTGGTGCGACTGCGACCTGTCGCAGTGCGTCGGCGGCAGCGATGACGACGGCGAGTGCAACCTCTTCCCGAACAGCTGGACCTCCACCTTCGAGTGGTGCACGGCCCCGGGCAAGACGTACTACGTCGTGATCGGTCACTTCAGCAACACCGTCGGCACGGCCAACATCGGCATCGTCGAAGCCGCCTTCGCCGATCTCGGTATCGCCTGCACGCCGACCGCGATCGAAGCTTGCGTCCCGTGCGTGGTCGAGTGCCCGCAGGGTGGCCAGCTCGAGCAGGAAGTCTGCGGCCAGACCTCCAACGACGGCTGCAACCAGGATCCGCCGGCCTTCGAGCCGCTGCCCCTCGGCACCACGCTCTGTGGCTCGCTCACCGCGAACACCTCGACGCGTGACACCGACTGGTACGAGATCACCCTCACCCAGCCCTCGAAGCTCACGATCAGCGCCAATGCCGAACTCGAAATCGCTATCGGTCTGCTCGAGCAGATCGCGTTCGGCGTCCCGGGTTGCGACAACGTCACCGGCAACCTGAACCCGTTCGCCACCGCGCTGCCCTGCACGCCGGTCGCGACCGCTCAGTCCGAGTGCCTGCCGGCCGGCACGTACTACGTGTTCGCCGCCTCGGCTGCCTTCGTGAACGTCCCCTGCGAAGCCAACTACACCCTCACCGTCACCGCTGAGCCGTGCGTCCAGACGTACTGCGGCGCGTCGGGCTTCTGCGACGAGTTCATCTCGAGCTTCGTCGTCGACGGCGTCTACAACAACGCCAGCGGCTGCGGCACGAACGGCTACACCGACTACACCGCCATCAGCGGCACGGTCGCCCGTGGCCAAGCGTACAACTTCACCATCACCGTTGGCCCGCCGAACTACGGCGGCGACCAGGGTCGCATCTGGGTCGACTGGAACCAGGATCTCGACTTCACCGACGCTGGCGAAGAGATCGTCCCGCTCGGCACGCCCGGCAACGGTCCCTACACCGGCTCGCTGTTCGTCCCGAATGATGCGACGCTCGGCAACACCCGCCTCCGCGTCCGCGTCACCTGGAGCGGCGCGATTCCGCCGTGCGGCTCCACCACCTACGGCGAGACCGAAGACTACACCCTCAACGTCATCGCCGGCTCGGGCAGCTCGTATTGCCCCGCTGGCGCTGGCTGCGATGAAGCCATCGTCAACGTCGACATGACCGGCGTCCTCAGCAACGCCTCGGGCAGCTGCTCGAGCGGCGGCTACGGCGACTTCACGTCGATCACCGGCAACGTGACGCGCGGCCAGTCGTACCCGATCACCGTCACCATCAGCCCGTTCTACACGGGCGACCAGGTCTCGGTGTGGGTCGACAGCAACGCTGACTTCATCCTCAGCGATGCCGAGCGCACCGTCCTCACCGTCACCGGCGGTACCGCCACCGGCTCCGTCAACATTCCGGCCGATGCGGCTGTCGGCAACACGCGCATGCGTGTCCGCCTGTCGTACACCGGAACGTTCGGCTCCTGCGGCAACACGCAGTACGGCGAAGCCGAAGACTACACGCTCAACATCCAGTAACCCTGGCTGACTGAGCAGGGGCGAGCCGCAAGGCTCGCCTCGTCCGGAACACGCAGAGCCGGATCGGCGCACCGCGCCGATCCGGCTCTCGCCTTTCCCGCCGCCCTTCAATCGCTCAGCGCCCGCTCTCCGTCGGAGACACCCCCACCGAACGCAACGCCCCCTCACGCACCACCGTCAACTCGCACGACCGGCCGATCCTGGCCTCGCCCAGCAGACGATGCAGATCGTCGATCGACTCCACCGAAAACCCATCAAGCGCCACGATCACGTCGCCTTCCGCCACGCCGCCGCGCGCCGCGGCCCCGCTCGTCTCAAGACCCGCCACGAGCACTGCCGTGTCTTGCAGCAGGTCGAGCCGCCGCACCAGCGGCCGCGGCAACTCCACCGTCTGCCCGGCAATCCCGAGCATCGCGCGGCGGACGCGGCCGTGCGAGATCAACTGCTGCGCGACCGACTGGGCGGTGTTCGACGCCGTCGCGAAGCAGATGCCCTGTGCCGGCAGGACCATCGCGGTGTTTACGCCGATGACGCGCCCGCGCGAATCCACGAGCGGGCCGCCCGAATTGCCGGGATTCAGCGCCGCGTCGGTCTGAATGACGTTCTCGATGAGCCGTCCCGACGCGCTCCGCAGCGTGCGGCCCAGCGCGCTCACCACGCCCGCCGTCACACTCGCCTGGAACCCGAGTGGATTGCCGATCGCGATCGCAAGCTGCCCGACGCGCACTGCCGACGAGTCGCCCAGCGCAGCCGTCGGCAGTTCGCGGCTGTGGATACGCACGACGGCCAGATCCGTCGCGGGGTCGTCGCCGACCAGGTCCGCATCGAGCGTGAACCCATCCGACAGCGTCACGCGAATCTTCTTCGCGCCGCTGACCACGTGACTGTTCGTGAGAATCAATCCATCCGGCGTAAAGAGAAAGCCGGACCCGCTGCCCGTGGCGCGCCCCGTCGCCGCGCCACGCGAGCCCGCGTGCACGACGATCCGCACGACGGCCGGGCTGACCGTCTCGACCGCCGAGACAACCGCCCGCGAGGACGCGTCGA
>CAZBOE010000313.1:0-3106 GCA_964493365.1 uncultured Tepidisphaeraceae bacterium | reverse complement strand
GCCGTCCAGCACCACCGTCTGGCCCTGCCGCGTCCCCACCTGCACCTCCGCCAGCGGCTCGGCCCCGCGAACCGTCAGATCGATCGGCGGGCGGGGATCATCGCCGCCCAGCGCGACCGGCGTCGCCCCGCGCCGCCCCCGGCGCACAAGCCGCAGTTGATCCAGCGTCACGCTGAATTGCCCCATCAGCGGGTCGTCGATGCCGACCGCGGCGTCAACCAGGCTGACCGACGTCGGCTCGATCAGCGACCCATCGCCCAACCCCACCACCAGCGCCGCCTGCGGCTCCACCCAGGGCCTGACGATGACGGCCGCGATGTTGTCGTCGTTGATGCGCATGACCCCGAAAATCAACGACTCGACCCGCACGCGGTCTTTCTCCACCTTGACCTGGCCTTCGAGAAAGTCGCCGTTGCGGAGCAGCACGCCGCTTCGCCGCGGCAGGGCCCCGGCGCCGGCAAGGCTTCCCACGCTTTGCCCGCTTCCCCCGCTCGTGAGGCTCACCGACCCGTCGTAGATCGCCGCCGCGACCGTCGCCTCTTCCACCGAGATGTCGCTGTCGCCCCGGCGGATCGTCCACCCCTTGTTGCTCCGCCGCACCGTCTGCCCCGCCAGGCGCACACCACTGGTCAGCACAACGCCCCGCGCCATCGCGCCCATCGCCTGTCGGCGGAACAGAAACACCTCGTCGATCTTCGCCCGCACCGCCGACGATTCTCCATCAACGCCGCGCTCGCGGTCGTGAATGACGACCAGCCCCATGCCGCTGACATCGCCCCGGGCGACACCCGTCGCCGCCCGGCCGTCGAGCGTGATCAGCGTCGCCAGATCATCCGTCGGAGGCCCCGCCCAGACCGCACCAGACATACCCAGCACAACAACGCCCACCCCGATCGCCAACCGCGAAGCGATTCGCGAGGCAGCCCGCCGAAATAGTCGCGCACACACCGACGGCAGCGTCTGCAACGCAAGCCCACGCGACCGCGCCGCGCCGCCCACCACCGCCGCCGCTGGCACCGCCGCCACTGCCGCTGCATCATCGCCCTGCCTGACTCGTCGCTGCACTGGGGCCATTGCTTTGCCTGCGTTCCTGTCGCGGCCGCACCATCGCAGCGGCCGCGCCATCGGCGAAACATCGCCGCCTCCGCGGCCGCGACGCCACCCATGGCTCCTCGTCTCCGCAGACACCTTATCGCTGATAGATCGGCACATAGTTGTAAGGAAGCGCCAGGATCGTCGCATAGACAGCCGTCGCATAAACCTCGCCCTGGCCGTTGTTGCCTTCATCGAGCGGACGCCACCAGACCAGGTCTCCGTCCCGTCGTGCCAGGGGCAGGAGGCGGTCGCGGACCCGCGTATACCACGCCTTCCACCGCGCGCCGCCCATCATCATCATGGCCGGGCCGGCGTAGTGGTTGCCGTAGGTAAACCACTCGCGCTGGCCAAACGTCCGCTCGAGATAATCCGCCCCGCGCTCGACCATGGCATCGTCATACAGCCCGCACATCTGCAGCGAGTAGATCGCCGCCGCCGTCCGCGCAAAACCCGGATCAGACCGCCTCGGCTGATAGTTGAACCCGCCGGTGTCAGGGTGCTGACACGAGCGGATGTATTTCACCGCCCGGTCGATCGTCGACTGCGGCACCGCGATGCCGCTGTTCTGCGCCACCCGCAGCGCCGCAACCTGCAGCACGGTCACCGAGATGTCGGCGTCCGCCTTCCTCGGCTGATAGCGCCAGCCTCCCTCGTCGTTCTGACACCCCACGATCAACTGCACCGCCCGCTCGAGCCGCGGCCGAAGCCGCTCGTCCTGCGTCTGCCCATAGATCTCGCCGAGGACCAGCGTCGCGATGCCGTGCCCGTACATGTTGTCGCCGTTGTTGCCCGCCGAGGCGATATAGCCGTCGGGCTGAGCCGACTCGAGCAGAAAATCCAGCCCCTTGGCCACCGCCTCGCCATAGGGCCCTTCGCCCGGCAGGTTTCCGGATGTCACAAACGCGAGCAATACATACGCGGTGATCGCCGGCTCATAGGTCTGACCGTTCTGCTGCCACGAGCCCGACGCCGTCTGCCGCGCCGCCAGCCACCGCAGCGCCCCTTCGATGGCCGCTTCGGTCGCGGCATCGACCACGGGCTCATCATCGCCCGCCGCG
This sequence comes from uncultured Tepidisphaeraceae bacterium, assembly GCA_964493365.1. Lineage (GTDB taxonomy): Bacteria > Planctomycetota > Phycisphaerae > Tepidisphaerales > Tepidisphaeraceae > CAZBOE01. Next base: position 953 of record CAZBOE010000313.1, on the reverse strand, counting down.
TCGCCCGCCACATCCCCGTCGCCCGGCGTCTGACCCGCCCCCGCACCCGGCAACGCGAACATCGCCCCCGCCGCCGCAACAACCAGCGCAAGCCCACCCGATACAACCGATCGCACACGCCGCGGCGCAGACCCAGCCCCATCGCCGTACGTTCGCCCCGGAAGAAATCGCATCGTTCCTCGCACCAGTCGCAGCCACCCGCCATGCACGCATGGCGCCGCACCAGGCGCGGAAGTCGCCACGCCATGCCCCCAGGCCCACACAGCCCGCGCATGCATCAACGCCCCCTGCGCGCGCATCAACGCCACCCGCACACACGCCGATGACCCGGGCGTCTGCCCTATCGATCGCGACATCGCGGCGGATGGATCGTGCTTGTGTTTCACCAAAACCTCGACTTCGCCTGACATCCGTTTGCTCAACAACCGAACAAACTCAACAACCCAATAAGCCCGCGCCGCTCTCTCGCACATGGGAGACGCGTGCGCCCGACGCCCGCGATCCAAACACCCGCGCATCAATCACGCCCCGGGTCGTGCTCACACGCGCCAGCCACTCGCACCACGATCGCGACCTTCCACGCTCAGCGCCCGCCCTGCGCGTTCGACGGATCGGCCAGATTCCGCAGATATTGCTCGATCAGCGGCGCATACTCGCGTGCGATCGCCGCGTGCCGCTGCGCATCGGCGCATACTCCGGCGGATATTGCGACGACTGCGACTGCCTCAGCGTCTCGCGATCACGCTCGGGCAAAGCGATCACCGCGGCCGCGGTCGGGTCGACCACCCCGCGTGGTCCGCCGGGCGTGCCGATGCGGAGCCCCGACGCGTCGCCCGACCCCGCCCCCATGTTCGCCGACTCCCGCGCTTCGCGATCCGGCAACGAAGAGGTCGGGCCGGACGATCCGCCCGGCTGCCCCGGCGTCGCGCCGGGCGACGCACCGGGAATGCTCC
>CAZBOE010000312.1:286-3109 GCA_964493365.1 uncultured Tepidisphaeraceae bacterium | reverse complement strand
CTGCGGGTTTCGGACCATCGTGATCGCCGATTTCGGCATCGTGATCACTGATTTCGGGAACGTGATCAGAGCGGTTACGGGAACGTGATCAGTGATTTCGGGATCGTGATCACCGATTACGGCATCGTGATCACCGGTTTCGGGAACGTGATCACGGCCTGAGGGGGCCATCGTGATAGCGCACTCCGCCCAAGCGGGAGGTGGAGTCGACGCTGGGCAGAGCCAGAGCCCGTCCACCTCCACGCCAACGCTGTGGAGGAGGATGGGATGGCAACCGAGAGACTGCCCATGCGCAAAATCAAAGAGATTCTCCGTCAGAAGTGGCTGTTGGGACGCCGCCACCGACAGATTGCCTGCGCCCTCGATGTCGGGGTGGGGACCGTCAGCTCGGTGGTGGTGCGGGCCGAGGCCGCCGCGCTGAGCTGGGAACAGGTCGACTCGCTGCACGACAGTGAGCTCGAAGCTCGCCTGTACGCGGCGGTGACCAAACACGTCGGCACGCCGTTGCCGGAGCCGCAGAGCCTCGACGTGGAGCTGAGGAAGCCCGGGGTCACGCTGCGGCTCTTGCATCTGGAGTACCGCGAGTCCCATCCCGACGGCTACGGGTACACGCAATTCTGCGATCACTATCGGCGCTGGAAGAAACGCCAGCGTGTGGTGATGCGCCAGACCCACCGCGCCGGCGAGAAGCTGTTCAGCGACTACGCCGGCAAGAAGCCGCATTGGATCGACCCGATGACCGGCGAGGTGCACCAGGCCGAGCTGTTTGTCGCCGCGCTGGGGGCGTCGAACTACACCTACGCCGAGGCCACCGAGACCCAGAAGGTCGGCGACTGGTGCGCCAGCCATACCCGCGCCCTGGAATACCTCGGGGGCGTCCCCGAGTTGGTGGTGCCCGACCAATTGAAGTCGGCGGTCACCGTGCCCTCGCGGTATGAGCCGGAGATCCAACGGACCTTTCAGGAGTGGGCCACCCACTACGGCACCGTGATCCTGCCCGCCCGTCCGGCCCGCCCCCGCGACAAAGCCACAGTCGAAGTGGCGGTCCAAATCGTCGAGCGCTGGATCCTGGCGCGCCTGCGCCACCAGCAATTCTTCTCGCTCGGCGAGCTCAATGCCCGCATCCGCGAGCTGGTCGACGAGCTCAATGACCGCGTCATGCGCCGCTACGGCAAGAGCCGCCGGCAGCTCTTTGTCGAACTGGATCGCGGCGCTCTCAAGGCGTTGCCCGCCGAGCGCTTCGTGCTCGCCGAATGGAAGCGCGTGCGCGTCCACATCGACTACCACGTCGCCCTCGAGTTCCACTATTACTCGGCTCCCTACCAGCTCGTGCACCAAGAGCTGGAGGCGCGGATCACGGCCACCACGGTCGAGCTGTTTCTCAAAGGACAGCGCGTGGCGGTCCACGCCCGCAGCCTGGTGCGGGGGGCCTACACCACCGCACCGGCGCACATGCCCAAAGCCCATCTGCGCCACGCCGAGTGGAGCCCCGCCCGGCTCATTCGGTGGGCGCAGAAGATTGGCCCCATGACGGGCCAGCTGGTCGAAGCCATCCTCAACGATCGTCCGCACCCCGAGCAGGGCTACCGCTCGTGCCTGGGCATCATGCGCCTGGGCCGTGGCTACGGACCCCAACGCTTGGAGGCGGCCTGCACCCGCGCCTTTCTGGCCCGGGCGCGCTCCAGCCGTCACGTGGAGTCGATCCTCAAAAGTGGCCTCGACCGGCTGCCACCGAAGACCCCGACACCGGCCGCACCCCCGTCTGGCGAGCTGCACGAGAACGTACGCGGCCCGGCCTACTACGAGTGACGCTCACCCCACAGAGAAAGGAGAGACCCCCCATGCTCACCGACCCCACCGTCCAACGCCTCGGCGCCATGCGGTTGCACGGCATGCTCGACGCCTGGCAACAGCAGCAGCGCCAAGCCGACATCACCACCCTCGCCTTCGATGAACGCTTCGCCCTACTGATCGAGGCCGAGTGGCTGTACCGCGAGAATCAGCGGCTGACCCGCGCCCTCAAGGAAGCCAAGCTCAAACTCAACCACGCCTGCATCGAGGATATCGACTACCCCGCGCGCCGTGAGCTCGATCGGGCACAGATCCGACAACTGGCTACCTGCCGCTGGGTCGACGAGCACCACAATATTTTGATCACCGGTGCCACGGGTACGGGCAAGACCTTTGTGGCGTGCGCTCTGGCGCACAAAGCCTGCCGCCATGGGCATCGCGCGGTCTACCGCCGCGCCTCGCGCTTATTCGACGAGCTCACGCTGGCCCGCGCCGACGGGACCTACGCGCGTCTACTCCAGCGCTTGGCGCGCATCGAGGTGCTCGTGATCGACGACTGGGCACTGGCCGCCGTCCAAGAACAGGAACGACAAGATCTCCTGGAGATCCTCGAAGACCGACATGGCACGCGCTCAACGATCGTCACCAGTCAATTGCCCGTGCCCAAGTGGCACGCCCACATCGGCGATCCGACCTTGGCCGACGCGATCTGCGACCGCCTGCTCCACAACGCCCACCGCCTCGTGCTAAAGGGGCCGTCGCGCAGAAAGGAGCAGCAGAATGATTCAACCACATAGACGTCGCTGCGCTCCGATTCCCTGCGGACTCATTGACCCAACACCGGGAGGATTGACGAAGACGACGACCTAGCCAACGACGGCGCTGCCCAGCGCGACTTCGCCCCTCGGCGTGATCACGATCGCGTAACCGCTGATCATGATCCCGAAACGGGTGATCACGATGACCGAAATACGCAGGATCACCACGAGATCGGGCGCGCCAGTTTCGGCAACCTCTGCAAACACCGCCGCT
>CAZBOE010000312.1:0-276 GCA_964493365.1 uncultured Tepidisphaeraceae bacterium | reverse complement strand
AAATCTTGGTTTGCAAGCGCTGCGTTGACGACTTGCACACGCCGTTCCGGCTCGACCAACTGCAGATAGATTTCGAGCCAAGTCGCGATGCCGCCCCGTGTCAGTGGCGTCGATGCGCTCCCATCGCTTTTGAACGATGCTCCTCCGCCGTACACGTACGGCGTTCCCATGGCTTGTGATTCTCCCATCAAGAAGACACGGAAGTCGGTCGCCGGCTTGGTGACAGTGAAGGTTTGCGTGGGGAGGTGACCGTGATGGTTGACGTAGTTAGCGCCC
>CAZBOE010000311.1:1553-3139 GCA_964493365.1 uncultured Tepidisphaeraceae bacterium | reverse complement strand
CTAGGTCATCCGGCCCCCGTCACCCCCCCGCCGTCGCAAAGCGCGCCCCTGCAAAGCCCGGCCGATCGCCGCCGCCCGCTGCAAGTTGTCGGCCGCGCCGTCCCCGTCATCGACCCGGCCCCCGGCTTCGTCGGCCCTCTGCCCGATGCCTCCGTGGTCGGCCGACTCGCCACCTTCGATTCCGCCAACAGCCCATTCTCCGATTCGCCCATCACCCAAGACCCCCTCGACGCCCTGCTCGCCTGAGCCCAGCCGCCGCAAGCCACCGACATTTCTCACCCCCTCCCACCCCGCGTTGCCCCTCGCGTTTCCCACGCACGACGAAACCGCCCCCCATTCAGTACGTCATCCCATTCAATGCGTCATCCCATCAATACGTCATATCAACATGCGTCACCCCCTTCGGCGGTTGTCCCATCCATGGGTCGGCAGTTGATCTGACCGCCCATAAGTAATAGCCTAACAGCCTTATTCCGACCCCGGTTCGGGTGACCGCCCGGCCGGGGGATCGGGTCGGCCGGCGGAAACGGAGCACCGGCCGGTGTTTATCTGCAAAGGCATCACCATGGCAGAATCCGCCACGCTCGAGTCGGCCACCACCGCCCCCACAACCCCCCGCCCCCAGAACGGCAACGGCGTCGCGCGGCATGTCCTGGAGTTTGAAAAGCCCCTCGCCCAGCTCGAGGCCCAGATCCACGAGCTCGAGCTCCTCCAGCAGCAGAAGCAGGTCGACTACACGCAGGAGATCCGCCTGCTCCGCGAGAACTACACCGCCCTGCTCCGCAAGACCTATGACAACCTCTCCGCGTGGGAGACCGTGCAGGTCGCCCGGCACCCCCAGCGCCCGCTCTTCCGCGATTACCTCGACCTGCTCTGCCGCGAGTTCCGCGAAATCCACGGCGACCGCCACTACGGCGACGACCCCGCCATCGTCTGCGGACTCGCCCGCATCGGCGGCCACAAGGTCATGCTCATCGGCCACCACAAAGGCCGCGATACCCGCGAAAAGGTCAAGTGCTACTTCGGGCTCGCCCACCCCGAGGGCTATCGCAAGGCGCTGCGCTGCATGAAGCTGGCCGAGAAGTTCGGGCTGCCGGTGGTCACGCTGGTCGACACCCCTGGCGCCTACCCCGGTATCGGCGCCGAGGAGCGCGGGCAGGCCGAGGCGATCGCCCGCAACCTGATGGAGATGGCCCGCCTCAAGACCCCGGTCGTCACCGTCATCACCGGCGAAGGCGGCTCGGGCGGCGCGCTGGGCGTCGCGGTGGCCGACAAGGTGGCGATGATGGAGTTCGCGTGGTATTCGGTCATCAGCCCTGAGGCCTGCAGCGCCATTCTCTTTAAGGACGGCTCGGGCTCGGCCCAACTCGCCGACTCGCTCAAGCTCACCAGCAAACACCTCAAGACCCTCGGCGTCATCGACGCGGTCGTGCCCGAGCCGCTGGGCGGCGCCCACCGCGACCCGCGCGCTGCCGCCCACAACCTCGAGCAGTTCATCGCCAAGACGCTGCGCGACCTCAAGCGCTGCAAGGTCGATAACCTGCTCGAGCGGCGCTACGAGAAGTTCCGCGACATGGGCCGCGTCT
>CAZBOE010000311.1:0-1543 GCA_964493365.1 uncultured Tepidisphaeraceae bacterium | reverse complement strand
AGCCCGCCCGCCGCGCCGCGACGCGCGCGGGTTAACCGCCCGGCCGATGACCGCGTCGGCGGGTCGTTTCCACATCCATCGCTTCGCGCCCGGCAGAAGCCGTTGCCCACCGACTCAAAGGACGACGTCAGGGGGCTTCGCGCGCCGCTGCGCCGACCTCGGCCGGTCATGGCCGGCAGGAATTCGACGGGGCGCGGGTCGAACAAATTCTGGTTTTTTTAATCGCCAGCCATCGGGATTTGTCCGACGATCACCTAGTTAGGGCACGGGTAGTCAGATAAACTTACCTGCATACGTAGCCGCCTAACGCGGCGGACATATCTTTGGCTCGGGGATTTGACTATGCCGGCCGGGTCGGAAAATGAGACGGTCTCGCCAAACCGCTCGGCGTTTCGCATCTCTGCGATTTACGCCCTCTGTGCCAGCGCATACATCGTCGTTTCCGATCTGCTTGTCGCCACGAGCGACCGGTCATTTTTCGACAGCCAATGGGTTCAGACGCTCAAGGGGCTGACATTTGTCGCGATCACCGCGTCGCTGCTGTTTCTGCTCGTGCGGAGCACGGTGGCGCGGCTGGTCGATCTGACCCACCGGGCCGGCGAAACACAGCGGCGGTACATCCGCCTGGTCGAGCAATCGACCGAGGCGATTCTCTCGCTCGATCGTCATTGTCGGGTGCGGCTGGCCAACCAGGCCGCTGGCCGCCTCTTCGACCGGCCTGCGACGATGCTCCATGGTCAGTCGCTGCCCGACCTGCTGGGCGACCCGGCACGCGGAATCCTAACTCGTCTGTGTGACGGCGATGCGGATCTCTCGCCAAACGCCCTCCACGACATCCGCTTGACCGTCGAAGGTCAGACGCGGTGGGTGCAGATCACGGTCACGCGTCATGACCCGTCGGCGGACGAGGCGTTGACGGTGGTTCTCACCGATGTGACGGCGCGCCGCGCCGCCGAGGATCAGGCGCGCACGTTTTCGTCCGAGCTCGAGCGCCGCGTCATCCAGCGGACGGCCCAGCTCGACCTCGCGCGGCTCGAGCTCGAGCATTTTGCCCGGACGGTGTCACACGACCTGCGCCAGCCCCTGCGGACGCTGACCGCGATGGCCACTGACCTGGTTCGCGAAATCGACGGGCGGATCGACGACGAGCCGATGCGTCAGGCCCGGCGGATCGTCGGCGCCTCGGCGCGGCTGGAAGCGCTGGTGGGCGAGATGCTGCAGGTGGCGCGGATGGCGGTCAACGAGGTGCCGCAGCAGCCGTTGAGCCTGGCGCTGTTGACCAACGAGATCATCAGCCAGATCCGCCGCGAGCGTGGCGACGCCGCGGATTTCGACCTGATCGAGCCCATGCCCTGGGCGATGGGCCATCGCGCCACGCTCGCCCGGGCCATCGGCAACCTGCTGCGCAATGCCGTCGATCACGCGGGCGCCCACATCCGCCCGGTCGTGCGCGTCTGGACTGAGACCGACGGCCCGTGGGTGCGGCTGATCGTCGAAGACAACGGCCGCGCCCTTGCCCCCGAGTTCGAGCTTGACGGGCGTG
>CAZBOE010000310.1:1237-3163 GCA_964493365.1 uncultured Tepidisphaeraceae bacterium | reverse complement strand
TCGCCGGCGTCCTCAGCGGCCCGGTCACGCTCGCGCTCAACAGCGAGCCGACCGGCGAGACCGACCTCGGACCGCTCGGCAGCGGCAGCGCCACCGACGCCAACAGCAACCTGACGGTCGATTTCGGCTTCTTCCAGCCGGCTCAGGATGCGCTGGCGGTCGGCAACCTCGTCTGGCTCGACACGAACAATGACGGCCTGTTCGGGCCGGGTGAAGCCGGCATCGGCGGGGTCACGGTCAATCTTTTCCTCGACAGCGACGGCAATGGTGTGCCGGACGGCCCGCCGATCGCGACGGTCGTCACCAATCCGGACGGCTACTACATCTTCACCGGTCTGCCGCCAGGCAGCTACATCGTCGGCATCGACCCGATCAATTTCCAACCTGGCGGGCCGCTCGACGGTCTGATCAGCAGCACGGGACCCGGCCAGCAGGCCGACCCGAACACCGATATCGATAACGATGACAACGGCCTCGATGGCAGCAACCCGCTGGTCGATGGCGTCCTCAGCGGCACGATCATCCTCCAGCCGGGCACGGAGCCGGTCGATGACGATGAGACCGGCTCGGGCGACGGCAGTGTGCCGGATGCCAACGGCAACCTGACCATCGATTTCGGCTTCACCCAACAGCTCCTGCCGCTCAGCCTGGGCAACCGGGTGTGGATCGACAGCGATAACAGCGGTACGATCAACGGCGCGGAAGTCGGCGTCGATGGCGTCACGGTCGAACTCTACGCCGACACCAATGGGGATGGCGTGCCGGATGGCCCGGCTATCGCCACGACGACGACGGCTGGCGGCGGCTACTACCTGTTCGACAACCTGCGCCCAGGTACGTATATCGTCGGCATCCCGCCGGTCAATTTCCAGCCCGGCGGGCCGCTGGCGGGCTATTTCAGCAGCACCGGCCCCGGCCAGCAGGCCAACCCGAACACCAACATCGACAGCGATGACAACGGCATCGATGCCCCGCAGCCGGCGGTGACGGGCATCCTGAGCGGGCCGGTCACGCTTGCGCTCAACACCGAGCCGACCGGCGAGACCGACTTGGGACCGCTCGGCAGCGGCAGCGCCACCGACGCTAACAGCAACCTGACGGTCGATTTCGGCTTCTTCCAGCCGGCGCAAGATGCGCTGGCGCTCGGCAACCTCGTCTGGATCGATACGAACAATGACGGCCTGTTCGGGCCGGGTGAGGTCGGCGTCAGCGGCGTCGCGGTCAGCCTGTACCTCGACAGCGACGGGGACGGCAGACCCGACGGCCCAGCCATCGCGACCACGATCACCAATGCCAACGGCTACTACATCTTCACCGGCTTGGCACCTGGAAACTACATCGTCGGCATCGATGCCAGCAATTTCCAGCCCGGCGGGCCGCTCGAAAACTACGTGAGCAGCACGGGAGCCGGCCAGCAGGCTGACCCGAACACCGATATCGACAGCGACGACAACGGCCTCGACGGCACCAATCCGCCGGTTGACGGCGTGTTCAGCGGTACGGTCACACTGGAACTCGGCGCGGAACCGGTCGATGACGATGAGACCGGCTCGGGCGACGGCGGCGTGCCGGATGCTAACGGCAACCTGACCATCGATTTCGGCTTCTTCCTCAGTCCGCAGGCGACGCCGCCGGTCCCGGTCAGCGGGCCGCCGCCGGCTCGCTTCGACCCGGTGATCGTCAAGGCGGGCGACCCAGCGTTCGCACAGCCAGGTGAGCGTGTCGTCTGGACGATCACGGTGTTCAATCCGCACGGTGTCGACATCCCCAACGTCGGCTTCACCGATGTCGTGCCGTCGGAACTGACGATCCTCGGCGCGACGGCGACTGCAGGCACGGTGACGGTCAGCGGCCAGACGGTCAGCTTCTTCATCGCCGTGCTGCCCGCCAACAGCAGCGTGGCGGTCACGTTGCCGACGCGCGTGC
>CAZBOE010000310.1:0-1227 GCA_964493365.1 uncultured Tepidisphaeraceae bacterium | reverse complement strand
GGACGTCGTGCCGCCGTTCACGATCGAAAACATCGCCGGTCTCAACGCACCATTTGACGGCGTGGGCCGGGCGACGGTTTCCAGTCTGGCGCGGCTGCCCGAAACGGGCGAAACCCCCTGGTGGCGCACGCCGCTGCTGATCGTGCTGGCGGGCGGCCTGTTCGCCGGGGCGTATGCCGTCTGGCGACAGCGGGCGCACGGGCGCTGAGCACATCCGCGATCAGGGGGGTGAGGGAACGCTTATGACCTCGCCCTCGGATCGGCGTCCATCTCTCCGGCACGCATCCCCCGCCCCGCGCGGCAGCTTGGGGCGGCATGTCTTCATCCTGCCATCCGCTCTCGCGCACGAGCCGTGTGGGCTGCTTTCACCCCCCTAAAATTGGGGCACGGATCGACATGAGAGGGGGAATAATGTTTACACCCATCGATCAAATTATCTGATACACTACACATAAATGATAAACGTAAGTTCTCCGTCCCCGCAGCGGTAGGCCGCAGCCGGGGACTTCGTCTCTATAAATGGGACGTTAAGGAATCGTAATGCTTAATAGTGCGAGTGGGTCTTATTGGCAGTGCACAGGTTTTTCGTAAGGTGGTATAGGTAATGGTCGAACCGAAGCGAGAGACACAGCAGGAGACGGACTACGGCGCTGAGTTCCGCGAACTGCTCGAGTCGTCCTTCAACTACGAGCCGCCCATGCGCGGCGAAATCCGCAACGCCATCATCTTGCAGATCGCCCCGCGCGAGATCATCGTCGATCTGGGCGTGAAGCGCGATGGCATTGTGCCGATTGCCGACCTCGAACGGCTCGACCCGCAGTTCCGCGCCAATCTCTGCGTCGGCGCAGAAGTTCCCGTCTACATCATGAATCCGCGCGATGCCGATGAGAACCTGATCGTCTCGATCAACATGGGCATGCAGCAGTACGACTGGGAACGTGCCCGCGAGCTGCTCAAGTCGGAAGAGGTCGTGCCGGTCTACGTCAAAGGCAACAACCGGGGCGGCATCCTGGTGCAGTGGAACCGTCTGGAAGGCTTCATCCCCAGTTCCCATCTGGTGACGACCACGTCAACCGGTGGACGCGACTCGTGGGATGACCTCGACGGGCGCGAGCTGCACGTCAAGGTGATCGAAGTCGATCAATCGCGCCGCCGCCTCATCTTCAGCGAGCGCGAAGCGCAGCGCGAATGGCGTGCGCAGCAAAAAGCGCGGCTTCATGATGTAGA
>CAZBOE010000309.1:487-3220 GCA_964493365.1 uncultured Tepidisphaeraceae bacterium | reverse complement strand
TCTCGAAAGGCACCCCCAGGCGCGCCAGCGTGGCCGCGGACCTGTCGAGCCGCGCCGTGTCGCCGGACGCCATCCACAGGACTCCGGTCTGCTGAAACAGCGGCTGCCCGCACCGCTCCGCCAGCGCCTTCCACTCGCCCAGCGACGCCCAAGACCAGCGGGTGTAGATCTCGTCATCGGCGTACGCCATGCGGATGATGCGGGATTCGCCGCCCGAACTCGCCCGGCTGTGGGCCGCGCCGTAGGCGTCGAGGAGGATCACCTTGAGGCCGGCGCCGGCGAGGGCGTGGGCCGTCCAGGCGCCGAATACGCCGGCGCCGACGACCGCGGCATCGTATGTTTTCCCGAAGGTCATGTTACCGGAAGGCGCAAATCGCGGCCCGTCATCTCCTTGGGCTGTTCCACGCCGAGGATGCCTAGAATGGTGGGAGCGATGTCCTCGAGCGACCCTCCGGAGCGGAGCGCGGTGTCCTTCTCGTTGACGTAGATGAAGGGCACCGGGTTGGTGGTGTGGTAGGTGTGCGGGCCGCCGGTGACGGGATCGATCATCATCTCCGCATTGCCGTGGTCCGCGGTGATGATCCAGCACCCGCCGCGCCGGCCGAGCGCGTCGCGGATGCGGCCGAGGCAGGCGTCCACGGTCTCGACGGCCTGGATCGTCGGCCCCAGCTTGCCCGAGTGGCCGACCATATCGGCGTTGGCGAAGTTCATCACGATGACGTCGAATTCGCCCTTCTCGATGGCTTTCACCACGGTGTCGGTGATCCCCGCCGCCGACATCTCGGGCATCAGATCGTAAGTGGCCACCTTGGGCGAAGGCACCAGTTCGCGCTCCTCGCCCGGATACGGCTTTTCCGTGCCGCCGTTGAAGAAGTAAGTCACGTGGGCGTATTTTTCCGTTTCGGCGACCCGGAGGTTCTTCCAGTGGTGCGCCGCCATGACGTTGGCCAGGATGTTGTCCGGGTGCTCGGGCGCCAGCACGAACGGCACGTCAAAGGTCTTGTCGTACTGCGTCATGGTGACGAACTTGAGGTTCCGCGGGCAGAGCGCCCGCGCCGGCCGCTCGAGCGTCTTCGAGGTCAGCGCCTCGGTCATCTCGCGGCCGCGGTCGGCCCGGAAGTTGAAGAACAGGCAGGCGTCCTCGTCACGGATCAGCCCCACCGGCTGGTTGCGCGCATCGACGATGGTTACCGGCTCGACGAACTCGTCGGTGACCCCGCACTCATAGCTGCGGCGGATGGCTTCGCCGGCGTTGTGAGCCTTTTCGCCGTTGCCCAGCACCATGGCGCCGAAGGCGCGCTCGATGCGTTCCCAGCGTTTGTCCCGGTCCATTGCGTAGTACCGCCCGGCAAGCGAGGCGATTCGCCCGATCCCCAGCTCGCGGAGTTTCTTCTCCAGCCCGGCGATATAGCCCGCGCCGGATTCGGGCGGCGTGTCCCGCCCGTCGAGAAACGCGTGCACGCATACATCGGTGACGCCTTCGGCTTTGGCCATCTCAAGCACCGCGAACGCGTGCGTGAGCAGCGAATGGACACCGCCGTCCGAGCACAGTCCCATGACGTGGAGGCGGCGCCGCGCGGCGTGCCGCATCAGGTCCTTGAGCAGGGGGTGGGCGAAGAATTCGCCCGACGCGATCATCCGGTCGATGCGCGTCACATCCATGAGCAGGATGCGGCCGGCGCCGATGTTCAGGTGGCCGACTTCGCTGTTGCCCATTTGCCCTTCGGGCAGCCCCACGTGCGGCCCGGAAGTATGCAACAGAGTGTTCGGATACTCAGCCAAAAGCCGGTCGTAATTCGGCTTGCGCGCCAGAGCGATGGCGTTGCCCTCGACAGCGGGCGAGTAGCCCCAGCCGTCAAGGATGGTAAGAACCAGGGGTTTCCGGTTCGGCATGGACCTAACAGCTTAGCGCGGCAAGCGCCCGGGCGGCGACAAGCGCGCCCCCCGGGAGGGCCGGAAAATGTGGCGCCGCGGACACGCGACGTTCTGCCGGGAGGGCTCCCCGGCAAACAGCAAACCCGTTCCGGATGATAGATTTGGCGGGATTCTTCCGGGTGCCGTTCAATGCCCGAAATCCCCATCCAATGCAGAATGGCGGCGCTTTAATCCTTCCTTCTGGCCGAGCCCGTTCCGCATCGGTATACTGACGCCTTAGTACCATCGGAGCGGTGTAGTCTTTATAGGTCCATCAGAGGAGAGCCCAACCGAGAGCTTATGCACAAGCCCATCAAATACGTGGAGAAAGCGGCGACCGTGGCCGCCAACGCCGCCTGGCAGGTGTTCGACCGCCTGAACCAGATCAAGCAGAACCCCTCCTTCACGCCGAAGTGGTCCGACAAGCCCCTGCTGAAGTCCTGGCAGAAGACCAAGCCCCCGCTCGGCTGGCCGCGCACGACCGATTCGCTGTGCCCGAAGTGCGTGCCGGAGATCCGCCAGCAGATCGTGGACGGCAAGCTGCCGGTCGACATTCTCAAGAACGAGAAGGTCGGCGAAATCAAGGCGCAGATCATCGAACGCGACGGCAAGATCCTGATGGTGAAGGACTGCCCGGTGCATGGCCACTTCGAGGATCTGATGGCGATCGACGCCAAGTTCTTCAAGCACCTGGAAGAGAGCTTCCCGGGCCGGGACATCCGCGCGCACAACGACGCGAAACTCCACAACCATGGCTCTTCGACGGTGACGCACGGCCGCGGCAGCGTCCTCACGGTGGACCTGACCAACCGCTGCAAC
>CAZBOE010000309.1:0-457 GCA_964493365.1 uncultured Tepidisphaeraceae bacterium | reverse complement strand
AACCAGGTCGGCTTCGTGCATGAGCTTACCTGGGAGGACATCAAGACGCTGCTCGACAACGCGATTTCGATCAAGCCGCGGCGCCAGATGTCGGTGCAGTTTTCCGGCGGCGAACCGACGCTGTCGCCGTACTTCCTCGACGCCTGCCGCTACTCCCGCAAGGTGGGCTACAACTCGGTGCAGGCGGCGACCAACGGCATCGAGTTCGCCAAGTCGAAGGAATTCGCCAAAGCGGCTGCCGATGCCGGCCTGCGCTACGCCTACCTCCAGTTTGACGGCATCGGCAACGAAGCCAATTCGCACCGCGCGGTGGGCAACCTGTTCGACGTCAAGCTGAAGGCCATCGAGAACCTGTGGAATGCGGGCGTGGATATCGTGCCGGTCACCACCATCGTCAACGGCATCAACAACGAGCAGGTGGGCCGCATCATCCAGTTCGCCCTCGACAACCCGAAGA
>CAZBOE010000308.1:0-3239 GCA_964493365.1 uncultured Tepidisphaeraceae bacterium | reverse complement strand
CCTCATTCACCCAACGACCCTCATAGCACCTGGTACAGAAATTGGGGGCAGGTCAACCCCACCTGCCCGTTCACGATCATCGTGGGTGGGAACATCGTTTCGCGGGGCGTGACGTTCCCGAATCTACTGGCGATGTTCTTCACCAGAGACGTGAAGACCAGGTTGCAGCAGGACACGTATATCCAGCGGGCCAGGATGTTCGGCTCCCGAGGGGCTTATCTCCAGCACTTCGAGTTGACGATCCCCGCGGCACTGTTCGCGGATTGGCAGCGGTGCTTCTCGTTCCACCGACTGGCTTTGGATTCCATCCAAAAGGGTGGAGACTCGCCGGTCTGGATCGGCGACCAACGGATTGCGATCGCGTCGTCGTCAAGCATCGACCGCACGACTGTTGATTTCAATCGTGGCGAGATGTCGTTTGCCCTGTTCGACTGCTCGGACGTTCCCGCGTTGGACGCGATCGTGGATGCCGCTCCGCAAGCCATCGCGACTTTGGAAGCGTTGACCAAGAAGATCAAGGGGGCTGTCCCGTCGTACTTGATTGAATACCTGCGAGCGGAGGTTGCTCAGGCACCCCAGAGTCTGGCGATTCACAAGGCGAGTTCGATCGAGGGCCAGGGCACGGGCACAGATCAGAAGATGATCCGCCGTGTCAAGGGCTTCATCGGTAAGTCTCAGTTGGAAACGCAGCGGTTTCCGAACGCTGTGCATCACGTCAAGATTTTCCACAACGGCAAGGGCAAGGCACGCGTCTTCTACAAGAACACCGGCTCGGCTCAGTTCGTGCAGAACCAGCAGGTCTGAACCACCGCGAAAGTGATCGCAACGATGATTCGATCCCACACCAAGACGATTGCCGAGACGCTGGGGAGAGGCCCCATCCACCCCTTCCCCGCGCGCATGGCCCCTGGCATCGCTCTCGAAGCCCTCGGCGACAGCAAGACTCCGCTCCGAGTGCTTGATCCGATGGCGGGGTCGGGCACCGTCCTTGCGGTCGCGCGAGCTAAGGGGCATCGGGCTATCGGCGTGGACCTCGATCCGCTCGCCGTCTTGCTCGCGGGCGTGTGGACGCGGACGGTTGATCCGGAGGTCGTCACCGAGAAGGCCGCCGAGGTTCTAGACAGGGCCAAGGCCGCGTCGCGTTCGCTGTCGTCCGGCTCGGCGTACCCAGTCGGGAGTGACGAAGACACCCGCAAATTCATCCGCTACTGGTTCGACGACTACGCGCGCGGCCAGTTGGCCGCGCTCTCGGGCGCGATCAGCCGCGTGCGCGACGAGGCGACCCGCGATGTTCTGTGGTGCGGCTTCTCTCGCCTCATCATCACCAAGAGCGCGGGTGCCTCGCTGGCGATGGACCTGTCCCACAGCCGCCCGCACAAGGAGTTCACGACCGCGCCGGTCAAGCCTTTCAATCGGTTTCTCGCAGCGGTCCAAACGGTGGTGGCCAACTGCCCGCAGACGGGCACGGCCCCAGTCGGACCACTGGCGGTAGTCAGGCACGGCGACGCTCGAAAGTTGAGCATCGACGCGGGATCGATTGATCTGGTTCTCACCTCGCCACCGTACCTGAACGCGATCGACTACATGCGGTGCAGCAAGTTCTCGCTCGTATGGATGGGCTACAACGTGGACCGCCTGCGTGGGATTCGCGGCGAGAGCGTTGGGGCGGAAGCATCATCTGCGGAGGCGTTGGAGACGCCGTGGGTGCAGGCGCTGATCAAGCAGTTGGGGTTGAAGCCCAAACTCTCGACACGCGATACGGGGCTGCTGGCACGATACGTCCTCGACATGGGGGGAGCGCTCTCCGAGGTTTCACGGGTGCTGAAGGCCGGCGGACGCGCGGTGTATGTGGTCGGTGATTCCACGGTGCGAGGAACGTTCGTCCGCAACTCGGCCATCGTGGAGGCTGTCGCGGAGATGCACGGCCTCAAGCGTCACGACAAGCGTTCGCGTGCCTTGCCAGCCAATCGCCGGTACCTGCCGCCACCTAGGAAGGGTGCAGATTCGGCGACCATCGAGGGACGGATGCGTCGCGAGGTTGTGCTGGCCTTCGCGAAGCCCGCAAAGTAATGCCGGGCCGGGGCTGCCGCCCCCGGCACCCCCGCTCAAAGCACCCAGCGACCCCCCACCCGAACAGGCCGGTCGGACCGGCCCGTTCGGGCGGGCGCCGCAACATTCTTCGTCCCGGTCAAGTTGAACGTAGGAATGGTCGAGAACCTTGGGTGTGCCCCCCGCGTGCCGATCGAAACTTCGACGGCTCGGGCCGCGGGCGGGCGTTCATCGGGCGCGCGGGCGCCTTCGAGCCGCCGACCACCACGCAAAGGATGAAGGATCATGGCCGATTACATCCCCGGACCCGACGCCGACTTCCAGGCCTGGGTCGCCAACTTCGTCACCTACGCCAGCGCCAACATGGCCGCGCTCGGCCTGGTGCCCGCCGACCTGACGCCCATCTCCTCGGCGCAGACCACCTTCAACGCCGACTTCGCCGACCACTTCGCCGCCAGGGCCGCCGCCCAGGCCGCCAAGCAGGCCAAGGACCAGGCCCGCGCCGCCCTCACCGCGAACATCCGCCCGCTGGTCCGCCGGCTCCAGGCCTCGACGCAGGTCACCGACGCCGAGAAGGCCGCGCTGGGCATCACCGTCCGCGACGCCGAGCCCAGCCCCATCGGCCCCCCCACCACCGCCCCGCTGGTCAGCATCGAGTGCGGCAACCGCCTCCAGCACACCCTCCGCTTCGTCGACTCGGCCACGCCCACCCGCAAGGCCAAGCCCCCGGGCACCCTGGGCGTCGAGATCTGGAACCACGTCGGCGATGCGCCCCCCACCGAGGCCGACCTCCGCTTCGTCGCCGTCGACACCAGCGCGCCCTTCGTCCTCAACTACAACTCCGCCGACGGCGGACGCACCGCCTACTACTGGCTCCGCTGGGTCAGCCCCACCGGCGAACGCGGCCCCTGGAGCGAGCAGGCGCAGGCCACCATCGCGGCCTGAACCCGCGCCGCCGACCGAACGCCCCCGAACGCCCGCCGGCGACGGCGGGCGTTTTCGTGCGCGCCCCGTGACTAGCCTCCCTCCATGACCACCGGCCCGACCGAACCCCACGCCCGATCCGGCGCTGTCTCCGCCCTGGCCCCCTACCTCCACGTCGCGGACGTCGAGCGGTCGCTGGCGTTCTACGCGCTGCTCGGGTTCGCGCGCGGATCAGCGCACCGCTCGCCCGCCGGCCGCACGGTCTG
>CAZBOE010000307.1:0-3296 GCA_964493365.1 uncultured Tepidisphaeraceae bacterium | reverse complement strand
GTGAGCGGCGGCGGGCGGCGGGGGCGGCCGGGGACCGGCGACGGCGCTGGCGTCGCTCACGGATCGGGAGGTCGAGGTGCTGCGGCTTATCGGCAAGGGGATGTCGCGCGTGGAGATCGCCAAGGAGCTGTCGCGCAGCCCCAAGACGATCGACGGCCACCAGGAACGGATGATGAAGAAGCTGGGCATCGATTCGCGCCCGGAACTGATGAAGTTCGCGATCCGCGAGGGGCTGGCGGAGGCGTGAGGATGGGTTGCGCGCGGGTGGGGCGGGTTCACCCGCTTGTGTGATGAGCTGCTCCCGTGCGCAAGGCGGCGAGTTTCCGTGAACCCCATGGCGGGCACGCACGTAGCCTGAGGGACGTTGCCGTACCTGCGCGGACTTTACGCATGACGAAGGTTGAGGATCTTGCGACGGTCACGGGCGATCAAGGCTTGCGTGATCCGGAAGCCGAGGTGATCGCGTTCGTCAAGGGGCGCTCGGTGGCGTGTCCGCGGTGCGCGTATGACCTACGCGACATCCAGTCGGCCACGTGCCCGGAGTGCGGGGAGCCGCTGGTGCTGAAACTCGGCTCTACGCGGGCCCGTTTCGGGTGGCTGGTGCTCGCGATGGCGCCGGGGTGCTTTTCGGGTGTGGCCGCGGTGTTTGTCCTTGTGCCGATTGTGTTGACGCTCTGGCACCGGTTGCCCGCGGGGCAGGGGGTGCCGTGGCCGGTGATGTTCGGCGATGCGTTCGGGTTCATGAGCGCGGCGTCGGTGGCGCTGATGTACCGGCACCGAGGCAGGATCATGTCGTGGCCGACGCGCCGGCAGGGCCTGTTCGCGGGGTCGGTGTGGGGGGGGCACGTGCTGGTGTTCGTGCTGCTGGTGCTGGCGCTGCGGTACGCGACGCAGTGAGCGACTGCGTTGCGAGCGCGACTCTGCGCGGCGGGCGGCGGCTTCGATCACCGATGGCGAACTCGAGACCCTGCGGTTGATCGGCAGGGTCTGGTCGCCCGTGGTGGTCGCACGGGTGAGGTCGCGGTGGCTCCCCGATGATCGAAGGGCACAAGTGGACGGGATGATGGAGTGGCTTGGAGTGGAGTCTCCCTCGCGGCGGATGGGTTCCAAGATGCGGGAAAGTCCGGGGCGGGTGTGGCGGTTTGCCCATCCCCGCGCGGGTACACTCGTGCCGGGAGGCCGCGCTCATGGCAAGTCTGGTGGTGATCGAGGGCTCGGGACAGGGCGGGCACTTCCCGCTGATCGAGCCGCTGGTCTCTGTGGGGCGGGACGACACCTGCTCCTTTCAGGTCCTTGACCCGATGGTCTCACGGAAGCACCTGCAGGTGCGGTGGGACGCCGCGCTCGGGCGGCACGTCGCGGGCGACTATCGCAGCGCCCACGGGGTGTTCGTGAACAACAAGCAGATCGTGCTCGACACGGCGCTCAGTGACGGCGACAGGATCAGGATCGGGCAGACCACGCTGATGTACCTGGCCGCGGACCACCCCGATGCTCCGGCGGCGCTCGCGGCGGCGAAGAAGAAGGGCGAGTGGAAGCGGACGACGCTGTTGGGGCGGGAGTAGCCGGGGGGGCGCGGCCTACTTTGTCGCACCGAGCTTGGCCTTCATCTCTGACATGAAGTTGACGACGAGGTCGATCCGGTTGGTGCTCTCGCCATCTCCTTGCAGTATCACCATCACCCGACCATCCGGCGCGAACGAGAAGTCTCGGATCTTCAGTTCCTTGTAGCTCGCCAGCATCTTCGGCGCAGAAACCGAGAAGGTTGGTTCGGTCTGAGCCTCCACGCTCATGATCTGTGAGTCGTGGTTGATGAACCGGATTTCCTTGCCGTCCCGGCTCCACCAGCCGCTGCCGTTCGCGCCGCCGGTGGAGATCTGCTGGCGTCCGCTCCTGGCGTCCTTCAATCCGGCCCCCGCGCCCGTGAACGGCTGCACGTACAGTTCGCTCTTGCCTGACTCGTTGGACACGAACCGCACCCACTTGCCATCCGGCGAGAAGCGCAGTGCGTCTTCGGCCGTGGGCGAGGAGAGGTACGGCGTGGACTTCCACTCTCCCGAACCGGTGTCGTGCTCGAGCATCAGCACATCCGCACTGTTGCTCGTCAGGTCCACCTGCACGATCGCGAGCACCTTCCCGTCGGGCGACCAATCTGAGGGGAATGCGAGCACATGGGGGCCGGGGCCAGCATAAATGCGCACCGCTTCGCCCGAACCGTCGGCGCGCCGCTCCCAGATCGAGAATCCATCCTTGCTCACGGAGGCGAGCGCGATCCGTTGTCCGTCCTTGCTCCAAACTTGCTTCCAAGCGGGTCCCTGCGTGGCAATACGGCTGGAAGTGCGACGGGCGATGTCGTAAATCCACAGATCGCTGTGTAGTTCAGTCTCGTCGGCGGAATCGAGGCTGAAGCACACGCGGCCTCCGTCGGGTGAGACGGTGACTTCGCCGTAGGGCCGTGCCGGAGCGCCCACGGGCTGGGGCTGTCCCTGCTCGTCGATCCACATCAACTTGCGCCCTGAGATGTCGCCGGAACGAGTCGTCATCGCGAGTGTGCCGTTGGCGGAGACGAAGAAGCTGGCGCTGCCCAGGTTGCGGCCGCTCCAGACCGTGACGGGGTCGCCGATGAATTCGAGCGTGTTGATGTTCAGGCGTGCGGCAAGCAAGGTGTTCTGATTGCGGCGAGCGACGACGTGTTCGCTCCCGACCAGTTGTGTTCCGCCCGCGTTGGACAGGAGCGGCGTGCGCTTGCCCGTCGCGAGGTCCACAACCTCTGTGTGCTCCTTGATGGTCTGCCCGACCAACGCCCACCGGCTCGCCAGTATCGACTTCCCCGGCACCAGGGGGTTGACGGCGCCCCAGTTGTCGACCGCCTTGGATTGCTCCTCTTTCACCACCACGCGGGGCTCGCCGCCCGATGCCGAGACGGCGAGGATGGTCTGGTTCCACGCCAGCGCGATGACGATCTCGCGGTCGGAGGACCAGCAGAGGCTCATGCCGCCGCCCGTCGGAAGATCGCAAAGCGTCTCCGGCGTGCCGATCGGTCGCCCATCGTGCAGTGCGAGCTTCTTGAGCGTGACCTTGCTTTGAACGGCATCCTTCGCCGCGGCGAACGCGATCCAACGGCCGTCGGCGGAGAGCGCCGCTTCCATGATGCCCTCGGTGCCGTCGATGATCTTGGTCTCGTCGCGATCCAGCCGACGGATCGCCAGCACACCGCCGGGCTTGGTGCTGTCGGCCACCATCCTGGGCCATGCCTTGTACACCACGAACCGCGCGCTCGGCGAGATGCCCACGAT
>CAZBOE010000306.1:0-3296 GCA_964493365.1 uncultured Tepidisphaeraceae bacterium | reverse complement strand
CTCACCCGGCCGGGCCGACTCCGCCTGGGGCGTCGTCAACCCGACGGCTTCGATGAACAGGGAATACACCTGGGTCACCTGCGCCACCGGCAGCGTGTCGATGTCGTCGGCGTCGCGCTCGGCCTCGCGGAGCAGCGCCGTCCGCTCGATCTTCGCCTGCACACGGGCGCGGTTGCCCGACGACCGCGATCGCGCCTCGTTCCGCGAGCACCGCACGACCGGTCTTCGTCGAGCGAGCCGTCGAGATAGCGGGAGGTCAGATCCTTCCCGCCGGGGGATTTTTTGGGCTTGCCGCGTTTCATGGGGTACGGGGATCCGCCGGATGCCGGGACAAAGGTGACCCGGCCGCCAGCATGGTAACACACCGCACGCCGGGCCGGATACGCCCCGGGGCCGCCCCCCGACTGAACGGTCGGCGGCGAATCGCGTATACTCTGTTGGGCGGCGCGGCGGCTCGTGTCGTCGCCCTGACGGCTGCTAACCCTCACCAGCGCGGAAACCCCTGTGTCCCACACTGCGTCTCACACGGTGTCTCGATCTGACGGCAACACGCCCGAACAGCTCCACGCCGATTACGAAAAAAAGGAAAAGTGCGGGCTCTTCGGCATCTGGGGCACGCCCGACGCCTCGGTCATCTGCCACCAGGGCATGTTCGCCCTGCAGCATCGCGGTCAGGAGTCGGCCGGCATGACCGTCACCACCGGCAAGAGCGTGGTCGGCCACACCGGCATGGGGCTGGTCAGCCAGATCTTCAGCCAGCGCATGCTCAAGGAAGAGCTCGCGGGCACGGGCGCGATCGGGCATGTCCGCTACAGCACGACCGGCTCGAGCAAGCTGTGCAATGCCCAGCCGCTGCTGCGCGAGTTTCACATGGGCCCCGTGGCGGTCGCCCACAACGGCAACCTGATCAACGCCGCGCTGCTGCGCCAGGAATACGAGGCGCGCGGGCATATCTTCCAGTCGACCACCGACACCGAGATCATCGTCCACCTGATGGCGGCGCCGGCCCATGTGAGCCGGCATGATCCGCTGCCCCATGTGCTGCGCCACCTGCAGGGAAGCTACAGCCTGCTGTTCCTGTTCCCCGACCGGATCGAAGCCGCCCGCGACCCGTGGGGCATCCGCCCGCTGGCGCTGGGTCAGACCTCGGGCGGGCACTGGTGCGTCGCGAGCGAAACCTGCGCTTTCGACGCCATCGACGCCATGTATGTCCGCGATGTCGAGCCGGGCGAAATCGTGCGGATCGACGACACGGGTGTCCACTCGCGCCGGTTCGAGCCCCAGGCCCAGCAGAAGGCCCAGTGCGTCTTCGAGCACGTCTATTTCGCCAACCCGGCCTCGCGCATCTACGGGCAGAATGTCCACGCCGCCCGCCGCGAAATGGGCCGGCAGCTGGCGCGCGAGGCGCCGGTCGAGGCCGATTGTGTGATGCCCATGCCCGACAGCGGTCGGTCGGCGGCGCTGGGGTTTGCCCAGGAGTCGGGCCTGCCGTTTGATGAGGGGATCGTGCCCAACCGGTTTGTCGGCCGGACGTTCATCCTGCCCAACCAGATGCAGCGCGACCGCGCGGTGGCCGCCAAGCTCAACATCATTCCCGATGTGGTCTCGGGCAAGCGGATTGCGATCGTCGAAGACTCGGTCGTCCGCGGGACGACGACACGCTCCAAGATGCGGGCCCTGCGCCGCGCCGGCGCCAAGGAGATCCACCTCCGCGTGAGTTGCCCGCCGATCCGGCATCCCTGCTTCTACGGCATCGACTTCCCCACCAGCCAGGAACTGCTCGCCCACAACCGCACGGTCGAGCAGATCCGCCAGTTCCTCGAGGTGGACAGTGTCCACTACCTCTCGCTCGAGGGCATGCTGCGCTGCATGGACCAGTCGCCCGATCAATACTGCACCGCCTGCTGGTCGGGACATTACAAGGTGCCGATCGACCAGCCGCTGTCCAAGTTCAGCTTCGAGCGCGACCAGCTGAAGATGTTCGGGTAAGGGCCGGGTGATGCCCGGTTGACCTTGGCTTCGCCCGGAATCGCGCTTCCTCTCCGGTGACCCGCCCCGCCCTGTGGCACAGCAGCCCCGTGGCACGGCCAATTCCTCTGTGGCACGGCCAACCTTGGCCGTGACCCCGCGGCGCAAGCCGCTTGCGCGGCAAGCCATGGGCAAGGTTGCCCATGCCACCGCAGACCCGCGGCACGCCCACCTTCTATGTCACGCCCACCTTCCGTGGCACGGCCAACCCTGGCCGTGACCCCGCGGCGCAAGCCGCTTGCGCGGCAAGCCATGGGCAAGGTTGCCCATGCCACCGCAGACCCGCGGCACGCCCACCTTCTATGTCACGCCCACCTTCCGTGGCACGGCCAACCCTGGCCGTGACCCCGCGGCGCAAGCCGCTTGCGCGGCAAGCCATGGGCAAGGTTGCCCATGCCACCGCAGACCCGCGGCACGCCCACCTTCTATGTCACGCCCACCTTCCGTGGCACGGCCAACCCTGGCCGTGACCCCGCGGCGCAAGCCGCTTACGCCACAAGCTATGGGCAAAGTTGCCCATGCCACCGCCAACCTTCCCAATCCCGGCCATCCGCCGCCATTATCCTCCCGCCTCGGCCGGAGGATGTCAGCATCTTGGCGCTTGTTTTTGTCCCGGAGAGGGGTACCATCTTCCTCCCCCGGCTGACGATCCCACGATCGGCGGGTTCGCACGACCGGCGGCCAAGGAGTTCACCGTGAAGCAGAAGATTCATCCCAAGTATCAGACGTGCAACGTACGCTGTGCGTGTGGCAACACCTTCACCACCCGCTCGGTCATGGACCACATTGCGGTCGACATCTGCTCGGCTTGCCACCCGTTCTTCACCGGCAAGCAGAAGTTTGTCGACACCGCCGGCCGCGTCGAGCGGTTCAGCAAGAAGTTCGGCGGAACCTACAGCTTCCAGCGCGCCGGGAAATAACCGTCGCCGCCGAAATGCCTTGTGCACTGGCGGCGTCGGTCTTGGTAGAGACCGGGTGAAGCCGCCCACCGTCGTATCAATACCGCCGCGATCGACCGAGCCCCCGTCAAATGGTCGATCGCGGTGTTCTTTTTGCGAGGCGCGCATGGTTGCCCGTAGAGCGGCGATCGCCGGGTTGCTGCTGCTGGCCGGTGGCTGTCAGTCGGGCGGGCGGGGCCAGGTTCAGCGCGATCTCGACGCCAACCCGTTGACGCCCGCCACCGCGCCCGATTCGGCGGGCGGGCTGGAGGTGGCGCTTCAAACCGATGAAGACGTCGAAGCGCGGGTTGCGCCGCCGCAGGGGTGGCT
>CAZBOE010000305.1:0-3354 GCA_964493365.1 uncultured Tepidisphaeraceae bacterium | reverse complement strand
ATGCGTTTGTCGCGCCGGCGATGGCCGTGCTGGGGGTCTTCCTGCTCGGGGCGATGGTGCAGGTGCTCTACTATTCGTTCACGCGATACACGGCCTTTTCCGGGCCCGATTTCGTCGGGCTGGAAAACTACCGCCGACTGCTGGCCAGCGAGCGTTTTTGGTATTGCCTGATCAACGGGATGATCTACCTGCTGGTCACGCCCGTGCTCATGGCGCTGAGCCTGGGCGCTGCCATGGTGGTGCATGCGCGGCTCCGCGGGCTCGGGCCGCTGCGGGCGCTGCTGTTTCTTCCGGTGGTGACGCCCACCATCGTGGCCGCGGTCTGCTGGCGCATCCTGCTGCGCGAAGACGACGGGCTGATCAACGCGGGGTTGGATGCCGTCGGTGTCGGCGGTGTCGGCTGGCTCACCACCTATCCGTGGACGCTGATCTCGGCCATGCTCGTCACGCTCTGGAAGGGCTTTGGCTATTACATGATGGTTTTTCTGGCGGGCCTGGCGGCGGTGCCGCGCGAGCTCGAGGAGGCCGCCACCATCGACGGCGCCGGTCGGCTCGGGGTCTTCTGGCATGTGACGCTGCCTTCGCTCAGCCCCGTGCTGGCGCTGGTGGCGGTGATCAGCTCGATCTCGGCGCTCAAGGTGTTTGACGAACTGTATGTCACGGTGCAGGGCGCGCCGGTGGCCGACCAGACCGTCGTGCCGCTGATCTACAAGGTCGCATTCGAAGAGGGCGACTATGGCATGGCCAGCGCCATCGGCGTGGTGCTGTTCGTGTTCATCCTCGCCTTCAGCCTGGTCAACCTGCGGCTGACGTCGGGGAGGGGCGCATGAGCGGGCGGGTCGATCGATCATCGTCCGGCGCGAGCCCGCGCCACGAGGGCCGGGGCCTGCGTGCGCCGGGGTTTCTGCCGGTGGTCGGCTATGTCGCCGCGATGCTGCTGGCCTGCCTGGCGGTGGTGCCGGCGCTGTGGCTGGTGTCGGTGGCGCTGCAGCCGACGGATGTGGGGCTCGACGAAATCGCGCCGCCCACGCGCTGGACGACCGCCAACTTCAGCGGCGCGCTGGCCGACGGGGGCATCCTGCGCCCGCTGCTCAACAGCGTGCTGGTCACGATTGTGCAGACGGCGCTCAACGTGTTTCTGGCGGCGCTGGCGGCCTATCCGCTGGCGAGAATGCGCTTCCGCGGGCGCGGCGTGCTGTTTGCGCTGATCCTCTCGACCCTGATGATCCCCGAGCAGGTGGTGATCGTGCCGATGTTTCGGACGGTGGTCGGGCTGGGGCTCTATGACTCGCTGCTGGGCGTGGTGATTCCGTTTGCCGTGTCGGCGTTTGGCATCTATCTCTGCAAGCAGGCTTTCGAGGCGATCCCGATCGAGCTCGAAGAGGCGGCGCAGATCGACGGCGCCGGTGCGATCCGCACATGGTGGAGCGTCATGCTGCCGCTGACGGCGCCGACGCTGGCGACGCTGGCGGTCTTCAGTGTGATCGGGAGCTGGTCGGCGCTGCTGTGGCCCTTGATCGTCCTGCAGAGCCGCGAGCAGTTTACGCTGCCCGTGGCGATCAACGACCTGCTCGGGGTTTTCGCGACCAACATTCGCTATGCCTATGCCGCGTCGGTGATCGCGCTGATCCCGATTGTCGTCGCCTACCTGGCGATGCAGCGCTTCCTCAAGGGCGGCGTGTTCGCCGGAGCGGTCAAGGGCTGAGCGGCATCATGGGAGACCAAGCGTACATGTCACCGTCATCGATCGATTCGCGCCTGGGCGTCTGCTCGTGGTCGCTGCGCCCGGAGAGCCCGGCGGAACTGCTGGCCGACCTCAAGACCATCGGCACCCAGTGCGTGCAGCTCGCGCTTGATCCGCTGCGGGCCGAGCCGGGCATCTGGTCCGACTGCGGCCGACGGCTCGAGAGCGCGGGAATCGCCATCGGCTCGGGCATGGTCGCCTGCGTGGGCGAAGACTACACCACCATCTCCTCGATTCACCGCACAGGCGGCGTCGTGCCCGATGAGACTTGGCCGCAGACGCTGGCGAACATGAAAGCCAGCGCGGCGCTGGCGCAGAAACTGGGCATCCGGCTGGTGACGTTTCATGCCGGGTTCATCCCGGCGGCGGGGCCGGCGCTGGATACGGTGCTCAGCCGGATTACCGAGTCGGCGGACGTGTTCGCGGCCCACGGCTGCCAGATCGCACTCGAGACCGGGCAGGAGAGCGCCCAGGCGCTGGTTCACTTTCTCATGCGGCTCGACCGCGACGACGTCGGCGTCAACTTCGACCCGGCCAACATGATCCTCTACGGCAGCGGCGACCCGATCGCAGCGCTGCGCCGGCTGCGCCCGTTTGTGAAGCAGGTGCACATCAAAGACGCCACCGCATCCGCCAATCCCGGCGTTGACTGGGGTGACGAAGTGGTCGCGGGCACAGGGCAGGTCGATTGGCAGGCCTTCTTCGGCCTGCTGCGCGACACGAACTATCTCGGCCATCTCATGATCGAACGCGAGGCCGGCCCGACACGGGTGGCAGACATCGCCGCGGCCCGCGAGTTCGTGCGAAAAATCGCGTGAGCGGGGCGCGGGCGGGCGCAATGTCCCCATGTGACGCCTGAGCGCCGGCAGTCGAGCCGCTTGCGCGGGCAATCGAGCCACGCGTGCAGGCATGTGAGCCGCTTGCGCGGGCGGGCGGTTGGCCTGAGCGGAGGCGATGCGCGGTCGATCGAGATACGCGGTTGATCGAGATGTGCGGCCGATTGAGATACGCGGCCAATCAAGATGCGCCGGCGGGCGGTTTACTTCGCCGCGGGCATGAGGTCGGCGCTGATCACGGGCTTGACCACCAGGCCCTCGCGGGCACGGATTTCGGTCAGGGCGCGGTCCAGGAAACGAAGCGTGATGCCGTCGTTCCAGCCGGGGCGGACGAAGTGATCGTGAAAGTTGAGCTGAAAATACGCCGGCTCACCGGTCTGTTTGGCGGCGGCAAGGGCGGCATCGAGATCGCTCCGCGCCTCGGCCAGCGCTTCGGTCACGCCGGCTTCATCCTTGAGCGCCCAGGCATAGTCGCTGCCGGTGGGAATGCAGGTCAGGCCGTATTGTGCGTGGCGGGGCTCATGCTGGCCGGTGACGCCGGTAAAGCCGGCGTCTTTCATCGCGGCGTAGAAGGTGTCGGTGTATTGGTCCTGCCCGACGCCCCCGTAGACCACGACCGGCCGCTCGATGGCCGCCTCGATGAGGCTTCGGCCAGCCGACAGACGCCGCGCGATCTCTTCGCGGGCCATCGGCACGGCGCTGGTGTTGCACGTGAACTCGTGGCCGGTGTTGCCACACGTCGTGCACTTGTGGTCGTAGCCGTGCTGAATGATC
>CAZBOE010000304.1:0-3372 GCA_964493365.1 uncultured Tepidisphaeraceae bacterium | reverse complement strand
CAAGATCGTGGCCGCCCCCACGGGAGGGCAGCCGGGCAAGGTCGAAGTGAGCAGCGCCGCCGGCACGACGACCGTCAACGCCAAACACATTCTCATCGCCACCGGCTCGGCCCCGACGCAGATCCCGTCGATCCCCTTCGACGGCAAGACGGTCATCAGCTCAAACGAAGCCATCGGGCTCGACAAGGTGCCGGGCAAGCTCCTTGTCATCGGCGGCGGCGTGATCGGGCTCGAGCTCGGTTCGGTCTGGTCGCGGCTGGGCAGCGAGGTCAAGGTGATCGAGTTCCTCGACCGGATCGCCCCCGCCATGGACCGCGAGATGACCACCCTGCTGCAGCGGCAGCTTGAAAAACAGGGGCTGAAGTTTCAGTTTTCCACATCGGCCAAGTCGGTCGAGATCAAGGGCGGCAAGGCGACGGTTCACTGGCAGCGCGGCGACGAGACCGGCTCGGACACCGCCGACGTCGTGCTCGTCGCGGTCGGCCGCCGGCCCTATACCGCGGGGCTCGGGCTCGAAGCCGTCGGCGTCGAGGTCGATAAGCGCGGGTTCGTCGTCGTCGACGGTCACTACCAGACCCGCGTCCCGGGCGTCTGGGCGATCGGCGACGTCATCGGCGGCGCCATGCTCGCCCACAAGGCTGAAGAGGAAGGCGTCGCGGCTGTCGAGCTCATGGCGGGCAAGGCGGGCCACGTCAACTACCGCGCCGTGCCCGGTGTCGTCTACACCGACCCCGAGCTCGCCTCGGTCGGCGCCACCGAAGAAGAGCTCAAGGAAAAGGGCATCGACTATCGCGTGGGCAAGTTCCCCCTGGCCGCCAACGGCCGCGCCAAGGCCATGGACCAGACCGACGGCGTGGTCAAAATCCTCGGCGACGCCAAGACCGACCGGCTGCTGGGCATGCACATCCTGGGGCCTCGCGCCTCCGACCTGATCGCCGAGGGCGCGGTGGCCATCGAGTTCGCCGCCAGCGTCGAAGACCTCGCCCGCAGCGTCCACGCCCACCCAACGCTCCCCGAAGCCATCAAGGAAGCGGCGATGGCTGTTGATAAAAGGGCGATACACTTTTGATGAGTGGGGAGTGATGAGTGACGAATTGATGGGATGACGAAATGACGGCCGCCGACGTAGGCGGGCGTTTGTCCGCCGCGAGTACCGGGAGCGCCGCCGTCACCGACTTTTGCGGGTCAACGCATCGCAGCCCACACATCACGAAACAAGGGTCAAGAGTCACGACTCGCCAATCGCGGACCAGAAACTTCATCAATTCGTCATCCCATCAATCCGTCACATTTCCCCATGCGTCGCGTTCATGTTCCCAGCATCGCTCCCGGGCTGTTGCCGCTTGAGTCGCGGGAGGCGCATCATCTGCTTTCGGTGCTGCGGATGAAGGCGGGCGACGCCGTCGAGTTGTTCGATGACGCCGGGGCGACGGCGCCGGCCGCGCTGGTGGAGAGCGAAGGCCGGCTTTGCGCCCATGTCGACACCGGCGCCATCACGCAGGCTGCGCCGGGCGGGGTGGTGGTGGCGTCGGCCGTGCCCAAGGGCGATCGGGCCGACTGGATGGTCGAAAAGCTCAGCGAACTGGGGGCCGCGGCGCTGATCCCGCTGCGCACGGCGCGGAGCGTCGTTCACCCCGAAGGCGCGGGCAAACTCGATCGCTGGAAGCGGATCGCCACCGAAGCGGCCAAGCAGTCTCACCGCTCGGGCGTCATGCGGATCGATCCGCTGACGCCGCTGAATGACCTGCTCGCCTCGCGCGACACGTCGACGGAGGCCATCGTGCTCAGCACGCGTCCACCGGCCGACCCGCTCATCCGTGTGCGGCTTTTGCCGGGCAAGACCGCCCTGCTGCTGGTGGGCCCCGAAGGCGGCTGGAGCAGTGAAGAACTCGCGGGTTTCGACAATGCCGGCTTGACCGCCGCCACGCTGGGACCGACCATCCTGCGGATCGAGACGGCCGCGGTCGTCGGCGCGGGGGTCATCGCGGCCCGCCACGCGGGGGGCGCGGCGTTCGCTCCTGCATAATCGTCTTTGCCCCGCGTCGGCGGCTCGGTCGATCGTTGTCCGACGGCGCGAAACCATCCGAGCCGAACCATGTCCAACCCGCCGCCCTTTCCGCAGCAGCCCCACCGACCGGGGCAGTACGCGAACCACGACAACCCCTATTACACCGGTTCCGCCCTCGACCCGCTTAGACCTGCGCGGTTTGCATCGGTCACGCTCTACGTGCTCGGGGGGCTGATATTGCTGATGTCGACCTGCTGCCTCAGCACCGTTGCCTTGTGGGACACGATCACCAGCAACCCCCAGTTCACGCAGAGCCTCAGTGCCAACGGCGCTGATTTCAACCAGATCCGTAATTTATTCGCCGTCGTCACCCTGTTCCTCGGCGTGTTGGGCATCGCGTACATCGCCTTGGGGTACTTCGTCCGCCGCGGGGGGATGGGGAGCGTCGTCACCGCGCTGGTGATGGCATCGCTGGTCGCCCTGTTCCTCGTGCTGTTGGTCATCACGGCCATTGTGCGGGCGAAGCAAACTCCCGAGGGAATAGTTGGCGTTGTGTTCTGGCTTATCCCGCTGACGCTACACCTCCTGCTGGGCTACTGGCTCATCCAGACCCTTCGAAACGCCGACCAGATCGGTGCGCTTCGCTACTGGGAGCAGCAAGGCGGATACGGCGCTGCCGGATACGGCGCGGCCGGGTATGGAGCGGGTGGCTATGGCGCGGCTGACCATGGGTCGGGCGGATACACGCCGGGAGGATACGGGCCAGTCGGCTACGAACAGGGCGGATACGGTTCGGGCGCACAGGGCGCCCCGCCCTACCCGCCCGGCTATGGGCCGCCGCCCTACAACCCGCCTGTCAACGACCCACACGCACCGCCTCCGCCGACGCCCAGCTCGCCCGCACAGCCCCCCGCGGGGCAGGACGACAAGCCCGACTGGGGCGATCGAGGCGTTTACGATCCGCCGGATAATCGCAAGCACTGACACCGGATCGGGCTTGCCGTATCCGCGGTGCGACCTCGTTCCTGCCCCGCTCACCCCCGCCCCTCCGTCGGGGGGTGACCGAACCGCTGCCGATACTGCCGGCTGAACTGCGCCACGTTCCGATACCCCAGCACCTCCGCCACCCGCCCCACCCCCAGCGTCGATTCCCGCAGCAGCCGCTGCGCGTATCCCAGCCGCTGGTCGATGACCCAGTCCCGCACGGTCCGGCCCATCGACCGTCGGAACACGCGCGAGAAGTAGTCCGCCGACAACCCCACCACCCTTGCCAGTTCCGCCACGCCCGGCCGCTGGTGCAGGCGCTCGCGCACGTAGCGCACCAGCGCCACCCGCTGCTCGGTCCGCAGCCCGCCCTCCGCCTC
>CAZBOE010000303.1:0-3465 GCA_964493365.1 uncultured Tepidisphaeraceae bacterium | reverse complement strand
CCGTCAAGCGCACCGCCAAGCCCGCTCCCGACCGCTCGGCCGAGTCACGGCGCTTCGCGATCGAAACCGCCAGACTCGTCGCAGACACGCGGTGTCACCAGGTCGCGGTGCTCGATGTCCGCGGCCTGTCGCCCGTGACCGACTATCTCGTTCTGGGCAACGGCACCAGCCCGCGCCAGATGCGGTCGGCCGCCGAGGAGGTCGGCGAGTTTGCCACGCAGCGCGGCTTCGCCCCGCTCTCGACAGGCGGCATGGACAGCGAGTCGTGGATTGTGCTCGACTGCGTCGATGTGGTGCTCCATCTTTTCAGCCAGGACGCCCGCAGCTATTACGACCTCGACGGCCTCTGGGGCGACGCCCCGCGCATCGACTGGGAAACGGAATCAAAGGCCCCCGCGCCGGCCAAGCCCGCCCGAAAACCCCGAACCCGCAGCAGCCCGGCCGACGACGCGGCTCCGGCGTCGAAGGCACCGGCCACCCGGTCGGGAGCGCGAAAGCGGACCAAAAAACCACCCGCAGACGCTGCCGACGCGTCGTGAGACGGTTGCGGATCCCCTTAGCCCACCCCGGCCCTCGGCCGGTGCGTCTGGTGCCCGTTCAAGCTAAATCTGAGCTCGGTGGCGTTTGCCGATTTTTGGGCTCCGGAGGCAGACACTTGTAGAGTGCTCCACTCGCTTCGGGGCCATGCGCCGGCCAGCCGTCGCAGCCGATATGATCGCTACAGCAGCAACGACAGAGGGTTGCGCACCAGCCCGGGTTACCAGACTCTTTACAACCCTCTGTCTGAAGCTTAGTCGGCCGCTTGTTTCCCGTACACAACCCGACCGTATTCTCCTGCCCGTTCAAAGGGCGTACGACGATCGTGCGCAATGATGTAATGGGGCGGATGGCCCCACTAACCAACTAGCCCCACTCGTGGGCAGGAGAGAGAAAATGCTTCGTAAGATCCTCACCGGCGCTGCCGTTCTCGGCCTCGCCGTCTCGTCCGTTCAGGCGGCTCAGCTCGGCGCTTACTTCAACCTGAACAACAACGCCGATGACGCCGATGCGAACTGGAACACGGTCGGCACCAACGCCGGCATCTTCCGCCAGATGACCAACGGCAACTTCTTCGAAGACGGCTATTGGGATCCGACCACCGATCGCCTCTACCCGACCTATGACGAGTTCGACGGCCCCAACGGCGTCCTCGTCGGTGACGGCTTTGTCGGCGGCGCCAACGGCCACGTTCCCCCGGCCCCCAGCTTCTTCGGCGCTTACATCGACGTGAGCAACCTCGCCGGCAACAACGGTCAGGGCGGCACCAACGACAACCAGTGGGGCAGCTTCGCCGGTAGCAACCTCGGCGGCCCGTACGCCAGCGGCGTCACCTTCGCGGGTGGCTCGCTCTCGATCGTCGGCCAGGCCAACAACGGCCGCTACTTCGACATCATGATCGATGAAGACTTCGCTGCCGCCCCCGGCACGAAGTGGCAGATCGACGGCATCTCGTGGGCCAGCCGCGGCACCAGCACCGGCTACAACAGCCGCCAGATCAGCCTGATCCTCTCGGACGGCTCGATCCTGCCCTTCGCCGCCGGCGTCGGCGCCCTGCCGACCACCTTCGGCGTGACCAGCTTCGATTTCACCACCGGCAGCGTGACCGGCCTGGGTGGCTTCACCACGATCGGCACCCCGGTCGCTGAAGTGGTTGGCGTTCGCGTCGCCCTCAACGGCGCCAGCACCAGCAACGGCAACCACCGCTTCGACAACATCGTCGTGACCGTCAGCGACTACTCGGTCGTCGTCCCCGAGCCGTCGGCTCTGGGTCTGGCCGGCGTCGCGGGTCTGGGCCTGCTCCGTCGCCGCCGCGCCTAAGCGGTATGCGATGGAAATACCCATCGATGTCGTATAAAACAGCGCGGCCGGGGCTAACGCTCCGGCCGCGTTTTGCGCCAGGTTAGTCGCCGTCCGCACCGATGGGCGCTTGCCCGTCGGCGACACGCCGGGGCGGCTCCGCCTTGTCCGACTTCTGTTCCGGAGGAGAGATCGTGAAGACCACCAATCAGCGTCGCACCGTCGCCCGCTTTATGGTCGCGGCGGCCGCCATGATGCCCGCGTCATCGGCTCTGGCCGATTTCGCATGGACCTACAATGCCATCTGGGAGGCGCCGGCCGACTACTACTCGACGGCAACCGGCCTCAACGGAACGGCGCTGCGCAACCAGATTCACCAGATCATCGAGAAGAACTACCACAGCAACGCCGCCGACTTCACCACCACCGCCAACATTAACCAGCACGGCCAGCACAGCGTCAACTCCTACGCCAACAACGGCGCGGCGCTGTCGATCATGGATCAGGCCAGCCCGCGGGCCAACATCTTCGCGCCGCTCGTGCTGAATTACATCTACGACGACCTTTCGACCAGCGACAACGTCGCCCGCAATACCGAGCACATCTGGTCGTCGGCCCGTCAGCAGATCGGCACCACACGCGGCGCCGACACCGAGTCGGACTATGCCGACCTCTACAATCTGCGGTTCGCGCTGGCGAACACCAACAGCCTCAAGTCGGCCCGCAACTTCGACGACCGCGCCAACGGTGCGACCAATTACGGCGTGACCGAAGACGGTGACTGGTTCCCGGGGCTGGCCCACCGGGGCGACGTGGCCCGTGCGTCGTTCTACATGGATGTGCGTTACGACGGCAACACCAGCCAGGACCCCAACACAACCGACCTGATCCTTCAGAACGGCAGCCCCGGAACCGGGCAGAGCCGCCAAGGCGACCTGGCCTCGATGCTCGAGTGGCACTATGCCGACCCGGTCAACCCCGCGGAGCTGCGCAAGACCTATTTGATCTTCAGCCAGACTTACGTCAACGAGTTCGGCGGAACATCAACACCGAGCTGGGTCGTGCAGGGCAACCGCAACTTCGCCATCGACCGCCCGGAGATGGTCTATTCCATCTTCGTCGACAACGCCAACGATTCGACGATCACCATCAGCGGCGCCGACACCACCGACGCCAACGGCGGCTCGACGAAGGAGATTCAGCTCAAGCGCGTGATGCAGGGTCAGTCGGCCGGCTCGGTCGGCACCGCCAACGTCACGCTCAACAAGGAGGGGCTCGACGGGACGTATTACTCCGTCACCCCCAGCGGGCAGGCCACCTCCACCATCACCGGTCGGCGCAACGCGTTCCTTCACAACGCGACTGACTCGGAAGTGCTCACGGTCGGCGTCACCGGCTCGATCAACACCTCGACCACCGGCCTCAAGGGCGGCTCGATCGTCATCGACAACCTCGACGTCACCGACGGCGGCGGCGCCGGCAACGGTTCGCTCGACGGCAACGACACGATCAACGTCGGCGTCGCGGTGCTCTCCAAGCGTGTCGTCACCGCGTCGAGCGTCGACTTCGGCACCTTCATCGTCGATGCCGCACTGGTCGGCAACTCGACCCTGACCACAACCGGCAACG
>CAZBOE010000302.1:0-3494 GCA_964493365.1 uncultured Tepidisphaeraceae bacterium | reverse complement strand
AGGCTCGCGCCGCGCGGCAGGGTAACCGCTGTTGTCGGCGGCGCGAAGGGCTTCGCCTGGAGTTGGGCCGATGTGGAGGCCCGTACGGCAAAAGCCGTGGTCAAGCGCGAGGGCGACGGGAAGACGCCGATGGGCGTGTTTGCGCTCGGTGCGCCCTTCGGCTTTGCCGAGGATCGACGGCCCGGCTATCTCCGGCTGAAAGCGGGCGAGACGCTGTGCGTGGACGACCCCGCATCGCCGCACTACGGCCGCATCGCGGCGAGGGCCGCTCTGCCGAAAGGCACAAAAGGCGAGGACATGGGCGCAACACCGCTCTACCGGCGCGGCTATGTGGTGGACACGCCCGTGAACGCGGCGAAACGCAGCGGGTCGTGCATCTTCCTGCACCTCTGGCGGGGCAAGGGGAAGGGGACGGCAGGGTGCATCGCCATGAACGAGGCCGCGATGACAACGCTGCAAGCCTGGGTGAGGCCCGGCGCCGTCGTAGCCGTGCTGCCCCCATCCGAGGCGAGATTGAACTGAACGAGGAAAGCATCCCGGCCGCACGCCAGGCGCGCGATACGGGCCCCGAGATGCGTCGAGGAAGCGAAGCAAATGCTCGAACGCGCCGGTCTGACGGCCGAAGCTGTCGGTCACGAGGTTCGATTCTGAAGCCCGTGGCCTACACCCGCCCGCATTCACTGCACCAAGCTTCCGCTAGCCGCGGCCAACGCATCGCCACACCGCAGGTCAGTGAAGGCAAGCCAAGCGGTTCCAGAATGACCGCCGCCAAACGGAGGGCTTGCCAGCACAGCCTCCTCCCACGCCGCTAACGGGTCTTCTGGCTGTTGATGATGAGGTAATATTTGCACGGGCCGATGCCGAAATTCACGAACTCGTGGCGAATATGCGCCTGGAAGTAAATCGCATCGCCTTCGTTCAACTCGTAGGTTTCGCCGCCGAGAATGGCGCGTAAGCGCCCCTGTATCACGTGGATATATTCCTCGACCCCGCGACGGTGCGCCACGAATTCACCCGTTGAACTGCCGGGAGGCAGGATGTTCAGCACCCAATCGACGCCACGGGCCGGCAGGATCGGTGCGAGGCATCGGCGGGTCAGCCCGCTCGCCGGATCTTGCAGGATGGGCTGGCTCTCCAGCGGCAGAAAGATGACTTCCCGATCCTGTTCGCTCGCCATCAGCTCCGAAAAGGTCACGCCAAGAGCCTCGGCGACCCGCGCAAGAATGGCGGTTGACGGCGTGGCCTCGCCGCGCTCGATCTTCGAAATCATGGACTTGCTGACGCCGGAAAGCCGCGCCAGGGCATCGAGGGAGTTCCCGCGCGCCTTGCGGGCCTCGCGAACCCGGTCGCCCAGCCCGCTCACGTCCTGGGACGGCTTCAAAGCTGCTATGGCCCGCGATTGGCTGATTGCCGCGCGATGATGCCCGTCCTGGTGGGTACGGTCCTGTGGCTCGTCGTGCTCCATAACCGCAATTTAATGCCGTTCGCGAGAGAAACCAACGGGCGGCAAGGCGGCCGCGTTCGCCTCCCAGGCCCGCCCATATTCCAGAATGCGCGCGGTTTCCTGCGCGACAGCGTGGCCATGACGTTCACGCAGAACGTGTAGAACGCCGTCAATCCCAAGGGAGACGCCGCCGCTCGTCACAATGCGGCCGGAGCGGACAGCGACAGCGTGATGCGCTTGAACGGCGGGATGCCGTTCCGCAAGCACCGTGAGCGGCGGGCGCTCCTCGCCGATGACTTCGACCTTGGTTGTGGCGGCGTGTCCGTCGAGGCATCCGGCCGCGGCGAGGATCATGGCACCTGTGCAGATGGCCACGAGGTCGTTTTTCGGGTCGAGGGCTCCCAGATAGGCCAAGGTGTCCGGGCAGCGCGCCATCTGCGGCCAGCCGGGCCCGCCTGTGACGATCAACACGTCGGGCTGGGGCGCGGTCGCGAAGGTATAGTCCGGCAGCACCCGCAGACCGTTCGCGCAAACCACGGGTTCGGCCCCGCGGGCAACGCCGAACATGGATATCTCTGGCGCGACCCGGCGCGCCATCGACAGTACGCCAAACGTTGCCCCAAGGTCGATAGGCTCGACCCCGTCGTAGATCAGGATGCCGTATCTCATCATGCACCTCCCTCTGGCTAGACTAACGGCATAGGCATGACCGGCAAAGATCAAAGATTGGGCACTTTCCTCCACTATACGATACTTCCGTCGTGAGGTGACATGGTCGGGGGGGTTCGACGCCCCTTTTATCTCGACAAATCAGTGGTGCACCCGGAATGGCACACTTCTTGATTCCACGATCGTAGACAGACGGTGGAGAATTGTCTCCATCGTCCGACGACAAGGGAAGACGAATGGGTACGCGACAATTGTTGATCGGGGCCGCGCTCAGCATCGGCCTCGCGCTTTCCCCGGCGCAGGCAGACGACACGGTGCGCTGGAAGATGCAGAGCTGGTTCCCGTCGAAGGCGCCGCATGCCGGGACGACGGGAAAGGACATCGAAACCAAGCTGAACCGCTTGTCGGGGGGCAAGTTCAGGGTCCAATTCTTCGAGCCCGGCGCCCTGATCCCGCCGAACCAGTGCCTGGAAGCGGTCGGCAAGGGCAGCGTGCAGGCTTGCTGGAGCACGCCCGCCTATTGGTACGGGGCCGAGCCCGCCCTCTCGCTGTTTTCCGCTGCGCCGTTCGGCATGGACTGGCCCGGCCTCATGGCGTGGTTTTATTACGGCGGCGGCAAAGAGATCTATGAGCGTCTTTACGCCAAGCACAACATCTATGCCCTGCCCTGCGGCGGCATGATCCCGGAAGCGTCCGGCTGGTTCAAGAAGGAAATGAACTCCGTCGAGGACTTCAAGGGCCTGCGCATGCGCTTCCTCGGGCTCGGCGCGCTGGTGCTTGAGGAATTAGGCGCCTCGACGATGCTGCTGGGGGCGGCAGACCTCTATCCTTCGCTTGAGCGCGGCGTGATCGACGCCACGGAGTTCGCGGCGCCGTCGGTGGACAAGGCGCTCGGCCTGCACGAGATCGTGAAATACTATTACTTCCCCGGCTGGCACCAGCCCGCGACGATCTACGACCTGATGATCAACCTCGATGCCTGGAAGGCTCTGTCCGACCAGCAGAAAGCCATGGTCGAGATGGTCTGCGGCGATAATGTCCGGCAGGCCATTGCCCTCGGGGAGTCCATGCAGCCCGACAGTCTCGACTTCTTTAAGGAAAAGGGCGTCGAGATCCGCCAATGGTCACCCGAAATTCTGGCAAAGCTCGAAGAAGCATGGGCGACCGTCGCCAAGCGCGAATCCGAGAAGAATGAAGATTTCGCGAAGACCCTGGAGTCGATGCGGGCCTTCCGCGCCCGCTACGCCGAGTGGCTGAAGATCGGTTACCTCGACCGCTGACGCCGATACAGTCGGGGGCGCACTCTGCGCCCTTCTCATGCCACGGGGTGAACCGCCCCGGGATTGTCGGAGGCTCCAACTCTTGAGTAGATGGAGTCCTT
>CAZBOE010000301.1:0-3540 GCA_964493365.1 uncultured Tepidisphaeraceae bacterium | reverse complement strand
GGTGCGCCGCGTCCCGCGGCTCGGCCTGCCGCTGCGGGCGGACTTCGCTCGGCCGCCGCCCCGGCCAGCGGCTCATCGCTGAACCTGCCGCCGCGTCCGGCCCCGCAGGAAGCCGCGACCTGAATCAAGCCGTCGGCGTTTTCCCTCGGGGTGTTTCCGCGCCACGGCATTTCCATTCCACCGTGTTTCCAGACTGCGGTGTTTCCAAGCCGCGGCGTTTCCGCGCGACGGTGGTTTGAAGCCGGGGTTGTTCGAAGCGGGGGCGTTTCAGCACCAAAGCGTTCGCCCCAGTCACCACTGCCTCGGCCCGCCTGTGACCGATACGCAATTTGCCTCGGTCGACGGCGATTCCCCGCAGTCGGCATGGCCGTTCTTCTTTGCCCAACTTGACACCGGGGCGTGACACGGCTCTCATTCGGCCACGTGCCCACTGACACGCTCGGCATCTTCGACGCGCCCGACTACGATGCCGCCGTGCGCAGGGTTGCGCAACTGCTTTCCGATGGGGGCGTTGTATTGCTGCCGACGGAGACGGTCTATGCCGCCGCGGGGGTGTTGACCAGCCGCAGCGCGGTCGAGCGCCTGCGGGCGATCAAGCCCGACGCGCCCCCGGCGCCCCTGACGATTCACCTGGCCCGACCCGATGACGTCGGGCACTACGTCGGTTCGCTCAGCGAGCTCGAGCGCCGGCTGGTGAACAAGTGCTGGCCCGGGCCGGTGGGGCTGGTGTTCACTGTCGATTCCCAGCGGCGGGCGGAGGTGGCGGGGCGGCTGAAGGTCGATGCGGCCGAGCTGTTCGACGCCGAAGGCGCCATCACCCTGCGCTGCCCGGTCAATGCCGTGGCGCAGGACGTGCTGCGCCACACGCGCGGGCCGGTGGTGATGACCCAGCCGCCGACAATCACCGGCGGGCCGG
Organism: uncultured Tepidisphaeraceae bacterium; assembly: GCA_964493365.1. Classification (GTDB taxonomy): domain Bacteria; phylum Planctomycetota; class Phycisphaerae; order Tepidisphaerales; family Tepidisphaeraceae; genus CAZBOE01. The sequence continues at coordinate 2,624 of CAZBOE010000301.1, read as the reverse complement.
CGCTGCGTGCGGACGAGATCAAAACCGAGGCGGCCGACCAACTCGACCTGATCGTTGATGCGGGGCCCACGCGATACAACAAGCCGTCGACGCTGCTCCGCGCCGGCGGCGGTCGCTACGAGATTGTCAGGCCGGGCGTTTACGACGAACGGATTATCGAACGCATGCTCAGAACCACGATCTTGTTTGTCTGCAGCGGGAACACCTGCCGCTCTCCGATGGCCGAGGCGCTGACGCGTCGCATCCTCGCCGAGAAGCTGGGCGTGGGTCAGGACGAGCTCGAGAGCAAGGGTTATGTCGTGATGTCGGCCGGCGCGTTCGCCATGCCCGGCAGCCGTGCCACGCCTGCGGCGGTCGAGGCGGTGAAGCCGATGAGGGCCGATCTTTCGCGCCACCGCTCGCGCCTGCTCACCATCGAGCTGATCCACCAGGCGGATATGATCTTCACGATGGGCTCGGCCCATCGGGCGGCTGTCGTCTCGATGGTGCCCGGTGCGACAGAGAAGACCTTTACGCTCGACCCGAATGGTGATATCGAAGACCCTATTGGATCGGACGTGTCGGTCTATCAGTCGCTGGCCGGCCAGTTGGAGAAGTTCATCGAGGCGAGGCTGGTCGAGCACAAGGTGATGTGAGCCCCGCATTGTGAGGGCAAACACCTTGGCGAGGCGGTCGGTGGTCGATCATGACCGGGCGTCAGATTGCCTGTGCGACGTACCGCCCTACGGCGGCGTATTGCCAGAGGCGGGCCGGTCGGTTTTCATATCACGGTCGTCGGCCGGCATCGGCGACGAGCGAGGCGAGGGGCCCCGGCGTCATCCCTGACGGCAGTCATGGTTGGCGACCCGTGCGAACGAAAAGGGCCCATCAGGGACAGGCGGAACACCATGCGGATTGTTGTGGCGTGTGATCATCGCGGCTTCGAAGCCAAGCGCCGGCTGATCGCGCACCTGAGCCGGTCAGGCCACGAGATCCACGACATCGGCTGCGACGGCACAACCGCGGTCGATTACCCCGACTACGGCTATCCCGCCGCCCTGTGCATCGCCCATGGAAAGTGCGATGTGGGCCTGCTGTTCGAAGGCAGCGGGCTGGGGATGACGATCGTGGCCAACCGGATTCCGGGCGTCAGGGCGGCGCTGGTGCATGACGAGGTCACCGCCCGCCGGGCGCGCGAGCATCACCACTGCAACATGCTCAGCCTGGCCGCCGAGATGGTCAGCGAAGACCAGATCCGCAAGATCGTCGAGGCTTTTCTGTCGGTCGAGCCCGGGAACGGCCGCCACGCGCGGCGCGTGAGCAAGGTCGAGCAGGGCCCGCCGTCCAAGCTGTGATCGTCATCCTGATGACCGGCTTTGGCCGACTCACCCCTGAGTCGGCTGCGTGCGCCCGACGGCCCACGCGAGGATGATCACCGGAACAAATCGGCCGAGCAGCATCGCGGCGGTCAGCGTGTGGAGGCCCACGCCGTTGAGGCTCAGAGGGTCGTGCGTGAGGCCTGCGCAGGTGACGGCCGACACCGCCAGCATCAACGCACGGTCGGCCGGCAACTGCGACTGCGTGGCCAGCAGCGCCAGGTGAGTGATGGCGGTCAGTGCGACGATCGCGATGCAAAGCAGCAAGGCCGCGGGGAAGAGGCGGGGAAGGGGTCGGTCGCGCAGCAGGTTGATCACGCCGACCGCGATGATGCCGCAAGCGACGATCGACACGCCGCCCGTCGTGCCCCCCGGCGCGCAGCCCGCGAGCAGGGCGGCCATGACGATCCACTGCACAGGCCTGGGCCAGTCGGCGGGCGATTCGATGGGCCGGGCGGTTGTGAGCGTCGCCAGCGCCGATGACGCGGCGGCCGACGCATCCCCGGGCAACTCGGCCGCGGGCATCGGCACACGGGCGATCATGAAGACACAGGAGAGCACCAGGAACGCTCCGCTGACCAGCGCGAGCGTGTTTCGCGTGTAGTGTTGCAGCGATCGGTGTTGTCGCGCTTTGCCCGCCAGACCCATCAGCACGACCACCCCCAGCGACGACGCCAGCGCGACAGGGAGCATCGCCAGCAGGATCAGGCGGTGCGACGGGCTGCTGAGCCCCGTGGGCAGTCCACCTGATGCCATGATGCCGTCGAACAGCGCCTGGCGCAGCGGCATGCCCGAGGCGGCGAGGGCCGCCCCGACGAAGGCCGCCCCGCCCAGGACGACGCCCACCGCCCACGCCGCGGTCTGCGAGAGGCTGACATTCACGCTCGCCAGCCGAGCCACCAGCAGGCCCGTCAGGGCGAGTGTGGTGATGGCCGAGAGCATGACCAGCGCCAGGATGGTCGCCTGGCCGGGCGGGCGCATGCCGTCGATGCCGATGGCATGGGAAAAGCCGGTGAGTGTTGTGCTGCTCGCGGCGTGAAAGAGGGCGCGGTCGAGCGAGAGGCGGTTGCCGCCCACCATGGCGGCGCTTGAGCGGAGCAGCAGGGTGCCGACCAGCACCAGCAGCACGACGATGCCGATGTATGCCCATGCGGCGGCACGGACATCTTCTGCGCCGGGGTTATAAGCGTCGTCGGCCGCGCCGGTTGGCTCTGCCGCCCCGGTTGCCCCGTGGCTCGCCGACGCGCGCGGCGGCGATGACCCGCCCGC
>CAZBOE010000300.1:1307-3557 GCA_964493365.1 uncultured Tepidisphaeraceae bacterium | reverse complement strand
CCGCAGATCGTTCGCGACGCAGCCGCCGATCGGCTCCAGTCGCGATACGACGGGACGCTGTCGAACCTCGAGGAGCGCGGCTTCGGTCGGGCGCGGCAGGGGCTCTCGCCGATCAACGGCTCGTACGATGTTTCGGCGATCCAGACCTCGCGCGGCTGCCCGGTCGGGTGCGAGTACTGCTCGGTGACCACCTTCAACGGCCCGCAGATCCGCCGGCGGCGCATCAGCGACATCATCGACGAGTGGAACGCGACCACCAAGAAGTTCATCTTCGTCGTGGACGACAACTTCTTCGGCGTTGGGCCGAAGCACGCCGAGTGGGCCAAGGAGCTGCTGCGGGCGCTCATCAAGCACGGTCGCCGGCGGCTGTGGTTCAGCCAGACCACGATCAACATGGGCGACGACGCCGAGGGGCTGCGGCTGGCCTATCAGGCCGGGTGCCGCGGCATGCTGGTCGGGTTCGAGACGTTCAATCCGGCGGCGCTGAAGCAGTATCACAAGGGTATCAACCGCAACAACCTGCACCGCTACCAGGAGCTCGTCAACGGGTTCCACCGGGCGGGGATCTCGGTGTTCGGGGGCTTCATCATCGGGGCCGACGAGGATACGCCGGAAACGGTGGCCGAGACGGCGATGCAGGCGGTCAAGCTGGGCGTGGACATTATCCAGGTAACGAACCTGACGCCGCTGCCGGGCACGAAGATGTACGACCGCTTCAAGGCGACGGGCCGCCTCCTGGCGATGGACTACCCCGAGGACTGGGAGCGCTACACCTTCACCGAGACGATCTACAAGCCCGCGCAGATGACCGCCCGCGAGCTGGACGAGGCGATCTACGAGCTCCGGTATGCCGCGGCCAAGCAGAACTGGGTGCTCAAGCGGGCATTACGGTCGCTCGTTCGTACGCGCTCGCTGACGACGGCGCTGTTCGTCCTGGGCATGAACCGCGGTTGGAAGCGAATGGCCCGCGTGCAGGCACCGGTCGACGCGGAGCGCTACGGCCTGGCGCCGCGGCGCTCGCCCCGGCTCGAGAAGGTGTTTGATGCGTTTCGCATGCACCTGCGCGTCGGGCTGCGCGTGCCGGCGAGTGCGCCCGAGCCGGCTGGGTAACTTCCGGCGACTTCCTGAACGCGGTTGCAGACCGGGCGAGCGGGGTGTCTGCCGTGGGCTGCCCGCTCATTCCGCTCTGCCGTTCCACGGGGCTTTCGCCCCTCCCCCAACCCCTCCCTTGAACGGCGGGGGGTGAAAAGCACGGGAGGAAGCAGGGCGAAGAGCACGGGGGGAGATCAGTGCAAACGGGGGCAAGCAGCATGACGGAGGGAAGGGAAGGGAAGCGAAGGGCTCTACTCCGGCCGCCAATCCCATTGCAGGTGGAAGGGGGCCTGGCCGCAGGAGAACGCATTGTCGGCGTTGCGCGTGTTGTGCGTGTCGCCGGCCGGCAGGCCCCAGGTGACCGGTCCGACGCGATGCGTCTTGAAGCAGTGCAGGTAGCCGCCCTGATCTGCCACGAGCAGCTCGAGCCGGTTGTCGCCGTCCACGTCGGCGATCACGGGCGGGCACTCGATGGGGGCGTCGAAAACCACCCGCTGAAGGCAGTGCCCGCTCGGCGAGAGAATCGTCAACACCCCGACCACGCGCCCCTCGCCGGTCGGCTCAATCGACGCGACGGCGATCTCGGGCGTGCCGTCACCAGTCAGGTCGCCGACCGCCGGCGTCGCCCAGATTGCTCCGCCGATGCCATGGCGCCAGTGCACGCCGTCGGCGGCTAGCGTCACGACGGCCCCCTGTGCGCTCAGGTAGTCTCCCGTCGGACAGGCGACCACGAACGGGGCTGCATCCGGCGTCACACGGAGGAGCCTCAAGCCAGCGATGATCGTTTCGTCGCCGCGCAGGCCCGGCCAGCCCCACAGGGCCGTCCGGAGCTGGTCGCCCGAGCGGAGCAGCGACCACACCCGGGCGGCCCGGTCCGCCACGTACACCGGCGGAGCAGGCACCCGCTCGCCCGCGGCAATCGCCCCGGCCAACGAACCCGCTGCCATCGCCTGCCGCCAGCGCGATCGGCCCGTGCGCGCACTGAGCACATCGAGATCGCCCAGCGGCGTAGCCACGACGATCTCACGCCCCTGGCCGGGCAGCACGTCGCCCAGCGCGAGCGTGGTTCCCAGCAGCCCTTCGCCCTTCGCCGTTCGCGACACGGTCGCGGACCAGATCGTGCGACCGCCCTGGCCGCTGAGCGCTACGACACTGCCC
>CAZBOE010000300.1:714-1231 GCA_964493365.1 uncultured Tepidisphaeraceae bacterium | reverse complement strand
AGCACACGTCTCCATCCGGATCCAGCCAGTAGACCATGCCGTTCCAGCACGCGGCGAACAGACCGCCCCGCCCGGCTGCGATGCCGATCACATCGCGCGGCCCGCGCCCGGTTCGCGGCGGCGGCATGAAGAGCAGTTGGGCGGTACCGTCGCTTCCGTTGACGCGCACGACGCCGTCGGCCGGGTCGTTCGGGTCGTCGAATCTCTGGCCGAGCGAGGCGACGTAGATGCTGCCCCGCAGCGGCAGGATGGTGGTGAACCATGCCGTCAGGCCGACCGGGGCCGTCCACGCGTGCGTGAGTCGCACGACCTCGGCGGTGGGTGGCCGCGGTGCCTTGCCGGCCCGCAGCCGCTTGCGGTCCGCGAACCAGCGTCGCCAGTCGTCGACGCGGTCGCCGAAGTCGGCTCCGCCGGCCCGCGTAAGCATGAGACGGACACGGACGTCACTGAGCGGGTACTTGGTGAACAGGTGCTCAATGAGGTCGTCGGACCAGCCGCCCACGTCTGAACTCCAGTC
>CAZBOE010000300.1:0-704 GCA_964493365.1 uncultured Tepidisphaeraceae bacterium | reverse complement strand
GCCGGCCGAACATCCCGCTCCCAGCGATCGAGCGCCTCGCGGACCGTGCCCGGGTTGTCGGCCGGGGCAAGCAGGTCGAGCCCGTGTCGGACCTGGCCGGCGAGCGTCCGGGCCTCGATGCGGCGCCAGGCCGCGTAGACCCCGACAGCGACCAGCGCGAGCAGCACCAGCCCGAGCAACGCGACGCCGCGCAGGGCGGCGCGCCGCCGCTGCGAGTGGGGGGGGCTGAGCGTCGGGCGGGGGGGGGGCATCGCGGGGGTGGGGGGGGGCGTGGCCGACTACTTGCGGACGAAGATGGTCTGCCCAGTGACGTAAAGCATGCGTTCGTCGCAGACGGTCTCAATGACCTGCGCGACCGCGTCCGGGTCGAGGGCCTGCTCGCGCGGGAACTGCGGGGCGACCGACCGCAGTAGGGGGGTCTCGACGGCCCCGGGGGCCACGGCGTACACGCGGATTCCGACCGGTTTGCCTTCGGCCGCCGTCGCCTGCGAGAAGGCGTTGACCCAGGCCTTGGTCGCGCCATAGACCGCGAAGCCGACGAACGGGTCGACCGACGCCACCGACGAGATGTTCACGATCACGCCGGCGCCGCGCTCGCGCATCAGCGGCCAGACCGCCTGCGTGAGGTGAAATACCGCGGCGATGTTCACGCCGATTGTCCGGTCGAAATCGGTCAGTGCGAACCGCTCGATCGGCGCCAGCAC
>CAZBOE010000299.1:0-3564 GCA_964493365.1 uncultured Tepidisphaeraceae bacterium | reverse complement strand
AGGGAAAGGATTCCCGCAGTGGTGGGTGCGAGAAAGGATTCTCGCACCAGGGCGATCGGCCGCAGGCTGGGCTACCCGATGAAGCTCGTGCTCGCCCAGTCGCACATCGTTTGCCGCTGGGACAGCCCGAATGAGCGCTTCAATATCGAGGCCGCCGGTGCCGGCATCAGCTACTATCCCGACGAGCACTACCGCACCGGGCCCAGGCCGATCAGTGAGGCGGCGATCTAGCGCGGCGAGTTCCTGAAATCGCTCACGCCGGCGGAAGAACTGTCGTCGTTCCTCATCGATCGCGGCATGTGCCTGGACATGAACGGCCGCTACCCCGAGGCCCGGGCTGCGTTCGCCGAGGCCCACCGGCTGATGCCGCAGTCGGCCTACCACTTGCGCCAACTCGCGATTGCCATGCGGCAGGTCTTCGGCCCGCCGGGGGCGGCCGAAAGGCGTCGCCAGCAGGAAATAGACGAGTACCTGCAACAGTTCATGGTGCCCGAGCCAAGGCCCGGTCCGCCGCAGCAACCCTGGAAGCCGCCCGTGCCCGGCACGCCGCCGAACCCGCAGCCAGGGGTACCTGGATCACCGAATCCCCCGCCCGGCCGGCCCCCCGGAAATCCGGGCGGCGGGGGTTGACAGGGGCTAGGCGCGCTCCCGGCGGCACGGTACGATAACCGCAGTACTGGAGGCTCATGTACAAGGGGCGAGCGATGCGAAGCAGCAGCAAGCTGACGGTCGGGCTGGCCATCCTAGCCGCGCTCATGGTGGTCGATTCCGCACTGGCGTACTACAGCCCGCGGTTGGGACGGTTCATCAACCGGGACCCAATTGGGGAACCGGGATTCCGAGTCGTACAGAGTGCGGTGGCGCCAACGGCGTTTCTGCCACGCGATTCGGTTCGCACACAGGGGAACGTCTATCGCTATGTGAGCAATAGGCCTACCAATCGGATTGATCCGCTGGGGCTTGACGAGTGCTGCAATTGTGGGCCAGACATCACACAGGCCATCGCAGATCATCTGACCTCGTTTGTGAGCCAGAAGCAGGGAGACCTCAGTTGGTTCTGGCCGAGGGGAGCGAGTACGCTTCAGGGATATGCGAGGGGCAATGGGCCTGCGATCTTCACTGCTGCCCAAGCGGCAATCGGGAACTCGGGGTGCGGACAAGGGACTTGCGCCGGCACGGTCACACTCTGCGACTTGTGCATGTCCGGCTATCACATAGATCACATCCTCATTATGGCCTACATCGCTGAGAGCTACGGTGTGAAAACAGCAAGGAGTGCGGGCCAGTACAACGAGAGCTTCTGGCTCGGCTTCGTCGAGGAGGGGGGAGAATTCGAGGGCTCGGGGAACGCCATTTCGAACGCAGATCTCACGTTTAATGAGGTGGCACTGTGTTTGGCGGATGCCATGAAGCACGCTGATGCGAACGGCGGCGCGACTGACCCGCTAACAGCCGCGGAAATCTGCACGTGCACCCAGAAGCTAACACCACAACAGCGTGCTGACATTGCCAAGAAACCGGGACGCGGCGGGGGCGGACCTACCGGTTACGACAAGTGTCAGCCGTGCGGGGTCTCAGTACCTTTGCCTGGGGGGCTTCGTTTGCCGCCGATTGATCTATGACGCGCGCGGCGTGGATGAGGACCGGCATAACCGCGATAGCCCTGGCGCTGCTGTTGGCGGCAGGGATGGGGATTCTGACTTACTCTAGGTGGGGTAGGTTCGCGCGCGGGATTTCGACACTCGTCGTAGCAAATCAGAGCGGTGTGCCACTGGAGGACGTGCGCATTTCGTTTGTGCCAGCGGGTTCGGTGCCAACCAGTCAGGCCTTTGAGACCATTGCGGCTGGCGAGTCACGGACAATCGCCGTACGTACGTCGGATCTCGTCGTGGATCGGCTGCACTACACGCTCAAAGGCCAGGCATTCACATACGACAAGGGCGGCATCGCCTGCCCCGGGGAGCGGTTTGTTCTCTCAATCACCGGGCCGGGAAGCGTGACAACCAACTACGCGCCGTGATCGGTCGCTCGTGACTCGCGCACCACGCGGCGGTGGCGAGGACGCAGTTAGCTGCGTTGGCCGGAGACATCGCGGCGAACGAGCGCGCCGAGTCAGTGGGTCGGGCCAGTATGACGTCGCCGCCGCCTCGTTCCCCAGAGATGCCGACACACGCAATTCTGATCACTTCGCCACCCGCACCCCGCCCCGCCCCCAGGCGAACGGAATCGCCTTCTGACGGGTAAACCCCGCGTCACTCGGGTCCCAGATCATCTCGAACTCGACCGAGCACTCGCGCAGCGTGGGCGCCGTCGCCCGCCAGCCACTGTTGGCCCGCGTGGTGACATCCGCCTCGCCTGCCTCCAGGTTCAGCGTGACGTTGCGGACGTTGGTCATCTCCGTATTGGCGGGGCCTCCGGCCGCGCCGTGGTATAGCTTGGCGTTCATCCCCAGAACGAAGTTCGGCATGATTCAGTCCTCCATGACTGCTGGACGCGCTACGTCAGTCCAAGCTCGATCACCGTGCCGGCCGTGGCGCGCAGGTAGACCGTCTGGCCGTAGGACGGGCCGAGCATGACCATTGAGTCGGCCGGGATCGTCAGCCTGGCGGTCCCGCCGGTTACGTCGCGGACCTCCACGCTGGCCGCCAGCGGATGCACGACCAGCGTCGCGCCGCGGGGCACCTCGACGGCCTGGTCGGAGCCCGTCGCCGTCAGCGGTTCCATCGCCTTGAAGTTCATGGGCCACTCCTTGGGTTGCAGGGGCACGACCGGCGGCGTGTGCAGCAGCACGTGCAGCCCGGCTTGCGTCGCCCGCAGGCCGTAGCCGGTGTAGACAGTGGCGCCGATAAGCGCGGCGTTGAGTTCCGCCCTGGTCCAGGCCTTACCGGTCGCCGGCGACGTGCGCGTGAAGACGAAGATCGTGTCATAGACTCCGCTCGGCGTGAAATTCGCCGTGCCCTGCTCGGCCGCACCGACGCGCAGTAGCGCCCGTCCGCTGCCGCTGGACGCATTCCGCCAGCAGAGCGCCCCGGCCACCGCGTCGATCCGTTCGCCCGGCGCCAACGTGACATCGGCCACGCCGACGTTGAACGCCGCGCCCGGATACCCGCCATCCAGCCAGGTGATGTCGCCATCCTGCGGTACCTGTGCAACGTATTCCCAGTAGTTCACGGCTCACCTCACGGCTCCGGCACCGGCGGCGGCTCTTCAGGCGGATAGGCCATCCAGCCGAACGCCGTCCCGTTCGCGTTCGCGTTCAGCCGCGCCACGCGCGCGGTCGGGCCGTAGAACATCCCGTCGTCGCAGGTGTAGATGTCATCCACTTCGAGCGTGTAGCCCTGTGAGGCGAGGTTGAAGCGCTTGCCCAGGTACGCGCTGTTCATCGATCCACCCGGCACGCCAAGCCCCTGGGCCACGACCTGCCCGTCCATCCGCCACACGTAGAGCGGTCGGACAGGACCGCGAGTTCGGCGTAATACCAGCGGCCCAGGGCCAGGCCGCCGACCTCCGCCACGGGCGACCCGCCGCTCGCCCCGAGGTGCAGCCGCAGCGCCCCGGTCGGCT
>CAZBOE010000298.1:0-3579 GCA_964493365.1 uncultured Tepidisphaeraceae bacterium | reverse complement strand
CGGCCCGACCCAGCACATCAAGAGCTGGCGCGCGGTGTCGGGGGTGTATCCGATGACGCCGTCGACGTTGTGTCCGACCATCGCGGTGGCCAGGTCAAACGGGCTGAAAAAGGCGACGACCCGCCCGTCGCGAACGATCGCCTCGAGCGCGCCCTGGTTCGCGATCACCCGGTCGCGCGCGGGGCCCTGTGCCTTTTCGCGGGCGAACTCGCGGTAATCCACCCGTTCGATGCGGTAGGGCGTCTGATAGACGGCATGGTCGGGCGGCAGCAGTTGGGGCGCCTGGCCGTAGATCAGCGCCAGCTCGCGGCGCATCGAGTCGGCGAACTCGGGTGATCCGCCGGCGGTATCGACGATGAGCAGCCCGCCCGAATTGGCGACCCGCCGCAGCTCGGCGCGCTGGGCCTCGGTGAAGGTGACCTCGCCCGTGCCGGTGAGATAGACCAGCGAATCGCTGCCGGCGGCGAGGGGTTCGTCGCCAAGACGCACGGGCATGATGGCGATATCGAGCTTGTAATCGCGCCTGAGCACGCGGCTGAGCTGCACCCACCCGAACGGCTCAGGGTCGCAGTTGCCGGCATACTCCACCTGCTCGATGTGGATCTTGCCGATCGATGCTGTCGCCGGCTCGGGCAGGATGTGGGTGTTGTTTTTCTCGCGGAGCGTATTGCGCTCGGTGGCATAAGAGATCAGCGCGCGGGCGAAGCGGACATCGGGCAGCTCGTGCACCGCGGCATCGGGCTTGAGCGCCAGCGCCGGCAGCCGCTGCCATGTGCCGGCGACGTCGGCCGAATCGATCAGCACGATCAGTTCACGAGAACCGTTGCCCAGCGCCGCGACGGCCGGCCGCTTGCCGGCGAAATCCTTGAACGGTTCGCCGCTGAGCAGGGGATGGGCGTCGTCGAGGTCGCGGAAGCTGTAACGGGGAAACAGCTCGCCGCCCAGGCTTCGAACGGACTGGGCAAACTCCTCCGCGCCGCAGTCGGCGTTTGCCACCACCATGCCGCCCTGCAGGATATACGCCTGGATCTGCCGCTTCTGCTTCTCGGTGAACTCGAGTGCGCCGGCGCCCGAGAGATAGAGGATCGGCGCCTCCTGCATCGCCTCCAGCGGCATGTCGGTGGTGACGATCTGCCAGTTGAGGTGTCGTTTCAGATCTCGCTGGAGAAAGCGGACGACGTTGGCGATGTCGCGCGGGCGCTGGTTCCAATGGGCGGGCGGGGGCAGGTCGTCGCGCGTGCCGACGGGGCCGTATTGAAGCTTGTTGATCACCACCGGCGCGCTGCCGTGGGCGAGAAAGATCAGCCCGAAGGCGGTGTTGATGGTGCTGTCGCTGCCGTATGAGCCGCTCGCCTGCTGCGTGCGCAGGAGATAGTTGACGCCGCGGCGATACCAGTCGATCGAGCCGAGCCACTTGTAGCCGCTCTCGTATCCCACGCGGTGGAGGTTGAACAGCGTGTAGTGGATGTGCGAACCGCGGAAGATCTTGTCGAAGTTGTCGGCGATGAACCAGATCGCGGCGTTGGTGTTCGTGCTGGGCTCGGGGGGCTTGCAGGCGGCTTCTTCGGCCAGCTCGGTGTATTCCTCGGTGATGAAGAGGTTGATCAGCCCGCCCGCGGTGAGCGACGGGGTGGAGTTCGACAGCTGTCGCCCGGCGGCAGGTCCGCGCGCGGGGGCGATGGCGCGGATGACGGTGTATGACCAGCCCCCGTCGGGGTTCTGGTTGCGCTTCCAGCCGGTGGCGACAAGCTGCCAATACCTCGGCGGCACCGGCATGCCCGCCTGTGCGGCGGCCCAGACGCCCATCGTGCCATAGTTGGAGCAACTGTGGTCGTAGCTGCCCTGGCCGGGCGTGTAGTGATACATGCCTGAGGCGGCACCTTCGCGTCCGACGCCGTTGAGCAGCCGCAGCCCGTCGCGGCGGACCAGGCGCTGCAGCTCCACCCGCCGGGCCCGGTCGCCGATGGTTTCGTCGGCGTTGACCAGGCCGCGATACATCAGCACTTCGTTCCAGACCATGGCGCGGACGCCCATGGCATAGACGCTGTTCATCTCGACCGCCGCGAGGTAGCGCAGCGCCCTTTCCATGCGCGGGTCGCTCTCGGGCACGCCCGCGGTCAGCAGCGCCAGCACGACCAGCGCGGTCTCCCCGCCCACATGGGCAGTGCCCCGGCCACGCTCAAAGCTGCCGTCGGGCTCCTGCCGCTCCAGGAGAAACCCGATCGCCTTCTCGATCGATTGGCGGATCTCGTCGTGCTTGACCGGCCGATCATCGACTATCGACGCAGGAGCCTGCGGGCCGATCGGCAGCGCGGGCCCCGACGGGATGGCCGGCCCTGCAGGAAGGCCCGGCCCTGCAGGGATGCCCGGGCCGACGGGTCGGCCCGGCACCTGCCAGGCGACGTCGTTTGGAGCGGCGGGCGTCTCCGACGCCGGGGCCGCCTGAGCGGGCTGTTCGCGATTCGGCGCGAGCGGCTCCCGTGCGAGCGCTGGCGTCGCCGACAGGCAGGGCAGGAGGCATGCTGCGATCAAGTGCTTTTTCATGACGCCCCCTGTCCGAAAGCCACCGGCCCTGAAACAAGCGGGCCGCAGCGTCAACCGGCTCTGACGCGAGCGGGCCGCGACAACGACGATGAACGACCCCACATTGTTCCCACCCATGTGCCGGCGGCTTCACATGAGCGAGACATACTTGGTGATCCGCTCGACCACTTCGTCCATCGTATACGTGCGGTCGAGCTCGAGCGGGACAAACACGCCCTGGTTGTGGTCTGAGGCGATGATCAGGTGTTTGTCGCCGTTGACGAGAAACCCGGTCTCCTGCGGCTGGTGTCCGGTGATGATGATCTGCGCCTCGACCTTGCCGGCAAACACGTCGACGCCGGCCGGAGTCATTCGTCTGCCCCAGATGAGCTGATAGACAGGGCCGGTCTTGCGGAGATAGTCGGCCGCGATGAGCTCGCGGGTGAAGACGGTGTAGTCGAACTGATCGATCTGCTCGTCGGTGGGGAGGCTGTGGCAGAAGAACAGGCCCGACTGGCTGCGGATCGCCAGCGGCAGCGAAAGCAGAAACTCGGTGATGGCGAGCTGGACGGCGTTGGCTTCGTCGCCGAAATCGCGGCTCACGCCCGCGTTAAAGGCCTCGCAGACGCTCAGCCCGGCCTTGAGGATGCCCTCTCCGTGGATCTGGGCGAGGTCGTGATTGGCCAGTAGAAAATGCACCTGCTCGGGAAAATCGCACTTGAGGTCGGCCGCCTTGTAGAGCAGTTCCCACGACCCCTCCGCGCCGGCGGCGTCGAAACGGTCGCCGTGGATGAGTTCGTGGAGCACGAGATGACGCGAGGGGTTGTTGCGCAGGTCGGCGGCGGCGACCACGCGTGAGAAATTGGTGCGGTGATCGTGCATGTCGCCGGTCATCCAGACCTCGCCCTGTTCGGGCAGATGCACCGTCTGGCCGATCCGCGCCGACGAGAGCAGGTTCTCCTCGCGGGCGGTTTCAAAGGCCTCGATCACACGCGTGGCGTCGTAACCCATTGCCTGATTGTGGGCAGGGGGGGCGCGGGTGACAAGGGGAGCGAT
>CAZBOE010000297.1:0-3585 GCA_964493365.1 uncultured Tepidisphaeraceae bacterium | reverse complement strand
GGATGCCGAGCTGCTTGCCGATGAGCACCAAACGGATGTACTCGCGGTCCTTGTAGCCGTTGCACACCACAATCCCGTCCGGACGCGAGCGCGCCAACACTGCCAGCAATTCCGGCTTGGAGCCGGCCTCGAGTCCGAGCCGGTCACCGCCGTGCGCGAGCAGCGCGTCGACCACGCTCTTCTGCTGATTGACCTTGATGGGATAAACCGCGTTGTACTTGCCGCGATAGCTGTCGGTCTGCATGGCGGTGTCGAACGCCGCGCACAGCTCCTGCACGCGGTGCGCGAGGATACCGGAGAAGCGCACCAGTACCGGCAGCGTCAGCTCGTGCTTGGGCAGTTCGCGCACCAGCTCCGCGAGGTTGATGCCCGGATGGCCGGCGCGCGGGTCGGGTTTGCAGACCAGTTCACCGCGGTCGTTGATGTCGAAGTAGCCGTTGCTCCAGTGCGCGATGTTGTAGGTATCGCGGGCCTTCTGGATGCTCCAGGCGGGGGCGGGGATTTTCTGGTCGGCGGTCATGGCGGGCTAGTATACTAGCGGCTCCTCACCCCCCGATACTATTTGATATGTCGCTCGACAACAGCTGGTACACCGAACAATGGGCCGGACAGGGCTCGGCCATTTCGCTCAAGATCGTGAAAAGGCTGCACGACGAGCAGAGCCAGTACCAGCACATCGAGATCTTCGAGACCGAGACCTTCGGCAAGCTCATGACGCTCGACGGCCTGGTCATGGTCACCGATCGCGACAACTTCGTGTACCACGAGATGATGTCGCACCCGGCACTGTTCACCCACCCCGGCCCGAAGCAGGTGCTGATCATCGGCGGCGGCGACTGCGGAACCTTGCGGGAAGTCCTGAAGCACTCGACCGTGGAACTGGCCGAGCAGGTCGAGCTCGACGAGCGCGTGACGCGCGTCGCCGAGCAGTACTTCCCGGAGCTGTGCGAGAATAACGCCGATCCGCGCGCGCGCCTGCATTTCACCGACGGCATTCAGTGGGTGGCGGACGCCAAGCCCGGGTCGTACGACGTGATCATCGTCGATTCCACCGACCCGGTCGGACCGGCCGCCGGGCTGTTTTCCGAAACCTTCTACCGGAACTGCCACCGGGCACTGCGCCCGCGCGGCATCGTGGTCGGCCAGAGCGAATCGCCGCTGTTCCATCCCGACCTGATCGTGTCCATGCACAAGGCGATGCGCGCCGCCGGCTTCGACGACACCGCCACCCTGCAGTTTCACCAGGTCACCTACCCGTCCGGCTGGTGGAGCAACACCATGGCCTGCAAGGACGGCTCACTGGCCGGCTTCCGCGAGGACGCGGCGGCGGGCAAGGGCTTCCCGACCCGCTACTACAACGCCGCCATCCACCGCGCCGCACGGGCGTTGCCCGAATTCCTGGTGCAGGCGCTCGCCTGATTTCCCCCTCGCGGCCGGGCGTTGCATGCCATGGCAACGGGGCGGTATAAGGACCAACGCAATCCCCACCGATAGAGAACCCATCATTATGGACAAACCCGAAATCGCCCGGAAATCACCGTTCGTGCTGGATCTCGCCCCGGGCACCTACTGGTGGTGCGCCTGTGGCCGGTCGAAGAACCAGCCGTTCTGCGACGGCTCGCACAAGACCACGAGCATCACTCCGGTAAAATTCGAGATCGCCGACTCGCAAAAGGTCGCGCTGTGCGGCTGCAAGCAGACCCGGACGCCCCCCTTCTGCGACGGCTCGCACCAGAAACTCTGACGTGGCACATCGCCGCCGCCGGATATATCCTTGGTAGCAGGATCGATCCTTCAAGGGAGGCTGTGTGAAAAAAAGTTTGATGATCGTCGTGGTCCTGGTGGTGCTGGCCGCGGCGCTGGCGGCACTGCCGTTCTGGTTCGGTATACAGGCCGAAACCGCCTATGAAGCGATGAACGCCACCACCACCCAGAACGGCGATCTGACCGTCACCCAGAGCAAGTTCGAGCGCGGCTGGCTGGAATCCACCGCCGACACCACCTATGCCGTTGCCGGTACGCCGATCACGATCAGCGTCCTGCACCGCATCAGTCACGGGCCGCTGCCGCTGGACGACGACTTCCAGTTCCAGCCGGTGCTGGCGCGTGTCAAAAGCCAGGTTTCCATCAGCCTGCCCGCCGGCAACCCCAAGTTGCCATCGATCGCCGGCAAGACCACGGTCTATCTGGCCGGCAACAGCCAGACCAGCCTCGACATGCCGGCCGCCAAGGCCACGGGCGCGGATGGCGGAACGCTGGACTGGAAGGGAATGACCGGCAGTTTCGAAACCAGCGCCGACTTCAAGAGCACCAAGGGCAACCTGACGGCTCCGCAGCTCAACATCTCCGCCGCCGACGGCAAGGGCATGGGCTTCAGCAAGCTCCGGCTGACAGTCGATCAGCAGAAGGGGGCTTCGGGTTTTGATGTCGGCACGCTGGGAATCGCCATGGACAAGCTTGCGATCGACGCCGCCGCCGGGCGGACCGCAATCGACGGCCTCAATGTCACCACCACCACCAGGGAAGCCGGGGCCAGTCTCGAGAGCGGTGCCACCTTCCAGTTCCGGGAGGTCGCGACCGGTGACTCCCGCCAGGGACCCGGACAGATCAATATCCAGATCCGCAAGGTCGATATTCCGACGCTGACCAAATACCGTACCGAGCTGCAGGCCCTGCGCAAACAGAAGATGCCGCAGGAGCAGGCCAGCATGATGATGCTCGGCAAGACCCTCGAACTGCTCGGCAACCTCGCCAAGAAATCGCCGGAACTCGAAATCACCAAGCTCAGCTTCAAGACCGCGGACGGCGAGGTAACCGGCAAGGCGAAGTTCGTGCTCGACGGCAGCCAGCTGGACGTCAGCGGTAACCCGATGCTGATGCTGCGCGCCTTGTCCGGCGAAGGCGAGCTGAGCCTGCCCGAGGCGCTGGTCCGACTGCTGGCCAAGGATGACGTCAAGCGCGATATCGAGGCGCTCAAGAAAAGCGGCAAGCTCAAGAAGCACGAGATCGCCAAGCTCACGCCCAAGCGCATCGAGATGATCACCCAGGAGGCGCTGAAGCAGCTGCCGCAATACCGGGACAGCGTGGTGACCCGGCTCCAGCTGGTGCCGGACGGGCCGAATTACAAGGTTGTCGGGGTACTGAAGAACGGCCAGATCATGGTCAACAACGAACCGATCCAGTTGCCCTGATCCCCGGCGAGTGAAAAAAAACGGGCGCCCGCCGGATATCCGGGGGCGCCCGCAACGTTTTCCCAGGAGGAAAGAAACGGTTTACGGGTTGTAGGCCTTCTCGCCGTGCTCGGCGATGTCCAGGCCCTCGCGTTCCGCCTCTTCCGGCACGCGCAGACCCATCACCGCAGACCCATGGTCAGGTCGACCAGCTTGAAGAGCACGAAGCTCACCACGCCCGACAGCAGTACCACGGTGCCGACACCCCACAGCTGGCTGACGAGCTGCGCCGCCTGGTCGAAGTCGCCGACCTTGCCGGCGGCGTAGTCGAACACGCCGCTGCCGCCAAACTTCGGGTTGGCCACGATGCCGGTGCCGATGGCGCCGATGATGCCGCCGACGGCATGCACACCGA
>CAZBOE010000296.1:0-3635 GCA_964493365.1 uncultured Tepidisphaeraceae bacterium | reverse complement strand
CCGCCGACGTCGGCAAAACTGATCCGCGGGCGCTCGACCTCCACTTCGGGTTCGCCGCCGTCGTGGCTGAAATCGGCCCGCAACCGGCCGGGGGGCGGGGTGTCGTCATCGTCATCGTCATCGTCATCGTCGAGGTCGAACGCGGCCTCGTTGCCTGGCGAGCCGGGCCTCTGGGCCTGCGGCCGGCTCACGCCCCGCGCATCGCCCGCGCCCGGCCTCGCACCCGCGCCCAGCTTCGAAGCCAGTTCCTCGTCGGCCAGCGTCGCGTCGGCCTCGACCGCCTGCTGATAAAGCCCACGCGCCCGCGCGATGTCGCCCAGCTTGGCCAGCAGGCGCGCGTGAAGCAGTTGCGCTTTGGCCGGCGCGGGGCCCTTGGCGGTCAGCTGCTCGGCCAGCACCAGCGCTTCGGCGTTTTTGCCCTGCATCTCAAAGGCCTGAAGCAACCCGAGCCGCGTCCGCACATCCTCGGCAGCCCCCTGCTGAGCCCGTCGAAACTCCCGCTCCGCCTCGGCAGCATACCCACGCGACAGGAGCATCTCGGCCAGGTGCTGGCGCAGCGGCAGGTTGTCCGGCGAGATCAGCAGCGCCTCGCGCAGGGTCGTCAATACATCATCACCGCCGCCAGAGGTCATCGTGTCTCCCGAGTGAACGCCGCGCCGGCCCAAACCCCGCGCCGCCCCAAAAGCCGGGTGAGCATAAAGCCGCCTCACGACCCGGGCAATCCATCCTCGACGGGTCGGCACCCGATCCGCTTTGGCGGCGTGTCACCGGCCAATCACGCCCCCGCGTACCCGGCCGGCCCGAACACCATGTGAGCTGCTGGAAACCAGGTGAGCTACGGGAAACCAAGTGAGCTACGGGAACCCGGGCAAGCTACGGGAACCTGACGCGGATCGGCCCGCGCGCGGTCGATGGATCGACGATCCTGCCGCCCTGCGTGATGACCACGACGCCCGACGCCACCAGCCGACGGGCCGCCCGGCGGGCCGGTTCCATCAGGTCACGCCAGCCCTCCCCGCCGACCGTCCGAGCCGCCTCGCTGGGGCAGATCGATGCCCCGCGCGAGCGCGCCTGCAACAGGTCGAGAATGGCTTGCTCGAGTGCCTTGCCCTGCCCATCGACCCCGCGGCGGCAGGCGTCAGAGCAGTATTTCACCTGCGCCCAGTCGCGCGCCCACTTCCGCCGCCAGGTGATGCGCCGGCCGCAGGTGACGCAGGGCTTTTCGGCGTCTGAAGGAGGCCTTTCAGATTGACCGCCGCGTTGCGCCACGGGACATGATAGACGGCCGATGAAATCGATGTCATCGCAGCGAGGCGGCGCCAGTAGAAAAGCATTGCGCCACGGATTGAGAAGAGCAGCAAGGGCTCTCCCTTACGCTTTTGCGTTCAGGCCATCCTCCCCCCGTGACAACCCTGGCCTGGCGCTTTCGGCGATACGCTAGCTTTCACCTCGCAAGCTCTCTAACGAAGGAGTCCAGCGCCTCTTCTTCGTCCTTCGAAAGTGCCTGCATTGGCTCGGACCGCGCCGCGAATCGTGTCGCGGACTCCGTCAGACCCTCATGCCGTATCTCGACCAAGCCGGCGAGTTCCATCAGCGATTGGGGATTCACGTCGAACGCCGCGGAGAGCTGGACCACGCTGCGGGGTGAAATCTCGACGACCCGGGCCTGTTCGATTGCCAGCAGTTCTGCCAGATCGATCCCGGTCATCTCAGCCAGTTTCTCGAGGGAGAGGCGTTGACGCCGGCGCGACAGCTCGACGAACTTCGCGAGCGACTGACGCCGCGGGTCAGGCTGAGTCATTGACGCATAGTCAGGCGCTTCGACAGCGCCGAGCCCCGCCGACTGGGTTGCCCGCTGGGCAAGGCCGCCGACGGACGTCACGCCGTGCTCGGGTTCAGTCTCCGCCTGACGCCTCGCCCAATCTTGCGTGATCGTGAAATTCAGTTTCTCGTGGGCCATGTTCGCCTTACCTCCTTCCGGTGGACAGTTTTGCCGCGGCCGCGGAGAGCTCGAAGTACGGCAAGTTTTGCTTCTCAGGGTCATTGGCGACAAAAGCGAATCCCTGGCTCTCGTAGAATGAGGTCGCCTGCGGCAGGGCGTGGAGCCCGACGCGGCCGTCCCAACCCTTGGCATAGCTCTGCTCGATGGCCGGCCGGAGCATGTTGGCACCGACCGCTCGATACTTGCGAAGCTGGCCGACCTGCGGGACCGGCCAGTTCCACGGCGCGACCTCGAGGTAGTCGACATACACGAGCGGACCCCCCGCACCGGATGCGAGGCGCGCGTGGTGGCCTTTGCAGAGCGTCACCATCGCAGCCTCCCAGAACGTCTGTCGCCTGATCGCCATGACGCGATGGTCATCGGGGTCGCCGAACGAGAGGCTGAGGCTCTTGTGGGCCCAGTTCCAGTGCAGACTCTGGGGCCACAGATGAAGCGGCACACGCGCCGCGCGGAGCTTTTTCTTCATGTCGTGCCGCGAAGCCGCCCACTGGTCTTCGATGTCGAGCAAGACCTCGATCGACAGGTCGTCAAGCAGTTCGACGACCACCTCGTTGCCGAGAGTATCGAAGATGTAAGCCGGCCGACTGCTCACAAGAGTGCCAGTTCGGTCTTCTGCCTGTCTTTGTCTTCGATAATGAGCTTTCCGCCTTCCTTCGTCCGTTCATCAACCAGTTGGAAGAGGCGCAGCGCAAGCCGGATGACGGCCGTCTTGGTCAGTTCCTTTCGCTGGGCAAGCCCCTCCAAGGCCTTCATCTCAGAGTCTGTCAGATTCAGCGTCATGGTCCGCTTATCGTTCGTGTTCACGGCAGCCTCCGGCTAAAACATACATCAATAATAGCCATTTAGTCAACCAAATCTCTTTATCGGCTCTTCTAATGCGGTTCCGCAGGCGTCGTAATCGGCCGGGTCGGTATTCCAAAAAGCCCGCCCAAGGGCCGGTTTTCTGTAGAACAAACCACCTCCGGAATTTAACCTGAGCCCGCTTGCGGATCGTGAGCCGGGTCATCTTCGGGGCGATGTCAGGGGGCGTGATCGCCGCCGTCGTGCTGTGGGCGCAGTTGCCGCTGCGGGCGGAGGCACCAGACGGCGGTGGCACAACGACTGGTGACACGACCGGCGGCACAAAGGGGGGTGCCGACCGCGCTGCGTCCGAAACAGCGGTTGATCCAGCGGCTGCCGATCATCGGCAGATACCCGATGCCGCTTCGGTCAGGGGGGCCCGTACCTGGCTGCGGCAGACTTATGGGCAGCGGTATGCCGACCGCGACGACCTGGCCCGCCGGCGGCTCGCACGCGACCTGCTCATCGCCGGCTCGTCGACGGTGGACGACCCGCCGCGCCGGTGGGTGTTGCTCAGCGAATCGCGTGACATCGCGGCCGCCGCGGGCGACCCGCAGGGCGTGGACGACGCGGTGCGCGAGCTCGCGGCGTTTTTCGATGTCGATGCGCCGACGATGCTCGCCGCGTCGTTCGATCAGGCGGCGCGCAACACCCGCAACCCCGACACCGCACGGCAGTTGGTGACACTGGCGACCCGCTCCGCCGATCACGCGGCGGGCGACGACGAGTATGACCACGCCATCGCCCTGATGCTCGCGGCGGAGAACGCCGCCCGCCGCGCCGATGACCCGAT
>CAZBOE010000295.1:3409-3638 GCA_964493365.1 uncultured Tepidisphaeraceae bacterium | reverse complement strand
GGGGAGATGCCGAGCAGATCGGCAATGAGCGCGAAGCCTTCGTCCGGCTTGTGCGGCTGGGGCGGCAGGCCGAGGTCGACCAGGGCCAGCTGGGGCGGTTCGTCGAGCTGCATCATCAGGCTCTTGACCTGGGCGCGCGACTCGGCGGCGGAGATGTCGAAGTCCTTGCTAAGGACGTAGGTGAGCGTGTCGGAAATCAGGGGGTCGTCGTCGACGATCAACAGGCTGG
>CAZBOE010000295.1:0-3322 GCA_964493365.1 uncultured Tepidisphaeraceae bacterium | reverse complement strand
TCGACGATTGTGCCAGAGTGCCGGACAAAGTTAAACCGGCGAAATGTGCCCCGACGATCCGGCGGCGGGGCACGGGCGGTCAGCCCTCGACCGCCTCGACCGTGACCCGGATCCAGCCTTCGCTGCGTTCGATGGGGTTGCCCAGCGCCAGATGCTTGCGCGCCCCCGCGATATTGGCCTGGAAGACTCTCCCTGGCGCGTAATTCACGGGGTCGATGACGACACTGTTGTTCGCACCCTCTTCCAGCCACAAACACGCCTTGGGCAGGAGAGCGCCGCTGCCGTTGTCAAGGCCGTCCACGGTGTAGCCGGACGAAGCGATCACGTCATGCAGCATGACGAGGCGCGGCGGCACGGGCAGGGTTTCGATGCCAACCGAGCTGGACTGATCATCGAGCCGGGAGAGCCGGCGCACCACGCCCAGTTTCCAGTCGGCGGCATCCTGCGCCTTGAGCGCCAGCAGGACCCCGACGCGGAGCCAGTCCTTGTCGCTGGATTCGACGACGGCGCCGTAGCCGCATTCGCTCTCATCCTGCATGACCCAGCGCTCCACGTCGGCCGAAACCGGCACGGCCGGCATCTGGAGTTGTGAATTGCGCTCGCGGGTGCGTTCGGTGACGAAACCGTAGACCTGGACGTCGTCGGCCTCGTTGTAGTTCAGGCCCGTACCGTAGGGCGAGACAGCGGGCGCTGCCGGTATGGTGCATTTGATCTGATTGACGATGGCGGCAAACCCCTGGGCCACGTCGATCAGGCGCTTGACCGCCGTGCGGGGGGCGCGGCGCTGCTCGCGCGACGAGAGCCGTGCCCAGTGCTGGAGGAGGTGACTGAGCAGGTCGATACTTTCGCTGGTACGCGCATCCTCGGTCAGCCCCAGGGCCGCGGGAGGCGAGCCCTCGCGCAGTTCGGCCGTGATCGCGGCGAGTCGTTCCAGCAAGGAATCGGTGGCCCAGAAGCGCATCGGCTTGTCGCTTTCGGGCTTGCGGATGCGGCGCGGCCCATGGTCGGCCGAGAGGTCGACCACGAAGGTGTGCCGGTCGGCGTCCGCCCGGCTATCCAGCGTCAGGTGGCTGTGCCATTGGCACAGCCAGCGATCGAGCAGATCGAGCTGGCGCGGGTAGAGCGTGCCCGAGTTGGCCAGATTCAGCATGAGGATGTGCAGGTAGGCCGACTCGCAGGTGCAGGGGCTCTCCCCGGCATAGGCGGTTTGCGGGGTGCGGTGGAAACCTTCGCCTTCTGCGACGCGGTAGAGATTGTGCAAGCGCAGCCAGAGCTTTTCGCCCGCGCCCAGATAACGCACGGCGCGCCACTTGAGCAGCTGGCCGAATATGCGGATCGCCCGCAGGGTGATCAGGGGAATCTGGTTTTCATGCGGGATCTTGCCCGCGCCGCGCGCAAAGCTGAGCACGAAGGTGTGGTAGCCGCGCGCGATTTCCCAGTACAGGCCGTAGACGGCGTGCCAGAGCTGGCTCTCGACCGGGCGCGACATGCGCGGGTTGCGCAGGTATTGCCGCACCAGGGTGTCCTGCAGATCGCGGGATTTTTCGTCCAGCAGCATCAGTACCCCCAGTCGATCCTTGGTGGGTTCCGATGAATTTTCGTTGAACCGCCGCAGCTCTTCCAGGATGGTCTGCTGACACTTGAAGGCGTCGCCAACGGGCAGGTTGTCGAGCCAGCGCGAGGCGGCCTTGAGACTGGTCAAGGGGTCGACATCCCGCTTCCCCAAGTTGGCGAGGCGGGCGATTCCCGAAGCGAATTTACCGGCCAATGAGGTCATGGTGTGTTGCCATCGACTAAGCGAGCAGAAAACGGTGTGGTGGGTACTTTACGGCCTTTGCAGCAAATACTGTACCCGCGCGTGCAACCGAATATGCCGGACGCGGCAGATACGCCCCGAAGCGGCCGCTTCCGTTCAGCCCAGACGCGATGCCACCCATTCCCGCACGCTGGCGAGCGCAGCCGGCAGCGCGGCCGGGTCGCTGCCGCCGGCCATGGCCATGTCCGGCTTGCCGCCACCTTTGCCGCCCACCTGCTGGGCGACGGCATTAACCAGTTCACCCGCCTTGATCCGGCTGGTCAGGTCGGCCGTCACGGCGGCGATGAGGCTTACCTTGCCATCGTTCACGGTGCCGAGGACGAGCGCGCAGGATTTCAGCTTGTCGCGGAGTTTGTCGGCGGTTTCGCGCAGAGTCTTCGCGTCGGCCCCGTCGAGACGCGCGGCGAGTACTTTGTGGCCGTGGAGGTCGATGGCCTGCTGCATCAGTTCGTCGCCCTGGGCGCTGGCGAGTTTCGATTTCAGGCGTTCGAGTTCCTTTTCCAGCGCGCGGGCCGATTCGAGAATCTGGGTCACCCGCTCGGCGGCCTCTGCCGGCGTGGCCTTGACGAGGCCCGCGATGCTGCCGAGGGCGCGCTCGGTTTCGCCGATATAGGTCAGCACGTTGTCGCCCGTGGTCGCCTCGACCCGGCGGATGCCTGCGGCGACGCCGGATTCGGACAGGATTTTGAACACGCCGATGTCGCCGGTGCGCGCCACGTGCGTGCCGCCGCACAGTTCGCGGCTGCTGCCGATGTCGAGCACGCGAACTTCGTCGCCGTATTTTTCGCCGAACAGCATCATGGCGCCGGTTGCCTTGGCCGATTCGATATCCATCAGCCGGGCCTGGGTCGCGGTATTGGCGAGTATCTCCGCGTTGACGCGGCGCTCCACCTCGGCAATCTGCGCCGGCGTCATCGGGCTGGGCTGGACGAAGTCGAAACGGGTTTTCTCAGCATCCACCAGCGAACCCTTCTGCTGCACGTGTTCGCCGAGCACCTCGCGCAGCGCCTTGTGCATGATGTGCGTGACGGAGTGGTTGCGCATGGTGCGTGCGCGGTTTTCCGCGTCGACGCGTGCCTGCACCGCGTCGCCCACCTTGATCGTGCCGGTCTTGACGATGCCGTGGTGGCCGAATACCTGCGCCTGGATTTTTTGCGTGTCCTCGACCTCGAACAGGCCGTTCGAACCGGCCAGCACGCCCCGGTCGCCGACCTGGCCGCCGGATTCGGCGTAGAAGGGCGTGTGGTCGAGCACGACGACGCCGAGTTCGCCTTCTGCGAGTTGCTGCACGGCCGCGCCGTCGCGATACAGCGCCAGTACCGATCCCGCGTGCGCGAGGGTGTCGTAGCCATGGAAGGCGGTCGCGGCCCCTGAATAGTCGAGGCTGCCCGCCATCTTGAACTTGCCTGCGGCGCGTGCCTGCGCTTTTTGCTGCGCCATCGCGGCGTCGAAGCCGGCGGTATCGACCGTGACGTCGGCCTCACGGCATACGTCGGCGGTGAGATC
>CAZBOE010000294.1:0-3656 GCA_964493365.1 uncultured Tepidisphaeraceae bacterium | reverse complement strand
GTGACGCGGGTGCCGGGCATCAGCCCGCAGCGCTCGACGAAGCGCAGGAAGGCGCGGTCCTGGTCGGTCACGCGGGCGATGCGGGCGCGGCGGCCCTCGGGTGCGTCGGCCAGCGTGCCGCGCCGTTCGGCGGTGACGGCGCCCTTGGCCGACGGAATCGGGTCGCCATGCGGGTCGACCGAAGGATGCCCCAGAACCACATCGATCCGCTCGAGCACCTTGTCGCTGATCGCATGCTCCAGCTCTTCGGCTTCTTCGTGAACGTCGGCCCAGTCGAGGTGGAGCACCTCGACCAGGAACAGCTCGACCAGCCGGTGTCGCCGCAGCACATGCAGCGCCAGCGTCCGGCCCTGGGCGGTCAGCCGCACGCCCCCGCGCGGCTCGTAGTGAACCAGCCCGCCGTCGGACAGCGCCTTGATCATGCTCGTGGCGGTACCCGGCACGACCCCCATCGCCGTCGCCAGGCGGCCCATCGGCACGCGGCGGCGCGGGTCGTCGGCCTGCTCGATGTAGATCCGCTTGAGGTAATCCTCAACCGTGCTGCTGGGCATAGGCCCGATTATCGTGCGCGATCGCCCCTTGCTCAAGAGGGCAGCCGTGATCTATACTTTGAATGCTCAAAATAGACAGGACGAATCATGAAACACACGACCCAACTGGTTACATGGCTGTTTTGTGCGGCGGCGGTGACTGTCGGGGTGCTCGTGCTGCTGGGCGGGGCGGCGTGCGAGCGTTCGGAGGCGGGCGGCGGCAGCGCCGGCGACTCGCAGGGGCCCGGGGCCTACCCCTACAAGGCCGTGGCGACGGTCGCCATGGTCGGCGACATCGTCCGCGAAGTGGCCGGCGACAAGGCCCAGGTCGGCGTCATCATCGGCGCGGGCGTCGATCCCCACACCTACACGCCCACCCGCAGCGACATCGACACCCTCAGCAAGGCCGATGTCATCTTCTACAACGGGCTGATGCTCGAAGGAAAGATGACCGACACGCTGATCCGCATCGGCCGCGGCAGGCCCGTTTACGCGGTGACCGAGCGGCTTGATCCCGCCTATCTCATCGACGTCGGCGACGGCCACCACGACCCCCACGTTTGGATGGATGTGTCGGCGTGGTCGAGCGCGGTCGATGTGGTCGCCGAGGCGCTGGCCGAGTATGACCCGGCTCATGCCGACGCCTATCGCTCAAATGCCGCCGCCTATAAGGCGAAGCTGGCGGCGCTCCACGACTACGGCCTGCGCTCGCTGGGCAGCGTGCCCGAGGGCCAGCGCGTGCTGATCACCGCGCACGACGCGTTCTCCTATTTCGGCAAGGCTTACGGCGTCGAGGTCAAGGGCATCCAGGGGATCAGCACCGAGTCTGAAGCCGGGCTGGCCGACATCCAGGCGCTGCTCGATTTCGTCAGCCAGCGCGGCGTCAGGGCGGTGTTCGTCGAGACCAGCGTCGCCGAGAAAAACGTGCGGGCGCTCATCGAAGGGGCCCTGGCGCGACAGCATGACCTGTCGATCGGCGGCACGCTCTTCTCCGACGCCATGGGGCCGGCCGGCACCTACGAGGGAACCTACATCGGCATGCTCGACCACAACATCACCACCATCACCCGCGCCCTGGGCGGCTCGGCCCCGCAGGACGGATTTCAGGGCAAGCTCTCGGGCGAAAGCGCGGGTGAGCAATGAGCCCGGCGCAACATCACGCCGATCAGCCCGGCTCCGCCCCGGCCGCCGCCGGCGAAGAAACACCCGCGCAGGGCAACGCCGCCGTCTTCACGCCCCCGCCTGCCGCCTCAACTTCTGCCACGCAGTTGTCTACCACGCCACCGTCTGCCACGCCGCCGTCTGCCTCTGCTTCGCCCGCCACTTCCTCGCCCGCTATTCCCTCGCCCGCTACTCCCTCGCAAGGGCACGAGCACTCGAACGACGCGCCGCTGTCCATCCACGACATGACGGTCGCTTACCACCGCAAGCCCGTGCTCTGGGATGTCGATCTCGATCTGCCCGAGGGAAAGCTGATCGGCATTGTCGGGCCCAACGGCGCGGGCAAGTCGACCCTGATCAAGGCCGTGCTCGGGCTGGTGCCCAAGGCGTCGGGCAGGGTGCTGATCTACGGCAAGCCCTATCGAAAGCAGCGCCACCTCGTCGGATATGTGCCGCAGCGCGAGAGCGTTGACTGGGATTTTCCCGTGTCGGCCCTCGATGTCGTGACCATGGGGCGCTACGGGCGAATCGGCTGGCTTCTGCCGGTGACCGCCCGGCACCGCAAGGCCGCGCTCGAGGCCCTGGCGCGGGTCGGCATGGCCGAGTTCGCGCATCGACAGATCGCCCAGCTCTCGGGCGGCCAGCAGCAGCGCGTGTTTCTCGCCCGGGCGCTCGTGCAGGATGCGGCCCTTTACTTCATGGATGAGCCCTTCGCCGGCGTCGACGCCGCCACCGAAAAAACCATCGTCCAGACGCTCCGTGACCTTCGGGCCGCGGGCAAGACGGTCGTTGTTGTCCACCATGACCTGCAGACGGTGCAGGAGTATTTCGATCACGTCCTGCTGCTCAACATGCGCGTCGTCGCCTTCGGGCCCACCGAGCAGGTCTTCACCAACGCCAACCTCACCAAGACCTACGGCGGCAAGCTCACGCTGCTGGACGAAGTCGGCGAAGCCCTCCGCCGGGTGGGTTAGAAACACCAATGGTTCCCGCCGCACAGCATCAGACCCCAACCGCGGCCACCGCTCCGATGGCCGACGAACTGACAACCATCGCGCAGCCAGTGGTCGCGCTGGCGGTCATCGCACTGGCGGTCATCGCGGCGGCGGTCATCGCGCTGGCGGTCGTCGCGCAGCATGCCACCCGATCGTCGGCCATTGCCCGGCTGTGCATCGCGGCAAGGGCGATTGCGCCGGCAATCATCCTGCCGACTTCCATCGTCTTACTGCTTCTGTTCACCGCGCCGGCTCAAGCCGCCATCGCAACCGACAACCGCGGGCCCTCGGCCGGCTCGATTCTCGAGCAACCCGTCGATCAGCAGACCCGCCCCGCGCCGCCAGCGCTCGCCGCGATCGCGCTGCCCGCGGCGCTTCCCGTGCGCTGTCTCGCCCAGGCGTCGTCGATGACGGTCGATCAGCTCATCAACCTGCTTACGCTGCGGCAATACAACACGCGCATCGTCGTGCTCGGCACGGCGCTCCTCGGGGCGGCCGCGGGAATCGTCGGTTCATTCATGCTGCTGCGTCGTCGGGCGCTGCTGGGCGATGCGCTCTCCCACGCCACCTTCCCCGGCATCACGTCGGCGTTCATCGCCGCCGAGTTGCTCGGCCGACAGGGGCGATCGCTCCCCGTGCTGCTCGCGGGGGCGGCGATATCGGGGCTCGCCGGCGTCGGCGCGATTGTCGCCATCCGCAAATACACCCGCATCAAGGAAGACGCCGCCCTGGGCATCGTGCTGTCGGTCTTCTTCGGCGTCGGCGTCGCGATGATGGGGGTGATCCAGCGGATGTCGTCGTCCGGGGCGGCGGGTCTCAAGACGTTCATCTACGGCAAGACCGCCAGCATGCTGGCTTCCGATGTGACGCTGATCGCGCTGGTGACCTTCGCGGTGCTGTGTGCCGCGCTGCTGCTCTACAAGGAACTCAAGCTGCTGTGTTTTGATCCCGCGTATGCCGCGTCGCGCGG
>CAZBOE010000293.1:0-3782 GCA_964493365.1 uncultured Tepidisphaeraceae bacterium | reverse complement strand
GCGCTCGGCCACCGGGTTCGGTCGGTTGATCGTCATGCAGCAAGCAATCGGGCGCGTAGCACAGGTAATAACGAATAACGCCCGGCCCCGCATTGCTGCGGTGCCGGGCGTCGGCTTCATGGTGCGAGGCCGGGGCGGGGTTTACTCATTCGGACTCTTCAGGGCCCAGAAACGCAAGACACTCACACTGGGCGCGGCAGCGGGCTGGGCGGTGAGATCGACCTCCGACAACTCAAACGCCTGGACGTGCCCGTCGAGCATCAGGTAGTTCGCACGGCCACCATAACTGTAGACCTCCGACTTGAGCGAGCCACTCGCCGACTGGGTATAGTTGCGGCGGCCGTGGCGGAAATCACCTTCGGTAAGGCGGAACGATGTCGCCGAAGTCGTGCCCGGCCCCGTGGTGAAAGCCTGCGAGTTGTCGCCGTCTCCGAGGTGCATTACTTCCGAAGCAGGCAGACCGGGATGCGCCAGTTTGAACGGATAGCGGAAGTAGACGGTCGTCGAGCCGACGCTTCCGACGCCGATGCCGTTTCCATTCACCGGCGGCGCCAGCGGACCAAAGCCCAGCCCGCCGTTGGCACCGAGGTAATCGCTGCGGCTGTAGCTGAAGACGTTGGATGTCGTGGTCCCGGGCGTATCCATCTTGCGGGTGTTCGCTGGGCACTCGTAGATTCCCAGGGCCAGGTTGTTCGGAACGTACTTCGCGATGAAGTCCGGCCACCGGGGGAAGGTGTTGTTGTTCCAGTCATTGGGTGTCGGCACCGGGCCGGCCGCAGCGTTGGGTGTGTCGAGGCCTGCGCGCCAAGGGGGGCAATAGCCCTTGTTGTCATTGGCGTAGAGCAGCATCGACATTCCCAGCTGTCGAAGATTCGACTGGCATTGGATGTTGCTCGCCGCCTGACGGGCCTTGTTCAACGACGGAAGCAGCATCGACACCAGCAGCGCGATGATGCCGATCACGACAAGCAATTCGACCAGCGTGAAGCCGCGTCGAACAACACGGGTCTGGATATGGAATGTATTCAAGGCCATCGATGTGTACTCCTGTACTGTCCGTCGGGCCTGTTGCCCATGACTTGGGCCCAAGGCCACCTGATTGATATGACGGTCCGGAGAATACACCGTGGTTTTGCTATCCGTTATGCAGTAAATGCGCCATACCTATGCCCATTTCGCGCATTCGCGCACTCCTGCTCATCCCTGTCGCCGACATGTACGTTCACCAGAGCTTGGAGCGCTTCCGATACGTCGCCGGGGCCACTCCTCGGCGGCTCGAGAAGGCCCGGGTGAGGTGGTTCGCGTCGCGAAAGCCCGTTCGCAGGGCGATCGTTTTGAGCGGCAGTTCGGTCGTGCGCAACAACCGGTCGGCAGCGTCGATCTGGATCTTGTGGATCTCCTGCAGCGGGGTTCTGCCCAGAACCTCGTGAAACCGTGTTTCCAGGTGTCGTCGCGAGATCGACAACATCCGGACCAGGTCATTCACGTTCATCCGATCCGCGAGATGCTGGTGGATCAGCTCGATGGCCTGTGTGATCAGCGGGTCGTTGGTCGCGAGCGTGTCAGTCGACCGGCGCGCATGCACCCCTTCAGGCGGCAGCTTCACCGCCATCTCCTCAAGGGGGATCTTCTGTCCCGCCATCAGGCGATCGAGGAGTGCGGCGGCCTGAAACCCGATCCGACGGGACGGCGTCCGCACACTGCTCAGCTGCGGAAGCGACATGCCGCACCAGGTCTCATCGTCGTCGACCCCGATGATCGCAATGTCACCCGGGACCGACAGCCCGAGCTTGCGCGCTGCCTGGACCAGCACGATGCCGGACAAGTCATTCCAAGCCATCACGCCCACCGGCTTGGGCAGTCCGCCGAGCCACTCGAGAATCCGCGAATCGGCCGCCCCGCTCCGCCCCAGAGGAAGCCTCCCGAGTGTCTGGTCGAGGTTGAGCTCGGAATAGGAATCCGCCTTACCAATCCGCCCCGCGAAAGCCTCGCGACGCGTTTCCGATGCGGGGCTCCGCGAAAAGCCGAGGAAGCCGAAATGCCTGAATCGCCGATCGATCAGGTGCTCGGCCGCCGCCACCCCAACAGCCACTTCGTCTATCGAGACAAAGGGCAGGGGCGGGTTCTCACGCATGCTGATCACGCTGACCACAGGACAGCCGATCTTCTGCCATGCCTCGATGGGGTCGTCGCGGCGGATAACCGTGATGACACCGTCGAGCTCGAGATTTCGGATCTGCGGCAGGTCCTCCCCGATCACGACCGCAGGGCGAACCTCCCACATCACCCCCGACGATACGTAAGTCGCCACGCCGCGCAACACCCGGCGGAACCAGTCACCCGCCATGTCCTGCCGTTCGAGCAGGATGACGCGCTTCATCGCATTGGTGCGCATGGACCCGACTCCAAATGCCGACATGAGCGGTGGACATCGTCCACCGCCCACCGAACTTTACTTGGAATCAGGCTCAGAATCCAAGGCTGACGATCGCTTCCTTCCCGGCAAAGCGCTCAACCAGCATTTCTCTGAAGTGATGATCCATCGGAGGCAACTGAAGTGCGTCGAGGTTGCTCTTCAGTTGCCTCACGGACTTGGCGCCCACCAGCACACTCGACACGTGCGGCGTATCCAGCGCAAATCGGAGCGCCGCCAGCAGGCACGATGGATACGCCCGGGCAATTGCCATCGCCTTGAAATCCGCAACCATCTCGAGGATCAGCGACAGCTTCTGCCGATCCCATCGACGACGGTGGTCTTGATCGTGATGATGCGAGAACGCATCGGCCGACTGATACTTGCCGGTCAGGAAGCCACTCTCGAGCACGGTGCGCAAAACGACGCCCACTCCCGCGGCCTCGGCGAACTCGAACGTCTCGCCCGTCTTCTGCCGCAGCACACTGTAGATACACATCACGACATCCAGCTTACCCGTGCTGACATATTGCTCGATCAACCTTGTTGTTTCCCCGGTGACATTGTGTCCCTTGAGCGTCGCTCCGACCGCCCTGATCTTGCCCTCTTCCTTCAGCTGGCAGAACAGGTCGAGCGCGCGGTGCATACCGTCACGGTCTTCGGGCGGGTTGTGGAGGTAATGCACATCGATTTGATCACGGTTCAGGTTCTTACGCGACTGGTCGAGTTTCCGGCGGACAACCGTCTCGTCAGTCTGCCAGACCTTGGAGCACACGACCAGATCTTCGCGCTGCCTATGCCGGGCGATGAACCTGCCGAGGCGCTGTTCGCCGTCGTGGTAGTTCTCGGCGCAATCAAAGTGATTACCCCCCGCCGCGAGGTACGCCTCAAAGACCTCCTGAGCGTCTCGCTCATCGACCGGGCCGTAGTTCTTGGCATCGGCGTGCTTGCCCAGCCCGCCCAGCGCCCATGTGCCCAGCCCGAGTTCGCTGACTGATAGTCCGGTTCTTCCCAATCTGCGTCGCACAATCATTCGACAACTCCATGCTCTTTTCCGCTGCCCGCGGCGGCGGATTCAGCTACTTCAACGCACCTAAGCTCAGCCTCAGGAGTTCAGTCTCGGCACCCGGCGCAATCCTTCTCAGCCCACTCGGCTCGAATGCTGCATGACCCCACGCCTGCTGAAAGGAGCCGGACGGGTTTCCCCACCCGGCCCCTGGTATTTATGGCGATGTCACGGGGCGCTTCACGCCTGGCGGCGACGTCGACCCGGGGGATGATCCGCCGGCTCGGCGGGCGGCGCTGGAACCGGCTGCATCGGCTGGTCTACGTCGCCGCGGCCCTGGGCGTCCTCCACTACCTGTGGTTG
>CAZBOE010000292.1:1085-3797 GCA_964493365.1 uncultured Tepidisphaeraceae bacterium | reverse complement strand
ACGACGGTGAGCGTGCCGCCGATATCGACGGTGCTGCCGCCGTCCGTCATCGATCTGGTGCCGCCGAACATGGTTGCGTCGCTGGCTCAAGCTCAAGCCGGCGTCGCCGGCGCCGCGCCGGGGCGATTCGGATTCCAGCAAGTGGCGCCGCCCGCGGCCGACGGCTGGAGCTACCTCAACACCCAGGTCGGAAGCGGCCTGCTCGCGCCGCTCACGCAGGGCCATCTGCTGGCGCTGCTGCCGCAGAACCTGCGCGCCGAAAACCCAGTCTTTTTCGCCGATCCCTATCTCGAGCAGCGACTGCTGCGCCAGGCCGCGCTCGCGCAGACCGGCAGGGCCTATTTCGTCAATGGCCTGGCCTACGACGACCAGCAGCAGGTCTCGATCGACACCCAGCAGCGCGCGATCCTCTACGAGAATGCTGCCCGCTTCGCCACTGCGCACGATCTGAAGCTGGGGGCATCTCTTGCGCCCGAGATGATCGCAGCGCTCGACGCGCCGATGTTGTGGTACGTCGAGCAGCACGTACCGGATGGCCGCGGCGGCACGACCACTTCCCTCCTGCCGACCGTGTATCTGCCGCAGCTCGCACGCGAGCAACTGCTGAACGTCGCCGGCGGACTGATCCAGGGCGACGACGTCGACATCCACGCCACCGACCGTCTCGCCAACACCGGCTACGTCTCCGCCTCGGGCACGCTTTCGATCGAAGCCCAGGAATTCCTCAACGCCAAGCGAAACGCCGACTTCGGCAAGCACTACCAGCCGATCGCGCGCGGCTGGATCGACATCACCGGCTCCGTCGTCCAGCCCGGCGGCGTCGTGTCCGCGCAGGACCTTCGCATCGAGGCGCAACGCATCGAATCGGTGTCCGGCGAGTTCGTCGTCGTCGGCAACGGCGCGTCGGACACCGATGGGAGGAGCCTCGCCTACGTCCAGTCGCTGCGCGCCCGCCTTGGCGCCGACTTCGTCGAGCGCGAAGCCAGGGACGACCTGCACTACGAGGTCCACCAGAGGAAGGACGGCCTGGGGCAGTTGCTGACGATGGCTGTCGTGGTCGGCTTCTCCCTGATCGTCGGGCCCGAGATCCTCGGCTGGACCTCCGCTATCGCGGAAAGCGCCGCGGCCTCGGCGATCACCGAAGGCTTGATCGCGGGAACGATCACCAGCGCCGCGGAGGCGGCCGCGATCCAGAGCAGCTACGCGCTGCTTGCCGGTGCCGCCGCAGAAGGCATGACCGCGATGGCGAGTTCGGCACTCGGTGGCGCACTCTCGGGCGACTTCTCGCTGGACCACATGCTGAGGAGCGGGATCACGGCGGGGCTGACGTTCGGGCTGACCAACGCCCCGCTATTCGGTGATCTGAGCCTGAACCAACTCGCGAGCGTGCAGACCGCTTCGAGGGCAACCGTCGGACGCTTCGCCCCCGAGACTATCGGCTCGAATCTGATCGGGAGCGCGGGCCGCAGCCTGGTGACGGCAGGCGTCCGGTCGTCGATATCCGGCGCCGACTTCGGCGAGGCGCTACGGGATGCGTTTGTCGGGGACATGGCCGCCATCGGAGCGAACGCGGTGGGTCAGGCAAGCGATCCCTGGACTCCGCAGAACGTTCTCGGCCACGCCTTGGTGGGTGGCGTGGCGTCTGCCTTGAAGGGCGATGATTTCCTGTCCGGCGCGATCGGGGGAGCGAGCGCGGCGTTGCTGAATCCGGCTCTCGATGGGCTGACGAGCGATCAGGACGAGAATCTGCGAAGGGCGCAACTCGCCACGTTGTCGACGCTGGCGGCAGGTGCGATCGCGCTTGGTGTCGGGGCCGACATCGGCACCGCCGTCGGTGCCGCACAGAACGAGACCCTGAACAACTATCTGACCAGTTCCCAGAAGAGCCGCATGTTCGCGGAGCTTGGTGCATGCCGTGGATCCTTGCTGTGCGCGGGGCAAGTGAGAGGACGGTATGCGGTCGTGTCCGGCAAACAGGACCTGGCTTTCAACGCCGGAGTTTCGATTGGCCTACTGGGACGCGCCTCGGAAATGGGCGCCGCGACTGTCGAAGGCATCGCGGCGGCGGTCAAGGATCCCATCGGGACCGTCAAAGCGATCGGCGAGTTCCTGGCCAATCTCGACGCAGAAACGATTCGGGCGCTCGGCGTCGAGGTGGTCACCGAGTACAAGGCACGTCTTCAGCGCTTCGAGTCGAACTACCAGACGGATGGAGTACAAGGCGCCCAGGATGCGGGCATCGAGTTCGGCGTGCTGCTTGTGGATGGGGCGTTGCTGGTGGGAGGCGTCAGTTCTGCCGCGAAGAGCGGTGCGAAGATACTGTCCCTCACTAAGGTACGTGCCCCAGCTATCGGTCGCTATACCGTACCACTTGCGGTTGATGGCGAAATAGCAGGTCTTCCGCGAGTTGGCTTACATGAGTTCCAGGACGGTCGAAGTCAAGCCGCGGGAACGGTGAATCTGGCTCACGGTGCCTACGACAATATGCCACCCTATATGGTAGGGACAGCAGTCAGCGACAAGCTCGTACCCGCGGGCACTCGCCTATACATGGTTGTGGACGAACACGGCAACATTGCTGGCTGGGCGTCGCCGCTGCCCATCAAGAGTGTCGCTGAAGCCCGAGACTTGTATGCAATCACGCCGGAGTTCAAGCCTGAGTTGGTGCTACCGTCTGGCCCATCATCATTTTCTGCAACTGTCGTGCCGTTC
>CAZBOE010000292.1:0-1075 GCA_964493365.1 uncultured Tepidisphaeraceae bacterium | reverse complement strand
GGCGAGAAGGGGCTGTATGTACAAGAAGTAGTGGTAACCAAACCCTTACCTAGTCGCGTCGGCATTGCCGGAGACCAAGAATTTCAGGGCGTGTACTATGGCGGCGGAGGTCAGCAAGTGGAATTCCTGTTGCCGCGGGCCAGCCGAAACGAATACCTTGAAGTAATACCTGGGAGCCGGAGGATTATTCAATGACCACTGTTCAGGACTTTCAGTATGTGCTCTTGAGCAGCACCTACGATTCCATTAGAAATCCGTTCGGTATCGAAGATCCATGGGGGCATAAGATCTACAACTCGTCCAAAGTCGGCTGTCGTTGGCGTTGTGGGGAACGCTGGATAGTCAAGTTTTCTGGACTACCGGAACACACAAGAGGCACGATTGACGCATGTCCGCTTGCGGACAAGACCGGGGTGGCCGTCGTCGAGTTGGACAAGTTCGGGGTTTCGCGGGACAACGCGGTGATCTACAACGCGGATGGCTCGGAACGCATCCGGTTGGTTGCCCCTTCAGGTTATTTTTGTGACGTGGGTTTCGAGGTGAATAGATTTGGCTTCGGGGTTGCTGACAACGAAGGGCTTGATCGTTGGTACATTTTCGACACGGCCACAAATAAGTTCGGTGAATGGCACCCCCGCCGCTGACAGGTTCTGTTGAGGCTGTAGAAAAACCCTCGATGTGCTCGGTTATCGCGTAGGCGTATGGCATAATGGCGCGATGCCTCGGAGGACAGCGATGCCGCGCTACAAGCGAATCGAAACGGGTCTGAAACTGCTGCCGGTGGATTTCGCCAAGCAGATCGTGCCGGGCAGCTTCGAACACGCCCTGTGCCACCTGATCGACGAAGGCGAAGTCGACCTGTCGGGCCTGGAAGCGCGCCTGCGCAACGACGCGAACGGTGCGCCCGCCTACCACCCCGGGGTGCTGCTCAAGATCGTGCTGCTCGCCTACTCCAGGGGGATCGTGGGCTCGCGCCGGATCGAGGCGGCCTGCCGCCACAACGTGCTGTTCATGGCGGTCTCGGGCGATGCCGCCCCGCGCTTCACCACCATCGCCGGCTTCATCTGCGAACTGG
>CAZBOE010000291.1:0-3804 GCA_964493365.1 uncultured Tepidisphaeraceae bacterium | reverse complement strand
GCGCATCGCACAGCAACGCGATCACCTCGGCCACCTGGCGTGCGCCCAGCCCGCCCAGCACATCACGGATGCCGCGCAGCGTCTGCACATCCGGGCCGTCGCCCAGCCCGTTGCGGACAAACTCGGCGATCACCGCATCGATCTGCCCCGCCACCGCCGCGGTCTGGGCGCGAATCTCATGCTGACGCGCCGCGGTCTGCGCGATGGCCGACGCCGCCCCCCCCGGCTCAGAGGCTTCCTGCGCATAGCCCACGCCCGCACCAGCCAGCACGAGCCCGACCGCCGCCCATCCCGCCGGCATGATCCCCATGCACGCCACCAGAACACGCACCCGCCTGCCGACGCCATGGCCCCTTTTGCTCATACGCCGCATCGTCCCTCGACCCGCAGGCAAAGGCAACGTTATTCCGCAAAGGCCGCGTTCTAAAACCCGCGCCCCAACCGGCCCCGCCTGATCCGAACCACCCGACCCGGCCCACCCGATTTGGTTGCCCGCCCCGGTGACTCACGACCGCCCACTGCCCCCTGTGCCATCGCCCCCTACAATCCCCCCCATGCCTTCTTCGCGTGTCGCCATTTTCGCCAACCCCATCGCCGGTCGCGGCCGCGGGCGCACCGTCGCCCAGCGCCTCGCCGACACGCTCCGCCTGCAGGGCTTTGACCCCACCGTCATCTTCGACCGCTGCGACGCCGCCGTTCTGCCGCCCCTCTCGCGCGACGACACCGTCATCACCATCGGCGGCGACGGCACCCTCCGCGGCGTCGTCGGGCGGGTCTGCCAGGAGGTCGATCAGGGCCGGCTGCCCGCCGACGAGCTCCCCGCTTTCTGCGTCATCCCGACCGGCACCGCCAACCTCATGGGCCGACACCTCGGCATCGACTGGGACCTGACCGACTACCACGCCAAGGTGCCCCTCGCCCTGCGCACCCGCCGAACCGTTCGCCGCGACGCAGCCCGCGCCAACGGAGAACTGTTCCTGCTCATGACCGGTATCGGCCTCGACGGGCAGATCATCCACGAGCTCGCCAAACGCCGCACCGGGCCCATCGACCTCACGAGCTACGTCGTGCCCGCCGCCATCACTTTCAGCTCATACCCCTACGCCCCCATCACCGTCACCGTCGACGGCCAAACCGTCTTCGGCCCCACGCGCGGCGTCGCCTTCGTCGGCAACATCCGCGACTACGGCACAGGCTTCCCCATCCTCCCCGACGCCCGCCCCGACGACGGCCTGCTCGATATCTGCGCTCTGGCCTGCGAAAACTACGCCGACACCGCCCACCTCCTGCTCTATGCCGCCGCCGGAGAACACCTCCTGGTCGAAGGCGTCGTCACCGCCCGCGGCAAACACGTCGCCATCACCGCCGACACCCCCATCCCCATCCAGGCCGACGGCGAAGCCGCTGGCTTCACCCCCGTCAACATCGACCTCCTCCCCTACCCCCTCCGATTCATCGTCCCGCCGGGGATATGAGCCGCGGCCGACCGGAGCGAACGCGAACGTGCCGCCCACGCTGCCCCGGCAGGCCTGCGAATCGTCGATAGTTCTGCAGCGCCGCGAGGGTGGACTGATTCACCCCGACTGAGGCGCTCGTGCTGAAACGGCCGTGCCATCCGATGAGTCGGCATCATCCGACAACGGGCCACCCCACCAGGTGCGCCCATAGGTCACACCCCCGAACCCGTCGCCAGGCCGCTCGGCTGAGTATGCTGGGCGGATGCAAAGCCCTCCCACCGCGCTCCCCCTGATCATCCAGGGCGGACTGGGCGCCGGCGTCTCGGATTATCGCCTCGCCCGCGCCGTCAGCGCCGCCGGCCAGCTCGGCGTCGTCTCCGGCACCGCGCTCGACACCATCATCATCCGCAGGCTCCAGACCGGCGACCCGCTCGGCCACATCCGCCGCGCGCTGGCCCACTTCCCCATGCCCGGCGTCGCCGACCGCATCCTCGCCCGCTACTTCATCCCCGGCGGCAAGCCCCGCGCCAAGCCCTTCCTCAGCAAGCCCCTCCCCTCGGCCAGCCCCTCCCGCTTCGCCCAGGAACTCCTCGTGGCCGCCAATTTCGTCGAGGTCTTCCTCGCCAAAGAAGGCCACGCCAACCCCGTTGGCATCAACTACCTCGAAAAGATCCAGCCCCCCACGCTCCACTCGCTCTACGGCGCCATGCTCGCCGGCGTCGATGTCGTGCTCATGGGCGCGGGCATCCCCCGCGCCATCCCCGGCATTCTCGACAAGCTCGCACTCACCCAGCCCGTCGAGATGCATCTCGATGTTCACGGCGCTACCGCCGACGCACCCTTCCACATCCGCTTCGACCCCGCCGACTTCTGGCCCCAGGGCCCCGCCACGCTGCGGCGTCCCGACTTCTACGCCATCGTCGCCTCGGCCACCCTCGCCACCGTGCTGGCCAGGAAAGCCAGCGGCCGCGTCGACGGCTTCATCGTCGAAGGGCCCACCGCCGGTGGACACAACGCCCCCCCGCGCGGCCCGCTCCACCTCTCCCCCGCCGGCGAACCGCTCTACTCCGCGCGCGATGACGCCGATCTCACCGCCATCGCCGCCCTGGGCCTGCCTTTCTGGCTCGCCGGCTCCTATGCCACGCCCCAGCGCCTCGCAGAGGCCCGCGCCGCCGGTGCGGCCGGCATCCAGGTCGGCACCGCTTTCGCCTATTGCCGCGAATCCGGCCTCGACGACGCCATCAAATCCCAGGTGATCCGCCTCAGCAAAGAGCACAGCGTCAGGGTCTTCACCGATCCCGTCGCCTCGCCCACCGGCTTCCCCTTCAAGATCGTCCAGCTCCCCGGCACCCGCGGCCACCCCGATTCCCCCCAAAGCCCCCGAGCCTGCGACCTGGGCTACCTTCGACACGCCTACCAAACCCCCGCCGGCGAAATCGGCTGGCGCTGCCCCGCCGAACCCGTCGCCGACTACACCGCCAAGGGCGGCCAGCCCGCCGACACCGTCGGCCGAATGTGCGTCTGCAACGGCCTGCTCGCCGCCATCGGCCTCCCCCAATCCCGCCCCACCGGCCAAGAGCTCCCCCTGGTCACCAGCGGCGACGACGTCGCCCACATCGCCCGCTTCCTCCACGCCGATCACCCCACCTACTCCGCCGCCGACGTCATCGCCCACCTCCTCCAACCCGCCTGAACCGTCCGCCCGTCAGTCCACCGACGATTCCCGCCCACGCCCCCTCTCTCACCGCCCGACCCTCACGACCGCCCGTCGGCCGTCCCTTTACATCCACCCCTCGACAGCCGAAAACCACTCACCATGCACCTCACCCTCCCCTCCCTCTTCCCCCCGGCCATCGACAAGCCCCTGTTCGTCGTCGCCGGGCCCTGCGTGATCGAATCGCTCGAACAGTGCCTGCTGATCGCGCGGCACGTCAAGGCTGTGTGCGACAGGCTCGGGCTGCGATACGTTTTCAAGGCGTCGTTCGACAAGGCCAACCGCTCGTCCAACTCGAGCTTTCGCGGGCCGGGCATGACCGACGGGCTGGCGGTGCTCGAGGCGGTGAAGCATGAGGTCAACGTGCCCGTGCTGACCGACATCCACGAGCCCGACCAGGCGGCCGTCGTCGGGCGGGTGGTCGATGTCCTGCAGATCCCCGCCTTCCTCGCCCGGCAGACCGACCTGCTCCACGCCGCCGGGCGGACACACTGCGCCGTCAACATCAAGAAGGGCCAGTTC
The DNA here is from genome assembly GCA_964493365.1 of uncultured Tepidisphaeraceae bacterium. Lineage (GTDB taxonomy): Bacteria > Planctomycetota > Phycisphaerae > Tepidisphaerales > Tepidisphaeraceae > CAZBOE01. Next base: position 111 of record CAZBOE010000291.1, on the reverse strand, counting down.
ATGTCCCCCGCAGAGATGCGGACGGCGGTTGACAAGGTCAAGTCGGCCGGCAACGACCGGATCATGCTCACCGAGCGCGGCACGTTCTTTGGCTACAACCGGCTGGTCAAC
>CAZBOE010000290.1:1272-3811 GCA_964493365.1 uncultured Tepidisphaeraceae bacterium | reverse complement strand
TATCGACGGCGCTGGTGGCCTCGTCCAGCATGAAGATGCGCGGGTCGGCCAGGAAGGCGCGGGTGAAGCAGATGAGCTGCCGCTGGCCCAGCGACATGCTGGCGCCGCGCTCGCCCACCTCGGTTTCGAATCCGCGGGCCAGCGACATGATCGCGTCATGGCTGCCGATGGCTTTGGCGGCATCGATCACCTGTTGCTCGGTGGCGCCGGGCTTGGCGTAGCGGATGTTCTCCATCACCGTGCCGGTGAAGAGATAATTGACCTGCAGCACCAGGCCCATCTGGCGGTGAAGGCTTTCGCCCGTGACGTAGCGGATGTCACGCCCATCGACCAGCACGCGCCCAAGCTGCGGCTGATAAAACCGCGCGATCAGCGAGATGATGCTGCTCTTGCCGCTGCCGGTGGCGCCCACCAGCGCGATCATCTGCCCCGGCTCGGCTTCAAAACTCACGTCATGCAGCACCGGCCGCTCGGGGTTGTAGCCGAATGTGACGTTCTCAAACTTCACATGACCGGTGATCCGCGGCAGCGGCGCGGCGTCGGGCAGGTCGGTGACATCGGGCTTGGTGTCGAGCAGCGCAAAGACGCGCTCGCCGCCGGCCATGGCCTGCATGAGCATGTTGAGGAAATTGCCCAGGTCGAGCATGGGCTCCATGAAATAGTCCCAATACCCGAACGCCATCACCACGGCGCCGACCCCGCCGGCCATGTTGCCGGTGACGACGAGGTATCCGCCCACCGCGAGGATCACCGCCCGTCCGACAAACTGGATCAGCACCAGCAGCGGCTGATACACGCCGTTGAGCCGTGCGCCGCGCATGTTGTTGGCGGTGTTGAGCACCTGCAGATGGTTGAAGACCGAGAGGTTGGGCTCCTGGCGGTTGAACGCCGTCACCACGCGCATGCCGGTGATGTTCTCGGCGAGGTTGGTGCTGACGCGGGTGAAGCCCTCGCGGATCTCCTGCTGCACCGACCCGGCTTTGCGGCGGTAGACGACGTTGACCACCGCCAGCACGGGCCCGAGCCACGCCACCGCGACGAACAGCCGCCAGTCGGTGGCCGCCAGCATGCCCGCGGCCACGATCATCTTCACGGCGTTCATCAGCACGCGGTTGACGCCCCACACGTTGGCTTCGCGCAGCGCGTTGATGTCGCTGGTGCAGCGGCTGATGATGCGCCCGAGCTTGGTCTTGTCGTAGAAGCTCATCGAGAGCGTCTGCAGGTGAGCGAAGACGCGGCGACGCAGGTCGAACTGCACGCGCTCGCCGGCGTCGGTCATGATGAGGATGACCTTCCGCTGCAGCGCAAAGCTCACCGCCAGCGCGGCGGCCCAGTAGACCAGCGTCCAGAGCAGGTCGCTGATCGCGGCGCCGCGGGATGTTTCGACGCCGGTGCCGAGGATTCGCCAGACCCAGGGTGCGTCGGCGATGGCGGTCTCGCCCGCCCGATAGGCGGTCACATAGGCGATGACATAGCCCGTGAAAATCCACCCGCTCATCTCGAGCAGCACGTGCACCGCGCACAGCACGATCCCATACACATAGCGCCAGGTGTATGGCCGGAGCAGCCCCAGGCACCGCACGATCAGACCCCATTCGATCGGTCGATACGTCTCCTCCGGGCGATCGTCCGCCCTGGGCGGCGTCACCGCGGGTGAGGAAGTTGGTCGTTTGGCAAGGGTCATGCGGTAGTCGGCAGTGGGTAGTCGGCAGTGGGCAGTTGTGAGCGGGTGGTGTGGGCTTTGGCGCTTCTTCAGCAGGCTGCCCGCTGCAGGCTCAGCAGCTTGCGGCCCTGCGGCTCACACCGGTTCCTGCGCCATCGATTCCCTTTCGTCGCGTGCGGCTTCTTCTTTGGCGGCGTCGACGCTGCGGCGGTCGGCCGCGCGGGCCATGTGGGAGGGGCTCTCGCCCGCCTTGGGTTTGGGCGGCGCGTCTTCTTCGGACGGGTCGTCGCCATAGAGCTGCACCGCCGCGATCTCGCGGTAGTGACCGTCCTGCTGCATGAGCTGGTCGTGCGTGCCCATCTGCGTGATGCGACCGTTCTCGATCACCAGCACCAGGTCGGCCCGCTTGACCGTCGCGATCCGGTGCGCGATGACAAACACGGTGCGCTCCGCCATCACCAGCGACATTCCCCTGCGGATGAGGTCTTCGGTCTCGGGGTCGATCGCGGCGGTCGCGTCGTCGAGGATGAGGATGCGGGGGTTGAAGAGGATGGCCCGGGCGATCGCCAGCCGCTGGCGCTGCCCGCCCGACAGGCTCGTGCCCCGTTCGCCCAGCACGGTCTGATATCCCTTGGGCAGTTGCTCGATGAACTCGTGCGCCTGCGCCAGCCGCGCCGCCGCTTCGACCTCGCCGCCCTGGGTGTTCGGGCGGCCGTAGGCGATGTTCGCCTCGACCGTATCGCTGAAGAGGTAGGTCTCCTGAAACACGCTGGCCACGTCGGTGCGGATGCTCTCGAGCGTCGCGTCGCGCAGGTCCATGCCATCGACGAGGATGCGTCCTCGCTGCGGGTCGTAGAAGCGCGAGAGCAGGTAGGT
>CAZBOE010000290.1:0-1197 GCA_964493365.1 uncultured Tepidisphaeraceae bacterium | reverse complement strand
GACCGGCTTGGACGGGTCGTAGCCGAAGGTCACGCCTTCGAAGGTGACCCGGCCTGTGCCGTGGGGCAGGGGCCGGGCGTCGGGCTTCTGCGCCACGGTCGGCGCCGCCGCCAGCACTTCATAGAGCCGCCGCGCCGAGACGATCGCGCTCTGGTATTGCTCGTTGATCACCGACACCTGCTGCAGCCGGCCGAGGATGATGCCCATCGAGCTGGCGATGATCACCAGGTCGCCCGCGCTCATCTGTTCGTAGATTATCAGCGTGCCGGCGACACCGAAGAGCATCAGGTTGCTCGCGGCCGCGATCGAGCGGATCACCGGCGTAAAGTTGGCGAACAGCCGGATGCGCTTGAGCACGCGATCGAGAAACACATCGGCGTTCTCGTTGTATTTGCCGACCTCGGTCGACTCGGTGGCGAACGCCTTGACCACGTGAACGCCCGCGATGTTTTCGGTGATGATCGAGACGTTGCGGTCTTCGGCCTCCATGACGGCCTTGGCCGCCGGCTGCACCTTCTTGCCGAACCGCAGGATGTACCACGTCCAGATCGGCAGCGGCAGCAGCGCCAGCCCGGCGATCCACCAGCTCTTGGTGGCCAGCAGCACGATGTATCCGCTCACGCTCAGCACGATCTCCAGCGTGATCAGCAGCGCCGTCTGAATGAAGTTGCGGACATGCTGCAGGTCGGACAGCGCGCGGTTGATCAGTTGCCCCGAGCTGATGCGGTCGTGAAACGAAAAGCCAACCCGCTGCAGCTTGTCGTAAACCGCCTCGCGGATGTAGAAGACCATGTCCATGCTGAAGCGGATGTTCGACACCTCGCGCAGGTATCGCAGCACCAGCTGCAGCGCGACATAAAGACACAGGTAAAGCAGCGCCGTCCGCAGGCCCGCGGCGCCCGGGTCGCTGCCGAAGAACCAGGAGACAAAGCCCTGCTGCTCCAGCGCCCGGCTGATATCCAGTTGCTTGATTCGGTCGACGGTCTCGCCGGTCTGCCTGACCGCCATGACCTCCGCGCCGACGCCCAGCGCGAGATAGAGGCACGCCACCAGCGCCGTCAGCTTGACCGGGGCGAGAAACCCGAACATCCACTTGAGCAGGGCGAGGTTGGCTTGCCGGCTCGCGGGCGCTTGGGGGTCGAGGCCGGCCGACCCGACAAAGCCCGGCATGCCCGCACCGGTGAGGCCGTCGGCTCT
>CAZBOE010000289.1:0-3840 GCA_964493365.1 uncultured Tepidisphaeraceae bacterium | reverse complement strand
AGCCCGGCGCACGTCGCGCTGCGGGTCGGCCGCCAGTCGACCCAGCGCCGAAAGGGCGTCGCCGGCCAGGGCGTCGGTGACGGTGGACGCCAGCCGTGCCAGCGCCAGCGCCGCGGCCATGCGGACTTCGCCTGACCCGTCGCCGGCCGCCTTCACCACCGGGCCGATCGCCTGAGGAAGCTCCGCCACGCCCAGGTCATGGACGAATCTCGCTCGCACCGACGGCACCTTTTCTATCGCCAGTGCCGCCGCGGTGAGCTCGACCGTGCGCGGGGAGGTCTGGTTGACCCGGTTGCCCGGCGGGGCGGGGATGGCGGTCAGTCCGTAGCCGAGCGTGTCGAACGACGCGACCGGCGATGCGGGCTGGGTCGCGGCCTGCTCCGGGGCCTGTGGCGTTGCCTGGGCGTGGGCGGCGTTCTGCGGCAGGGCGTGCCGGCAGAGCAGCGGTGCGACGACGCAGGCGAGGCAGATCAGGGTGTGTCGGCGGTTGATCATCCCATCCTCATCAGGGCGTTCAGGCGGAAGCGTGCGACGGCAAGCATCCCCAGGCACAGAAGGCTCACGACAATGACATGCTGCATGTAGAGCGAGGCAATGACACCCGACCCGCCCGGAAGCAGGTTGAGCGCCATCACCAGGCTGCTGGGCAGCGCCACATACTGCTGCGTGAGCGGCAGCAGCGACTGGCTCACCCACCACAGCGGCAGGGGCAGAATGATCAGCGCCGCGCAGGTGAGATAGGCGCCGACGGTCGCCCGGGCGGTGACGGGGGCGAGGGTTGACCAGGCCAGCCCGGTTGTGGCGCACAGCGCGACGGTCAGCAGCACCAGCGGCAGCACCTGCCCCAGACGGACGACGTAGGCCGGGTCGATGAAACAGACCGCGCCATACGCCGGCAGCAGCCCGATCACCGGGAGCACCGCCGGCCCGAGCGCGGGAATGAGCTTGCCCCAGAAGATCTGTCCGCCCGAGAGGCGCGTCATGCGGAGCATTTCGAAGGTCGTCGATTCAATCTCGGCGCTGACGGCGCTGCTGGTGAGGCTGGGCACGACCAGCACAACCACGCCGATCTGCAGCGCGACCAGCACACCCGCGACGCTGCCGAGCAGGTCGGAGTGTTCGGCGCCCCCGTAGAGGCTCATCAGCGCCAGGCCCAGCGACAGGGCGAGGCAGCCGTAGAAGATTCGGATCAGCCACTGTCCAGAGCCCAGGCCCCCGGTGCGACGCTCCTTGCCGATCACGGGGTTGAAGCCGCCCAGCGGGGGGCGCTGTTTCTTGGGGTCGATCAGGTACATCAGCCGCCGCGCCAACGAGCGCTGCGCGGCGGTCTGCCCGCCGCCCATCATGTCGGAAGAGCTCGGCGGCTTTCGCAACACCGCCACGACCACCCCCGCGCAAAGCAGGATGCCCGCTCCGGCGGCGGGGAGGAAGATCTGCCAGGCCGGGGGCAGTTGCCGGGCGACGCCCCCGAGGTCGTTGTAGCCGGGCTTGAGCACCGACAACACGGCCGCAACCGGCGAGGCGCTGCGAATGTAATGCAGCGCCTGGGCGGCCGACGGATCCTGCTGCGAATCGAGCATGATGATCGCCGGCACCATGACGCCGCCGCACAGGATCAGCGCCGCGACATAGGCAACCACCAGCGCCGAAGAGGTGGTCTTCGACAGCGCCGAGACGCACAGGCTCACCGCCGCCAGCAGCAGCGCGCCGACGACCAGCACGCCATACGCCGCCGCGAGCACACCCGTATCGACGGCGCCGCGCCAGGCGAGCAGCGCGACAAACGGCATCCCGCTGATCAGCAGCAGGATCGGGAAACTGACAGCCGACCCGATCTTGCCGATGATGATCTCGGCGGGCTTGAGGCGCGACGCGTAGAGCATCTCGAGCGTGCCGGCCTCGCGCTCGCCGCTGAGGCCCACCGCGGCCACGCCCGGCACAAACAACACCAGCAGGACCATCTGCCCCGCGATCAGCCCGATCAGCAGCGAATCCTGCGCCGCGGTCGCCAGCGACACCACGCCCGACTGGGGCCACGTGGTCATCACCAGCAATCCCAGCAGCGCGACAAACACCGCCTGCACGGCGGCGACCCGCCGCAGGCGGAACAGTGAGAGCAGGTCTTTTCGGAGTACGGGGTTCATGGGTGGCAATCGGTTGGAGTATTTGCAGGGGTGTGCCGAGTCGCAGCGTTCGCCGGAAGGATCAGGTTCATCGCCCCGCGGTCGATCAGGTTGGCTCTCATTTCGTCAGCGACATGAACACATCTTCGAGGTCCGCCGGCACTTCGGCGAAGTTGGTGATCGGGATGCCGCTGGAGAGCAGCAGCTTGAGCGTGTCGGCGAGTTGGGCCTCGTCGGCGTCGACTTCGTATCGAAGGCCTTCGCCCGGCGCGGCTTCGACGCGGCTCCACGTGCCCGGCGCGGACTTGAGCACCTCGGCGATCCGCTTTTCGGGAGACGTGCCGTTGGAGACGGCGCTGATCTCGACGAGCCGTCGCTGGCGCACCGTGCGGAGGATGTCGCGCACCGGGCCACACGCCGCGAGTTTGCCGCTGCGGAGAATGCCGACCGTGTCGCACACGTCGGCCAGCTCGGGCAGGATGTGCGAACTGACCAGCACCGCCTTGCCCAGGTCGGCCAGGTCACGAAGCAGCCGGCGCATCTCGACGCGGGCGCGCGGGTCGATGGTGGCCGCCGGCTCATCGAGGATGACCACCTGCGGATCATGCAGCAGCGTCTTGGCGATGCCGACGCGCTGCTTCATCCCGCGTGAGAGCGCGCCCATCAGCTTGTCGCGGAAATCTGCGGCGTTGGCGATCCTGAGGCAGAACTCGATCCGCTCGGGTCGCTGCTTGCGCGGGATGCGGTAGGCGGCCGCGAAGAAGTCGAGATATTCCCACACGCGCAGCGTGGGATAGACGCCGAAGTTGTCGGGCAGGTAGCCGACCACCTGCTTGATGCGGTCCTTGGTGTGCGTGACGTCTTCGCCCGCGACGACCGCCTTGCCCGAGGTCGGATCGAGCAGCCCGCAGAGGATGCGGAAAGTCGTGGTCTTTCCCGCGCCGTTGGGGCCGATATAGCCGAAGACTTCGCCCTTGTGGACAGTGAGGTTGAGGTCCTCAAGCGCCACGTGCGTGCCGTAGCGCTTGGTGAGATTCTGCGTGGTGAGAATGGGCGAAGCGGTGTCGATGGCCATGGGTGATGCGGTGGATGGTTCGGGTGGGGGTGGTGAAATCGCTGACGCTGAGTGTCGTGAAGGCCGGGGCTAGGGGGCTTTGCGGGCCTCGAGCCCCGCGTGAAACCGCTTCATCGACCATTGCGGGACGACCGCCGACGAGCCGGTGAGTTCGCCGACCGCCGACGCGGCGCCGCCGCGATTGACGCTCAGTGCGATCCAGGCGGTGCCCTGGTCGTCGATCGATGAGGGCGGCAGCTCGATGGTGAGGCGATGCCCGCCGATCGGGCCCTGAAGGGTTGCGGCCGACGTCTCGGGCGGCATGCGGATGCCGTCGGCCGACGCGGTGCGGTCACGCATGGCGGCCTGTGCGTCGAGCGCGGCGACCGACACCACATACGCCGGCGCTTCGAGCTCGAGATCGAGTGTGAGCGTCGTCGGGGTCAGCCCCGGCGTCAGCTTCGAAGTCAGCCCGATATACCACGTGCCCGACATGGCGCTGCGGTCGATCCACCGCTTGTGCGTGGGGTCGTAGGGCAGATCGCGCGACGATCGTGTGTCGATCTCCGCCAGCCCCAGCGGCACGACGACCTGCTCGCCTTGCGGCTCGGTCACCCGCACCGGCGCGCGTATCACGTTCTGACTGAGCCGGATCAGCGCGGC
>CAZBOE010000288.1:0-3895 GCA_964493365.1 uncultured Tepidisphaeraceae bacterium | reverse complement strand
CCGCGCCGCCCGCGCGGCCCGCGCGGCTCGAGCTCGGCTGCACCACCTGCGGCTGGTGGGTCGACCGCCGACGCGATACCCGTCGCCGATACAAGTGCACGCGTTGCGGGGGCATCGCCACCCTTCGCCCCAAGGCCCCGACGAGCACACCGACAAGCACACCAACGGGCACACCGCCGAGCACACCGCCGAGCACCCCGCCGAGCACACCATCGGCCCGGCCGGCCGCCCATGCGGGCCTGCCCCCACGCCCCGACCCGCTCGCCGGCGACCTCTTCAGTTAAACACAGGCAGCGACAACTGGGTTGGCCGTCGAGGGCGAGGCGGTCACTGCCCGACGGGCCGGCCAGCCGGCTGCGGCGCGTGCCGGCGGATCAGGGCGCCGGATCAGGCTGTCGGATCAGGGCGTCGGGTCAGGGCGTCGGGCCATGGTGTCGGATCAGGGCGTCAAGTCGGGTTTGGCTGACGCGGGGGCGGAATCGAGCCCCGCTCCCGAGTCGGGCCCGTCGTCCTTCTTGCCCGGCAGGAACCCGATGGCGAAGAAGGCGACCATCAGCCCCCAGAAGATCCAGGTGGCCGGGGAATGCAGCGAGTGGAAGTTGACCGGCGCGTGCCAGCCCTCGGGGGCCGGGTCGGGCGGCTTGTTGAAGAACCAGTCGACCAGCAGCTTCGCCCCGATCAGGGCCACCAGCAGGTAGGCCGAGAACTCCAGCCGGGGGAACTTTTCGAGCAGCTTGATGAAGATGACCGCCGCGAAGCGCATGAGGATGACGCCCATCATGCCCCCGGCGATGACGACCCAGAGCTTGGGGTTGGTCTGGCTGGGCGGCACGGAGGGGATCATCGCGATGGCGGCGAGGATCGAGTCGACGGCAAAGGCGATGTCGGTGAGCTCGATCACCGCGACGGTGCCCCAGAAGCTGGGGTAGCGTTTGGCCGCCACCGCGACGGCGGCCGCCTCCATCGGTGGCGGGACGCGCTTTTTCAGCTCGCCCTCGACGACGTCGCCGCCGGGCTCGCCTGCGGGCGGGGCATCGAGGATCGGGTGCCCGTCGGGCCCGACCTTGACCGCGGGCTGGCCGTCGTCGTGTTCGAAGAAGAAGTGCTTGACGGCCACGTAGAGCAGGTAGCCGCCGCCGATTGCCTTAACCCACCACCATTTAAGGAGATACGCTGCGGTGAGGATGGCGATGACGCGGAACACGAACGCCCCGATCAGGCCATAGGTCAGGGCCTTGCGCTGCTGCTCGTGGGGCAGCCGCTTGGCCAGGATGCCCAGGACCAGCGCGTTGTCGATCGACAGCACGCCCTCGAGCACGATGAGCGTGCCGATGATCGCGAGATCGCCGTAGTCGAAGCTTTGTCCGAAGAACATGGAGGCGGGCAAGTTACCGGCAGTCGCGCCGTCCGTCAGCAGGCGATGCGAAAACGGCAACAGAATTTATAGTCGCATCGCGCTGGCCGCCCGCGTTCTCCCGTTCATCCGGATGGACGGATTGACGCCATTGGGTATGATTGGAGTGCCCCGCCCAGTCGTTGTCGGGTGGGGCGGATTGATCGCTCGTTGCCAGAGGAGCCACCGTGACCGCCACCGCATTGCGAAAAGCAGCAGACCGTCCGTCGTTCATCGAGCTTGCCCGTCGGCGGGTGGTGGTGCTCGACGGCGCCATGGGATCGAGCCTGCAGGAGAAAGACCTCGACCTCGACCGCGACTGGCTGGGCAAGGAAAACTGCTCGGAGATTCTCTGCCAGACCCGCCCTGACGTGATCCGCGAGATTCACGAGGCGTTTCTGGCCGTCGGTTGTGACGCGGTCGAGACCAACACCTTTGGCGCCAACAAGATCGTGCTGGCGGAGTTCGACCTGCAGGACCAGACGCGAGAGCTCAACGTGCTGGCGGCGAGGATCGCCCGCGAGGCGTGTGACAAATACGAGACCCCCGACCGCCCGCGCTACGTCGTCGGCTCGATCGGCCCGGGCACCAAGCTGCTCTCGCTGGGCCACACCACGTGGGACATCATGCTCGACAGCTATGCCGAGCAGATCCGCGGGCTGATGGACGGCGGCGTCGATGTGCTGCTGTTCGAAACCGCGCAAGACCCGCTGCAGCTCAAGTGCGGCGTGGCGGCCGCCCGGGCGGTGTTCGCCGAGCGGGGCGAGCGGCTGCCGATCATGGTGCAGGTGTCGATGGACCTCAACGCCGGGCAGACCATGCTGATGGGCTCGGACTCGGAAGTGGTCAGCGCCGTCTTCGAGGGCTATGACGACGTCGATGTGCTGGGGCTCAACTGCGCTACAGGGCCGACCGAGCTGACCGAGCATGTGCAGTTTTTCGGCAAGCATTGGCCGCGGCTGATCAGCGTGCTGCCCAACGCCGGGCTGCCGGTGATGGTCGACGGCAAGAGCCACTTTCCGCTCGGGCCCGATGACTTTGCCAAGGGCGTGATGCGGTTCGTCGACGACTTCGGCGTGAGCATCGTCGGCGGCTGCTGCGGCACCAAGCCCGCCCACCTCGAGAAGCTGTGTCTCTCGCTGGGCCTTTCCCCCGCGAGCAAGACGCCGCCCCGCGCACCCAGGCAGCGGCAGATCGAGCCGCTGGAGCAGATCGCCAGCCTGACGCAGGCGCAGGACATCCGCCAGGACAACAGCTATCTCATCGTCGCCGAGCGGACCAACACCAACGGCTCGCGCCAGTTCAAGCGCCTGCTCCAGGAAGAAGACTGGGACGGGCTCGTGTCTATGGCGCGCGACGAAGTGCGCGACGGGGCTCACATGCTCGACGTCTGCGTCGATTTCGTCGGCCGCGACGGCGTGCGCGACATGCACGAGGTGGTCAGCCGATATGTGCGGCAGATTCCCGTGCCGCTGATGATCGACTCGACCAGCCCGCAGGTGATGGAGGCGGCGCTCAAGCTGGCCGGCGGACGGTGCATCCTCAACTCGATGAACCTCGAAGAGGGCGAGGAAAAGCTCGGGCAGATCTGCGCGCTGGCGAAGCAGTATGGCGCCGCGGTCGTCGCGGGCACGATCGACGAAGACAAGATCAGCGCGATGGCGCGCACCGCCGAGCGGAAGGTGTCGATCGCCCGGCGCATCCGCGACCTGGCGGTCGAGCGGTTCGGGCTGCGCGACCAGGACCTGATGTTTGACCCGCTGGTGCTGCCGATCAGCACGGGCATCGAGGAAGACCGCCGAAACGCGCTGGAGACGATCGAGGGCACGCGGCTGATCTCAAAGCACCTGCCCCGGTGTCACACGGTGGTGGGGCTGTCCAACGTGAGCTTCGGGCTCAAGCCCGCGGCCCGCGTGGTGCTCAACAGCGCGTTTCTCCATGAGCTGCGCGAGGCCGGCCTGACCGGGGCGATCGTCCATGCGTCGAAGATCCTGCCCAAGAACAAGATCGACGACGAGAGGTGGAACGCCGCGCTCGACCTGATCTACGACCGCCGGCGCGAGGGCTTCGACCCGCTGACGCACTTCGTCTCGCTTTTCCCCGAGGGGACCGAGACCCGCGCCGACGCGGTGATCGAGGAGAACCTGACGATCCAAGAGAAGCTGCGGCGTCACATCATCGACGGCGAAAAGCGCAAGCTCACCGACCACCTCGACGAGGCGATGCACACCCACAAGATCGCCCCGCTCGACATCATCAACAACATCCTGCTCGAGGGCATGAAGGTGGTGGGCGATCTGTTCGGCAAGGGCGAGATGCAGTTGCCGTTCGTGCTTCAGAGCGCCGAGACGATGAAGGCGGCCGTCGCGCATCTCGAGCCGTTCATGGAGAAGGTCGAAGGCCAGAGCAAGGGCAAGATCGTGCTGGCCACCGTCAAGGGCGATGTGCACGACATCGGCAAGAACCTCGTCGACATCATCCTGACCAACAACGGCTACACGG
>CAZBOE010000287.1:0-3926 GCA_964493365.1 uncultured Tepidisphaeraceae bacterium | reverse complement strand
CAAGAACCCGGTGTCGTGGGTCGATCCGGCAGTGGAGACGGGCAAGGCGTGGGCGCGTCAGTGGGGCGCATCAGTGGGGCCCGTCGGCGGTCGACGGGCCCCACTGGCAGAATCAGGCGAGCCGGCGCGCGCGGGCTGGTGTGCCACCATCGCGCGGGAATCACGCTCAGCGATTGCCGACGTCGTCACCGGCGTTGTTGCGGGGCATCGTGCGGTTCTCGATGTTGCCGTCGCCGATGTCGCGGCGGATGACGTCGCTCTGATTCATGCGGCCGCCGTTCATGCCGCGCTCCTGCATGCCGCCGGCGGGCTGGAGCTCGTCGCGGCTCACGCCATTGACCGCCGCGAGCAGCTTGTACATCACGACCGACTTGGCCTGGCTCTCGTCGGCCGGCCATTGTGCGGCGTCGGCGGTCAGGTCGTTGATGGTGGTGACCAGATGGCTCACCAGCACCTCACCGGTGACATGGTTGGGGATGTCGAGCTTCCAGGCATCGGGAAACTCCTGGAGCATCGAGAGGTTCATGCCCGGCATGCCGGCGACACCCGGGATCGCCACGACCGCCACATTGCGGCCGGCCTGGATGTTGGAGCTTCCGTCCTGGGCCTCGGTCGCCTTGGCCGGGTCGCGGGGCATGCGGGCCGCAGCCTGCTGGGCGTCGCCCCCGCGCGAGCTGATCAGCGGCACCGGCCAGTGGGCAGCCACCGCCTGCGGCTGGGCGATCTCGCCTTCGATGAAGACCAGGCTGCCCGAGAGCCCGCCCTGGTCGTTGATGCCGAACTCCCGGTTGTACTTCGCCCGCCACGCCGCCTGAAAGCGTTCGACCGCGCGGTCGAATGACGGGTAATCCCGCGCCGTCAGCCACCCGCCGATCTCCTGGCCGAGGCGGTTGCGGTCCTGATCGACAAGGCGCTCGACGACGTCATCGACGCCGCCCTGGGTCAGCGCCGCTTCGGTCAGCGCCGCCAGGGCCTCGGCCATGTCCTCCTCTTCGTTGAGCACACGCGGGGTGACGCCGGCCGGCAGCGTCGGCGCCCGCTGCATCGCCCACTTGGTGACGATGATGCCGACCACTTCCGGGTCGTTTCGATTGCCCGGCTGTGCGGTGTCGCGGCGGGTGTTGTTCTGACCGGTGACGCCGGTCGCCTGGTCTTCAGTGCGACGCTGCTGATCAAGCTCGCGGGCGTCGCGGCCGGCCGGCGGTTGAACCGTGTTGAGCTGCCCGGTGTTGCCCTGGCGGGCTTCGTCGCCCAGGTCGCCTTGCTGAGCCTGCGCCGCGCCGGCGCCGACCGCCATCGACACACCGAGCGCCGCCATACGAATCACGTGCATGTTCATGACAATTCTCCTTCGGTTGAGGGGCTTCGTGTAAAAAAGGTGCTGTGCACGGTTGCCAGGTTGTGCAAAAGACGCGCCGCCGCCGCCCGATGGACGAGACGCGGGGCGGTAAATTGTCGATCGATCCGGGCCCGGGCGGGTGCAGCTGCGCGTGCAGTGGCGTGTGCAGTGCTTACTGCGTCAGGCTCAGCAGTTGGCGGACAAACGCGGTGCCCGGCGCATCGGGATAGCGCCGGAGATAGGCCTCGAAGAGCCCGCGGCTTTCGTCGGCGGCCGACTGCGAGGTTGGGGCGATGCGGGGCATGCTGGTCTGGGGCGATCCCGGCGGCATGACCCGGCCTGTGCCGCTGTCGGCCGGAGCGCGAAGCGCGTAGACCAGCGTATCGACGTCGGCCTGCATCGCCGCCCCGGTGCACATCACGCACGGCTCGAGAGAGCTCGCCAGGATCAGCGGCGCAGCGCCGCGCGCCTCGCGCTCGTCGGCGCGACGTCCGATCGGGCCGGCGGCCTGAAACGCGACGATCTCCGCATGGTCGATCGGATTGTCGGTCTCGTTGGAGCGGTTGTATCCCCGCGAGATCAGGCGGCCGTCGCCGTCGAAGAGGGCGGCGCCGATGGGCGCATCGCCCCCCTCCAGGGCCTGCCGGGCCGTGTCGAGCGCGACGCGCATCATCTGGTCGATCCGCGTCTGATCCAGGGTGATCGACGCAGGCGACGCCGACGCCAGGACGTCATCCAGCGATGCCAGCAGGTCGGCCACATCGGCATACACGCGGCGGGCGCCGGCTTGTGCGAGGGCGGTGTCGTCCCAGCCGCCGCACCGCAGCCCGATGCAGACGGCGCCGCCGTGACGTGCTGCGGTGACGTCGTAGGGCGTGTCGCCGATCAGCGCGGTCTGGGCCGGATGCATCGACAGCTTGGCCGACGCCGCCCGGACGATGTCGGGGTAGGGCTTGGAGTGCAGGGCGTCGTCGGCCGTGGTGAACGCGTCACAGCGTGTGCGGATCTCGACTCCCGCGGCTTTCTCGATAGCGCGGACCTGTTTCTCGTCGCTGCTGGTTGCCAGCGCCACCGCCAGGCCGCGCTGGTGAAGCGCGTCGATCAGGTCGAGCGCGCCGTCGAAGACGCGCAGGGAGGTCTGCTCGATCCGTTCGTAAAAGCAGGCTTGATAGGCGTCGCGGATGGCCTGGCCCTGCCGCTGTTCGCTCTCGGGGCCGACCAGCGCCGGCACGAGCAGATCGCCGCCTTTGCCGATCTCGAGCCGGATGCGGTCCTCGGGCAGGTCGAACCCCGCCGCCCGCAGCGCGGTGCGCCAGCACGAGGCGTGAAAGCCGTTGCTGTCGACGAGGGTTCCATCGAGGTCGAGCAGGATGCCGCTGAGCGCCATACGCCAGGCGGTGCAAACGCCGGGCCCGACCAACCGCGGGGGCTTGCGCCGCCGGCCGCGGCCGAGGGTGCCGGCGGCTTGTCTTATCGCTGCGAACGTGCCGGCGGAGGCGGCTCGGGCGGGGCGTCGGGCAGCGGGCGGATGTGTTGCGCATACCAGGCGGCGCCGCCATAGAGCACCATCACCACCACCAGCAACAGGGCCGGCACGCGGATGCGTCCGCTCAGCAGCGACTGTGCAGCGAGGGCGGTGGCAATGCCCAGCGTCACCGCCGCCATCGGCCGATCGACCTGCCATACGCCCGCCGACACGAGCAACGCCAGGCCCAGTGTCACGAGAATCCCGCCCACGCCATGGGCCCCGAAACGGCCGGGCCTGGCGGCTTGCTCTGCCATGGCAGCGGGCGGATCGGCGGGAGCGCCGCCGGCAGCGCGGTCACCCCGACTCTCCGTCGAAGGAGCTTTGCCCGACGAAGACGCCGCTGCCGCCGAAGACTGCCCGGTGATGTCGGAGAGGGCCCGACGCCGGGCCGGCGGCCGCATCGACCGAGACGACGATCCCGTCGATCCCGACGACCCCTGCTCTGCGGGTGGCTGGCCAGATCGGGGCAGCTGATTGGCGCGGCCTGGCTGGCCAGCGTGCGGCGACGCCCCGGGCGAAGGGTCGTTCGGCTGCGGCGTCCCGGGGTCGGTCGGTCTGGAAGGCGGGTGATCAGGCATGGCGGCCGTCAAAGCATGGTGAGCGCGGCGCGGCGGGCGCGGGCGTCGGTCTGGATGGTGCGGCCGGCCGATGCCGTGTGCGTCGAGCCGAGCCGACCGCTATCTATCAACACTATCAGCGCCGCTCGGGACCGTTTCGTCAACCTTCGCCGGCGCAGTTGGCGCGCCCGCGAAGCTTTATCGGCAGCGGAACTCTATCGCCAGCGGAAGCGGGCATCACGCCGCCTCGACATCGTCCTCGGCTGCTCGCTTCGGGCAGGTGACGACGCCTTGCGTGCGTGGCGGCGGCGGACATGTGTCGTTGGGGATTGGCAGCTCGGCCCGGCGCGCCTCGGAGGCCGGCCGACACCCCGCATCGTCATGGCGCAGACGACGGCGCGGCGTGCGATCGCGCCCGGCTGTCGTCGCGGCGCGGTCACCGGCGCACAATTTTCGATCGACCCTTCGCAAGGCCGCTCGCGGGCAGCCGGTCGGCGCGGCG
>CAZBOE010000286.1:0-3972 GCA_964493365.1 uncultured Tepidisphaeraceae bacterium | reverse complement strand
TTCGGCGACAGCGCCACCTCGCCGCTCGGCATCCGCGGCATCCGGCTGTCGCTCGCCCGCGCCGAGCTGCTCGACACCCAGTTCCGCGCTATCCTGCGGGCCTCGGCGCACGGGCCGGTGCGCACCCTGCTGCCGCTGGTCTCCGAGATCCGCGCCGCCCGCGACATCCTCACCCGCGCCGCCCGCAGGCTCTACCGCCGCGGCGCCGAGATTCCGACGGCGCTGCCGCCGGTCGGCACGATGATCGAGGTTCCCGGCGCGGCGCTGACCGCCGACGCGCTGGCGATGGTCAGCGACTTCTTCGCCATCGGCTCCAACGACCTGACGATGTACACGCTGGCGATCGACCGCAGCGACGAGCGGGTGGCGCACCTCTACAACCCGCTGCACCCGGGGGTGCTGCGGATGATCCAGTTCGCCGCCGCGGCGGCGCTGCGCGCCCGCATCCCGGTCTGCGTCTGCGGCGAGATCGCCGGCGACCCGCGGTTCACGCCGCTGCTGCTCGGCCTGGGGTTCCGCGAGCTGTCGATGACCGCCAGCAACATCGCCCGGGTCAAGCGGCGGATCCTCGACCTCGACCTGCTGGCCGCCCAGGAGCGCACCCGGCTGATCATGGAGGAGACCGACCCGGTCCGCATCCAGGTCCTGCTCGAGGACTTCAACACCGCGCTGGTCGGCGCCGGGGCGGAGTGACGGGCGGCGTTCGCCCGGGATGACGGGCGCCGGCGACGTCGATATCATCCTGCTATCCCCAGCGAGAGGCGGCGGGCGATGGCACAGGTGGTCATCCGCAACATCGACGACTCGGTTGTCGAACGGCTGAAGCAGCGCGCGGCGGCGAGGAAGCAGTCGCTTGAGCAGACCCTGCGCGACATCCTGACCGAGGCGGCGAAGCCGTCGCGGGTCGAGGTGATCGAGGAGCTGGCCCGGGGTCGTGCCCTGTCGCCGCCGCTTCCCCCCGGCGCACCGCTCGCAGAGGACCTGATCCGCGATGATCGCGACAGCCGGTGAGCGTCGTCGTCGATGCGTCCGTCGCTCTCAAATGGTTCTTGCCGGAACCCGACTCGGTTCTGGCCGAAGCCCTGCTTCGGCGCGCGGACACGCTGCTGGCCCCGACGCTGATCGTTTCCGAGGTCTGCAACGCCGCCTGGAAGCGGTTCAGGCGCGGCGAGACCACCGCACGCCAGCTGCAGTGGGTCGCCGAACGGATCACCGGCGTGGGGATGCTGCTGATCTCCGACGAGGCGCTGGCGGTGCCGGCCACGGCCATCGCCCGTCGGCTCGATCACCCTGTCTACGACTGCCTCTACCTGGCCCTGGCCGATGAACGCGGAGCGATGCTGGTCACCGCCGATCGGCGACTGCACGCACGCGTCGGCGGGACCGCGTGGGAATCGCGGGTGACGCTGCTGTCCTACCTCGGGCCTCACGAGCGCTGATCGACACCGGACCTCGAGCGAGTCGCACCCCAATGGATTGCCCCGCGTGCCGGTGCGTCTCCGCGACCCCTGCCCCGCCGCCGCCTGCTGCGTCGCTCCACCAGCTTCTCCGCCCGGGCAATGAAGGCGTGCAGCAGGGCCAGCGCCGCCGGGTCGCCTCGGCGGGCATCGCCGAGAGCACGGTAGATTGGGATTTTCAGAAACGGACATGGCAGGTCGCGCGATCGATGGTTGCTTGACTTCTGACTGCGGAAGCCCCTAATGGGGTCTTTTCGGACCAGCGTGGGGCGTCATGAGCAACTGGTGTGCGTCAGGGCACAACAGCTTGGCCTGGGCAGTCATTGATGTCGCGGCAGGGCTTCTCCTCCTAGCGACGTCTAAACACATCAAGATCGCCTGATGCATCTCGAGGGGGGAGCGACGTACATGAACCAACTGCTTGTTGCCATTGCTGAACTTGGCGGAGCGCTCAAGGCCATTTCTGGGATAGTGGTCTTCGGCTTCCTTATCTGGAGCATGTACTTCACAGGCAATTACGAACTTACTTTCTTTAAAGGCCTATTGGCGTTCGTAGCGCTGTCGATCTTCGTAGGCTTCACATCAATGGTCCCGTTCGGAACCACGTTTTCGCCAATACTGTTCGAGTGGTGGTGGCACGATGTCTCATTCTGGAACTTCAGCACCGCTGCATGGGTGGTCACCGGCATCTCGATGGCTGCCAACGTGCTAATACTAGCTGCCATACTCCTTGAATCACGAATCAGCTCGCGTAGCGCGGGTCCTTCGACGTAGGGCGGGGCACGCTCCACACCGATGTCCAGTAAGGCTTTGTCACCGGACAGCGTGCGACCTTCTTTCGCGACTTCAGCTTTTCCGCCCGACGCGGTTGTACCGGATCTCAAGCTTCTACCGCTGTAAAACAAACGATACTAAGTAAATTCGCTATTGCTATTTCAGCTTTACTAACGCCGACAAACTCGCTGCCGAGCGCCTGCTCCCCGCCTGTGTCGTCAGATTAACTAGAATAGAATGCTGGTTCACCTCGGTAAGCCAACCCCGATAACGTTGCATTGCTTCAGTTTCGTCGTTGAGAGCCCTTAGATTGATGACACTCAGGAGAGTTTTTACAAGATCCTCTTGGTTTACTTCCCGTGTTGCGACGGTGCAACCCACAACAGTTCTACCATCCACTTTTCCTTCGCTGATTCCTATTAAGTAGGAACTTCCCTCGTATTCGGTAGCCCATCCTTCCCATATCGCCTCCGGATCTGCTGGCGCCAGCATCACCGCAAGATCACCTTGCAAAACTTTCCAATTCATCACTCGGCTAGCGGCCCGCACACGCTTTGTGTCGGGGAGAACTTGTAGACAGTTGCCGATGAAGAATTCTATAAATCGTTTGGATTCATTGTTGCTCTGGCATAGACCGCTCGACATTGCACCAAAAAACACGATTGCACTCGTTAGTGTTAGTACCACATTATTCATCGGTTCCTCGTTGACGATTACAAAACCATGGTTTTCCAATCAGCGCGAGTAGCCCCGAAAAACCGTAGTAGGGCGGGTCTAAAGCGGAGCGTGACCCGCCGAATGCGTCATTCGCCCCACTCTGCGTCTGATATAGCCTCTACATTGGGTCCAAGCCAAGCTTCAGGGTAAAGTCCGCGCCGGACGCATGACTTGAACGTCGAATGCGGCCACTCCGCCGCTTCCCGGACATAGCCGTGCTTGACTGGGTTGAAGTGGACATAATCCATGTGCGCGGCGAAATCCTCGTCATCGCGTATGGCGTGCTCCCAGAACCGCCGCTGCCAGATGCCTCGTTCGCCATGCCGCCGGCGCACTGCGGAGCGGCGTTCGTCAACCGCCAGGCTGCGGGCGAAGATCGTCTTGATCACCCGCCAACGGGTCGAGAAGTCATCGTCGCCCTCCGGCAGCGTCCAGAGGCAGTGAAGATGATCGGGCAGCACGACCCACGCATCGATGAAGAACGGCCGCGCCCGACGCACCGTCTGCACCGCGTCCCGCAGCCGGTCGATGTGCCGCGTCAACAGGTCATTGCCGCGCCGCTGCAAGAGATTGACGGTGAAGAAGTAACACCCTCCCGGTACGCGGTGGCGACGGTAGTCGGGAATCGTAAGTTGCTCCCATCACCTGCGAGACTCTCTCGCCGGCAACCTCGTCCGGCGGGTCACGCTGCGCTTTAGACCCGCCCTACCCGGCCGGTCAACGTCCTTCAACGGACGTTGATCGCGTCCGCTCTCTGCGCCCCGAAATCAACGCACCTGGCGAACACCTTCGAGCCCGACCACCCGCTACCCCTGCCCCGCCGCGACCTGCTGCGTCGCCGCGAGCAGCTTCTCCGACAGCTCCCGGGCCATGAAGGCGTGCAGCAGGGCCAGCGCCGCCGGATCCTGGGCGCGCATCGCCGACAGCGCCTCCATGCTCAGCCGGGCGGCGGTGGTCTCGGTGTCGGCGACGACCGAGGCGGAGCGCGGCTGCTGCACGTCGCCGGCGACCTCGCCGACGACGG
>CAZBOE010000285.1:0-4003 GCA_964493365.1 uncultured Tepidisphaeraceae bacterium | reverse complement strand
GAGCTGTGGTCCGTCGGCCGGTGCGGGCCGACGAGCCGGGATCTTGGCCCTCGCCGACGTCGCGCGGAACCGCCGTCGCGGTCAGGCGGGCATCGGGCGATGCCGCCGGGTCGGGGCCAGAAGGGCCAGGGCGGCGAGGAGCGCCAGGGCGCGGCCGTAGCGGAAGATCGTCATGGTCGTGCCTCGGTGGATCGTGGTCGCTGCGTTCTACGGCCATCGCAGGCGGGCGGATCGCCGGCGCGCGATCCGCCCGCCCGGATCGGCTACTT
This sequence comes from uncultured Tepidisphaeraceae bacterium, assembly GCA_964493365.1. Taxonomy (GTDB): domain Bacteria; phylum Planctomycetota; class Phycisphaerae; order Tepidisphaerales; family Tepidisphaeraceae; genus CAZBOE01. The sequence continues at coordinate 3,734 of CAZBOE010000285.1, read as the reverse complement.
GCTGCCGAGTACCGCCAGCTGCGCGTCGACCTGCTGCTCGCAGGCCGTGATCGAGGTCATGAACTTGTCGTACCACTCCGTGCCGTACTGCCCGACATACCAGTCGCGCATCGGCTCCTTGACCGCCCGGAAGGTCGCCATCTCGGTCTCGTTCGGCACGTAGACGGTGCCGCCCGCCTTGACGAATGCCTCGGTCTGGCGCCCCTCGGCGCCTTTGTTGAACTCACGCTGCACGGTCGCCATCTGGATGATGCCCGAGACCGTCAGCTTCTTGAGGTCCGGCGGCAGGCTGTCGAGGAATGACTGGCTGACCGCCATGAAGCCCCAGAGATAGGCGTGCTCGTCGAGGACGACGTACTTCACCACCTCCTGCATCCGGTTGGGGATGATGTCGGTGACCGCGTTCTTGGTGCCCTCGACGACCCCGGTGGCGAGCGAGGTGTAGAGCTCGCCCCACGCGATCGGCGTCGGGTTCGAGCCCAAAAGCCGCATCATCTCGACCGGCAGCTGCGAGTTGATCACCCGCATCTTCACACCCTTGAGGTCGGCCGCGGTCTTGACCGGCTTCCTCGTGAAGAAGCTGCGGAACCGCCCGGTGTTGCCGATGCCGAGCAGGTTGACGTTGCCCGACTTCTCGAGGAACGCCTTGCGCGCCTCGGCATAGAACGGGCTGCCGATCATGCACTCGGCCACGTCGTCGTCGCGCACCACGTAGGGCAGCTCGATAACCTGCAGCTCGGGCATGAAGCCGACGAGGCCGCCGAGCGCGGTGTGCGCCAGCTCGAGCGTTCCCGCGTTGACCTGCTCGACCATCTCGCGGAACGAGCCGAGCTGCGAGGCCGGGAAGATCTCGACGGCGATCCGCCCGTTCGAGCGCGTCTCGAGGTAGCTCTTGAGGAACTCGCCGGCGACGTGATCGTCGGAATCGGGTCCGACCGGGCCGGGGTGCCCGTACTTGATCGTGAACTCCGCCGCTTGCGCGGGTGCGACGGCGAGCCCGACGGCGATCGCCGCCGCGAGCCCGACCCGGCTGATGGTACGCTTGCGCATCGACATGCCTCCCTCCGTTGCGGTCGTCGTCAGCCACCCAGCCCGAGCAGGCGCGGCAGCGTCAAGGTCAGGGCGGGAACGTAGGTGATCAGGAGGATCACCACCATGTGGACGAGCAGGAACGGCCACATGTCCCGCGCGATCTCCATCACCGAGAGCCGTGTCAGGGTCGAGGCCACGAACAGGACCAGCCCGACCGGCGGGGTCGCGAGACCGACGGTGAGGTTGACGCACATGATGATCGCCAGATGCAGCGGCTCGACGCCGAGCTGCAGCATCGTCGGCCCGATCAGCGGCCCGAGGATCAAGATCGCCGGCCCGGCGTCGAAGAACATGCCGACGACCAGCAGCAGCACGTTGATGACGAAGAGCATGACGTAGGGATCGTCGCTGATCGACAAGAGCAGCTTGGTGGCCGCACCCGGCACGCCCGAGAGCGAGGCCATCCAGCCGAACAGCGTCGCCGCGCCGACGACCAGGAGGATGGTCGAGGCGGCGACCCCGGCACGGAACAGCATCGCCGGCAGCTCGTGCAGCGCCAGGGTCCGGGTCACGAGCAGGCTCAAGGCCAGCGCGTAGAGGACCGCAGCCGCGGCGGCCTCGGTCGGCGTGAAGATTCCGGAGAGGATCCCGCCCAGGATGATGACGGGCGTCAGCAGCGGCAGGAACGCGCTCTTGAAGGCCGAGCCCGTCTCCACCAGCGTCGCCCGGCGGTCGGTGCGCGGGTAGTTGCGGCGCCGCGCGAGGACGGCGGTGACCGTCATCAGCCCGAGGCCCATCATCGCGCCGGGCACGAAGCCGGCGGCGAACAGCCCGCCGACCGAGACGTTCATGATGTAGGCGTAGACGACCATGATGATCGAGGGCGGGATGATCGGGCCGATCACCGAGGAGGCGGCGGTGACCGCGGCGGCGAAGCGCCGTGTGTAGCCGTCCTTCTCCATCGCCGGGATGAGGATCGAGCCGAGGGCGGAGGTATCGGCGACCGCCGAGCCCGAGAGGCCGGCGAACAGCATGCTGGAGACGATGTTGACGTGGGCGAGGCCGCCGCGGAGGTGGCCGACCAGGGCGTTGGCGAAGCCGACGAGGCGCAGCGTGATGCCGCCGCGGTTCATGATCTCGCCGGCGAGGATGAACATCGGGATCGCCAGCAGCGGGAACTGGTTGATCCCGCTGAAGATGCGCTGCGGCATCATGTTCAAGAAGATGGCCCGGTCGGCGAGCACCGCGCCGACCATGGGCGCCAGGATCAGCGCGAAGACGATCGGGACGCCGAGCGCCATCGCGATCAGCAGCACCCAGAAGAACATCAGTGCCATGCGCCCTCCACCCGGAGCGGCCGGGCGCTCATCCGCGGGCCTCGTCGAAGGCGCGGCCCTCCGCGTCGGGATCGAAGCCCCGGGCCGGATCGGCGATGCCGCGCAGTGCTGCGAGCAGCTGCTCCAGGGCAACGAGGCCGGTGAGCGCAGCACCCAGCGGCACGGCGGCGTAGACGTAGACCATCGACAGGCCGAACGTCGAGGCGACCTGGCGCGCGCCGACCTGGGCCACCCCCCAGCCTTTCCAGACCAGCATGACCATGATGCCGATCACGGTGAGGCTGATCAGGGCGTGGAGCAGCTGGGCGATCCGGGCGGGCAGGGAACGCACCAGCAGATCGATGCTGACGTGGCCGCCGACCCGCAGCGCCACCGGCGCACCGACGAACGCCAGCCAGACCATCAGGTACTTGGCCGCCTCTTCCGACCAGGAGATCGCGTTGTTGAGGCCGTAGCGCCACAGCACCGCCGCCATCATGATCACCGCGATGGCGGTCATCAGAGCGATGATCGCCCCCCGGCAGGCGGCCAGCAGAACGTCGTTGATGCGCCTGACGGCGGCGCTCAGCCGGTCGAGCGCCGTCACCTTGGCCTCCCCGTCGCCTGGATCGTGCCCCGAAGCTTGGGCGAACGGCCGCGGCTTTGCAACGCCGCCCCATGCCGCCCTGAGCGGGCCGTTGCCCGCCTGGGCGGCAGACGTCCGGGCGCTCACGGCGGCCTGCCTGTTTTTTCACCATTGCGGACGCGAGGGGCAGGCGCCGACCGCGCATGTCGGTGTCTGGTCCGGGCAGCTCTCCCCGACGGCACGAATCTTGGAACCCGCCGCCCATCGCAGGGCCCGAGGGCCCGGCGCCCGTCGGATCACGCGCCACCCGTGCGGCGTTGCTCCGGTCGGATGCCCATCGGCAGTGGGAGGAAGAGGACCGCGATGCGACGCTTGCTCGACGTGATGACCTTGACGCTCCTGGCGCTCGGCGCGGCCGGGACGGTGAGGGCGCAGGATGCGACCGCCGTCGCCGAGGCTGTGGTCGAGGCGGCACCCACCTTGAGCGCCGGCGACACCGCCTGGATGCTCACCTCGACCGCGCTCGTCCTGATGATGACGATACCCGGGGTCGCCCTGTTCTACGCGGGCATGGTCCGCAAGAAGAACGTGCTCTCGGTGCTCATGCAGGTCTTCGCCACCTGCTGTGCGATGTCGATTACCTGGATGGTCGTCGGCTACAGCCTCGCCTTCGGCGAGGGCAACGCCTACGTCGGCGATCTGTCGAAGGCGATGCTCGCCGGGCTGACGGTCGACGGGCTGACGGGCGCCATTCCCGAGACCGTCTTCATGACCTTTCAAATGACATTCGCGATCATCAC
>CAZBOE010000284.1:0-4037 GCA_964493365.1 uncultured Tepidisphaeraceae bacterium | reverse complement strand
CCGATCCCCGCCAGCCCGCTCCCCGCCATCCCTCACCCCGTCCCTTCGCCCACCGCCCGCCATCACCGGCACCCGCATCACCCGCTGCTCAAACCCCTCCGGCACCCGCTCGCTCACCCACCGCCAGGGCCTCCCAAACCCGCGATCCACCGACCGGCTCATCCCCACCCCCGCGGGGTCCAGTCCCCACCGTGGCGTCGCCGCCCGCTGACGCCCGCCCGGCCCCAGCCCCCCGCGCATCGGCCCCAGATCCCCCCGCGCCGCCGCCTCCTGAATCGCCCGCACGCTCATCCCCGTCTCCGCCGCCAGCTCCTTCACCGTCAACCCGCCCGGCCCCACCTCCACCGGCCGATTCAACCACCGCAGCCCCGCCCCATCCAACACCACCTCATGCGCCCGCCGCAACACCCGCCCGCGCACCAGCCGCTTCTCCCCCTCCTCCACCAGCCCATCCTCCCGCTCCACCCGCCCGCCCACCACCTCCACCCGATCCGGCTCCTTCCCCACAAACCGATCCGGAACACACACAAACCGCCACCCATCCACCCGCCGATCCCCCGCCCTCACCCCCACACACCACCCCCTCGCCGGCCGACCAAACAACCCCCGCCTCCGCCTCAACCGCGCCACCAGCTCCCCCCAATCCCCCATCACCCGATCCCGCACACCCCCAAACCACGCCCCCTCAATCAACCCCACCAACTCCAAATCCATCCACCCACCTCCCAACAAAAATACACATAGCAGAGTACGCCATATGTTAGGTATCTGTCAACCCCCTGGTCACTCCAAGGCCAGAGCCCACCGTGACACTTCGCGTCAAGCCTGCAGCCGCTTCTATCTGGCCCCCAAAGCTCCTCTCCCTTGGCACAAGCGCCGTCGGCAGTGTCACCGTGCCGCGCGTTGCCGCTATGCGATGCGTTGTCGATTGGAGGTCTGCCGATATACTTCCGGATTAAACTTATGTCGCTAAACAGCTCGCTTTCCGACATCACTCTGCGTCTGCGTCAAGGTAGGTATCCGAACGAGCAGGCAATCTCCCAAGGGGTCGTCTTGCGTGTTCTCCAGGAACTTGGCTGGGATACTTGGGACACGTCGCGCGTTTGGCCCGTATATCAGACTGGCGAAGGGCGAGCAGACTTCGCACTGTGTCACCCCGCGTCGAAGCCGGCTGTCTTTATCGAGGTAAAACAGCCGGGAAGAGCTGAAGACGCCGTTCGACAAGCGTTGGAATATGCATTTCATGCCGGTGTGCCCTTCGTCGTTCTGACGGACGGCCGGACATGGAGTTTCTACCTGCCTGCCGAGCAGGGCAGCTATGACGACCGACGCGTCTATAAGCTTGATCTGTTCGAGCGCACCGTTGACGAATCGTCCGATGCACTCGCAAGGTATCTTCAACGCGACGGTATCGAGTCAGGCCGCGCGATTGAAACCGCACGAAGTGAATATCGTAGCCGAAATCGGCGTGCGCAAGCTCAGGGAGAAATACCCGCAGCGTGGCGAGAACTCGTTGAGAAAGGTGATGAGACGCTCGTTGAACTTCTGGCAACCGCTGTCGAGTCAAAGGCGGGGGTTAGGCCCGATGAGGATGATGTCACTGAATTCCTTGCGTCCCTTCACCATGAAACCATGAGCGGCGGAGCAATTGGGCAACTGGCATCAGTCGATCGCCTGACGGGGCGGATTCGACAACAAGCAGTTCCGCCGATGAGAAAAGCAGAACGCACGGAGCAGCCCCAAGGTACGCGCCATGGGATGCTAATCTTGAGGGGTACCCCGCATCACTACGCGAACGCTAAAGACGCAATGATCTTCGTACTGCGTGAACTGGCTCGCGACGACCCAACCTTTCTGGAACGATGTGCGGCCCACCCAGATGCACAGGGCCGCAAACGCAAGTACATCGCTAGAAAGGTCGAAGAACTCTACCCAGACCGGCCGGATTTGCGCGATCACTTCGAGAAACTCCCGGGAGGATGGCTCGTCGGGACTAACCTGAATAACGCGCTCAAGCGCAGCATAATCAAACTCGCTGCAGACGTCGCCGGCCTCCGCATGGGATCAGATCTACAGGTCGACTTGTGACTCTGGCCGCCGTCGCGCAACCACCGTCGCCTCCCGCGGCCCATTCCTCCTCCCCTCTCACTCCTCACTCCCCACTTCTCCCTCCCCACTCCCCACTCGCCCGCCCCCCCCCTTGCTTTCCCACCGCCGCCCGCTAAATTACCCGGCTCGAAACGATCAGGCCGCACCACGGGCCGCAACAGTGGGAGCTTTTGCCCGGGGCTACTTCCAGCCGGGCGCGGAGCGAAACACAGCCGATGGCTGCACCCGTCATTCAGCGCTCAAAGCGCTACAAAAAAGCCGCCGAAAAGCAGGTCTTCACGCCGCTGCCCGTCGATCAGGCCATCGACGTGCTCAAGGGCTTCGCGCCCACCAAGTTCGACCAGTCGGTCGAACTGATCTTCAACCTCGGCATCGACGCCAAGCAGGCCGATCAGGCCATCCGCGGCTCCCTCTCCCTCCCCCACGGCGTCGGTAAGTCCAAGCGGGTCATCGCCTTCTGCCCCGAACACCTCGTCCCGGCCGCCAAAGACGCCGGAGCCATCAAGGCCGGCGGACAAGAACTCGTCGCCGAAATCGAAAAAGAAAACTTCACCGACTTCGACGTCGCCATCTCCACACCCGACATGATGCGCTTCGTCGGCCGACTCGGTAAGGTCCTGGGCCCCAAAGGCCTCATGCCCTCCCCCAAGTCCGGCACCGTCACCCCCGACATCGCCACCGCCGTCAAGGAATACGCGGCCGGCAAGATCGAATACCGCAACGACACCGGCGGAAACATCCACTCCGTCGTCGGAAAGCTCAGCTTCGATAAGCAAAAGCTCACCGACAACATCGAGGCCATGATCGCCCAGATTCGCCGCGTCAAGCCCCAGGCCGCCAAGGGCACCTACATCAAAAAAGTCGTCCTCAAAGGAACCATGACCCCGGCCGTCTACCTCAACGTCCAATGAGGCCTCGCCCGCGGTGAGTCGCCCGTCCCCGGTCACCTCCGGCCCGGCCACCCACCACAGGCAACCCGTCGCAAGACAACGCCCCTGGCAACTGGCAACCAACAACCGGCAACCATCATGAGCAAGAAAGTCAAAGCCCTCATCGAGCGCGACATCAAAAACCGCGTCGGCACCCCCGGCGGCGTCGCGGTCGTCAACCCCATCAACCTCGACGGCAACAAGAACAACGCCCTCCGCGGCAAGCTCCGCAAGAGCGGCGCACGCATGACCGTCGTTAAGAACACCCTCGCCCGCCGCGCCCTCCAGCCCGCGCTCGGCGGCTTCGAGAAACTCCTCGACGGCCCCAGCGCCCTGATCTACCCCGAAGGCGACGCCAGCCTCACCGCCATTGCCCGGCTCCTCCTCGACGAGAAGAAGGACAACGACAAGCTCGAACTCCGCGGCATCTTCTTCGACGGCGAGGTCTACGCCGGTGAAGCCGGCGTCGAACAGGTCTCCAAGCTCCCCACCCGCGAAGAAGCCATCGCCGGCATCCTCGGCAGCCTCCTCGGCCCCGGCGGATCGCTCCTCGGCGCCCTCCAGGGCCCCGGCGGAACCCTCGGCGCCCTGCTCACCGCCATCGAAGACAAAGCCAAGGAAAAAGAAGCCGCCCCCGCGGCCTGACCCCAACCCGACACGAACCACGCGAGATTTATCACTCGCACATTGGCCCGACCCCGACAGCCCCGAAAGGGTTAAACCGGCTCACCGTGAGCCAGGCTATCGCCGGCGGCCGACACTCGACACGGCTGGAGGCCCGACAGCCCTCCGGAGAACAGTCCCATGGCAGAAGTTGCTGCTGACATCAAGGAAATCGGTGACAAGCTCGCCGGCCTCACCCTCAAGCAGGCCGTCGACCTCAAGAACTACCTTAAAGAAGCCTACGGCATCGAACCCGCCGCCGGCGGCGCCGTGATGATGGCCGGCCCCGCAGGTGCCGGCGCCGGTGGCGCCGCCGCCGCCCCCGCCGAAGAGAAG
>CAZBOE010000283.1:0-4041 GCA_964493365.1 uncultured Tepidisphaeraceae bacterium | reverse complement strand
TCGGCAAAGTGGTCGTTCTCGGCCAAAAACCCGTAGCCCGGATGAATCGCCTGCACGTCCGCGATCTCCGCGGCGCTGATGATCCGCGGGATGTTGAGATACGACTCGGCCGGCGGCGCTTCGCCGATGCAGATCGCCTGGTCGGCTTGCTTGAGATACGCCGCGTCCTTGTCCGCGGTCGAATACACCACCGCCGTGCGAATACCCAGCTCTTTGCACGCCCGGATGATCCGCAGGGCGATCTCACCGCGATTGGCAATCAGGATTTTCGAGAACATGAAGTTAGTTGCCAGTTGCCTGTTGCCAGTTGCCTGTTGCCAGTGAATCACGATTCGCAACGGAGCGACGCGCGGCCTTGTCCCTTCGCGATGTTCGATGGCACCGAGACATCAACGCGACGCGTCTGCTGCCTCAGGCCGAATACTCCCTCGCGAGCCAAGGCGTCGGTCAGGCGGTATACGCAGGTCACCAGTTCCATCGCCCGCTGCCATGCCGCCAGGTCACGATCCTGTAGAGCCATCGGCCGACCCTTCCCTGTCTCGCTGGCAACGGGCAACGGGCGACATCCTCAGGGTTTTACCCAGAACAGCGGCTGCCCGAACTCCACCGTCTGACCATTCTGCACCAGCACCTTCGCGATCGTGCCGCGCGTCTCGGCCTTGATGTTGTTGAACACCTTCATCGCCTCGATGATGCACACGTCGGTCTCTTCATCGACCGTCGAGCCGACGCTGACGAACGGCTTGGCCTCGGGAGAACTGGCCGAGTAATACGTACCGACCATCGGGCTCTTGATCGCCACCAGCCCGCTGGTGTCGTCGGCGCTGGGGGTCGAGGCGGCCGAGGTCGAGGCAGCCGGGGCCGCGTGCGCCGGTGCGGGCGTCGCCGCGGGGGCATAGCTCGGAGCGGCATACGAACCCGTCGGCGCATACGTCACGGCCTGCGGGCCGCGCTTGAGCACCACCCGCTTCATGCCGTCACGCACATCGACCACCGACAGGTCGTTGGCGCTCATCAGCTTGACCATCTGTTCCAGCAGCGACAGGTCCAGCGGCGATGAACCGCCCACCGACGTCTTCTTTACACCAGCCGGCGAAGCCCCCTGGCTCCGCGTGCCCTTCTTGCTCTTTTTTTCGCTCAAGGCTCGATCCTTGTGAAATATCCCTGATGCACCCTCGGCCGACAGCGCCTGCCCGCGCGTCACTGGATGTGGCAGCCCTCAAAGCTCTTGTCGAGCGTGGTGATCACCTCGCAGCCGCTGTGCGTGATCAGCACATCGTCCTCGATTCGCACACCACCTTCGCCCGGCAGGTAAATCCCCGGCTCGACCGTCACGATCATTCCCGGGCGCAGTTCCTCCTCCACACCCGTCTTCCGCAGCGTGGGCAATTCATGAATGTCGCGGCCGATGCCGTGACCCAGCCCGTGGCCGAAGTAGTCGCCAAAGCCCTCCTGCGTGATCACGTCACGCGCCACCGAGTCGGCCTGCCGAGTGGTGACGCCGGGGCGCAGGAACTTGATCGCCTCCATCTGCGCCTGCAGGACGACCTTGTAGATCTGCTTCATCCGCTGCGACACCCGCCCGATCATGAACGTGCGCGTCATGTCCGAGCAGTAGCCGCCGTACCGCGCGCCCCAGTCAAACAGCAGCGGCATGTCCTTCGCCACCGCCACTTCCCCCGGGCGGTAGTGCGGCAGCGACGAATTGGCGCCTGCCGCCACGATCACCGGAAACGACGCGTCGCTCGCCCCGCGCGAACGCAGCTCGAGCATCAGCAGCCCCGCAAGATAGTTCTCGGTCTCCCCGACCTTGATCTCGTCGCGGAGCGCCGAAAACGCCTCCTCGGCGATCGCCGCCGACTTGCGCACAAGGTCGATCTCGTGGTCGTCTTTCACCTTGCGGAGGTTGGTCATCACGTTCTCGAGCGGCACAAGCTCGATCGCCCCGCCGTTGGCGTCCTTGATCGCCTTGTCCAGCGCCGTGATCTGACCGAAGGTGGCAAAATTCGCCTCGAAGCCCACCCGCTTGACCTTCGCCTCGATCAGCGTCTGGGCCAGCCGGGTCGCCATCTTGTCTTCCCGCACATGCACCTTGAGCCAACCCGCCTCGATCGCGGCCTGCTCGGTGTATCGGAAGTCGGTGACGAGATAAAAATCCTTGTCCGTGAATACGCCGATCGAATCATCGCCCGTGAAGTTCGACAAGTAGGCCAGATCGGCCGGGTGGGTCAGGAGCAGGCCGTCGAGCCGCAGCTCCTTCATGGCGTCACGCACCGCCTTATGGCGTACCTTTAGATAGGCTTTGGCTCGGGAGACAACGGGTTTGGTTTGCATGGCAAAGCTGGTTTAGGCTGACCGGAGCGGCCGCGATCGCAAGGGCGGAAACGGTAATCGCCATGCTCCAGACAGTCAAACCAAGCCGCGGCCCCAGGCAGGACGCCACCCGTTCGCCAAGTCGCCTTGTATCAATGTAAAGCCCGGTCTTCACCCGCCCGTGCCGGGCCTGCGCCCGCCTGCCCGAGGGCTTTTCCCGCCAGCCGACAGGCTTTTTCCGCCACCGCACCACCTTCCCACCGGCGGAGCCCGGTTCTTCGACCCGTGGAACCCGGTCAGGGCCGCTTGGCTGGAGGTGATCGGCCGGCCGGTGCCGCGCATCCCCGCGTCAGAGTCAGCCCGCCCGGCCGGCGGGGTTGTCGGCGTCAGGGCCCGGCGGGCGGTGGGTTGTCGGCGTCAGGGCCTCGCGGGGCCACTGGCCGTGGCGGGCGTCAGGGCGTGCCGAAGGCCGCGCCGATCCGGTGGATGTTGCCCAGCAGGTGACGGCAATAGATCACGCGAATCGGCAGCACATACCGTTCGTCGCCCAAGCCCCTCAGGCTCGCCCACAGGTGCGACCCTTCCTGGATCGGGCATTCGCACAGCAACCCCAGGCCGGACACGGACATATCCAGCCCCCATGCCATGGCAGCCGGCTTAAAGTGACCGACGGGCTTGTGCTCCGCCAGCGGGATCTGGATGGCCAGATCATACCGGGCGTCGCGACGACGCTTCCGCAGACCCTCTTCCATCAAACTGCGGCGGTGCAGCTCTGCAACAACCGCCCGGACAATGACTTCTGTCGCAGAGCTACGCGACGAAACGGGTGCGGAGTCGATGCGCATGACCTTCTCCGGCGTAAGGCCTCAACATACGACGGACAGGATGTACACCGCTCCTGAACAAACCGTCGATGCCTCATCGAATCGGTTGAATGCCATCGCCTGTTCAATAAGCCATAGCCGGATTGACCGCTTTTTCCACAGATTGTAGCGATTTCTGCCAAGCTGCGCGATGTGGCTCACTGAAGCAGCTGGGCCCCGACACGAAACATCCCCCGCGCCATCATATTGCAGTGCACCACCCGCAAGGGCAGGACATACTGTTCCTTGCCGAAATTGCGCAGGTTGACGTAGTAGATCGCCCCCACCTTCATCGCCTCGGGCGTCATTAACCCGATGCCCTGATACGACATATCAACGCCGGCCGCGATGAACAGCGGCTTGAAGTGCGGGCTCCCGCGCGAGTCAGAAACCGGGACCGCGCCCTGAAGGCCGTACCGCGGATCGCGACGCCTTCGCCGGAGCCCCTCTTCCATCTTCAGTCGGCGGACCAGCTCGTTGACCACCTCATAGGCCCAGATCGCCAGGTTGTCGTGAATGACCGGCTTCTCCTGCGCCGCCGGGGCGACGGCCCTGGCCGCCGGCTTGGCCGGTGCCCCTGCCGTTGCCGAACCCGTTGTCGCTGCGCCATTCGCGGTCGCACCCGTTACCGTCGCACCCGCTGCCGTCGCGCCTGCTGCCGGTGCGCCAGCTGCCGTTGCGGCCGGGGCCGATGTCCCCGGCGCCGTCGAGGCAGCGGGGCTTGAGGCGGAGGTCGGTGCGCCCCCTGACCCCGGTGCCGCCGGCTGTGGTGCCGGGGCGGTCGGGCCCTTCGGCCAGGTCTACGTCGGGGGCATCAACGGCATCGCCCGTTTCGATCCGGCCAGCGGGCTGGCCTACAAGCTCA
>CAZBOE010000282.1:0-4146 GCA_964493365.1 uncultured Tepidisphaeraceae bacterium | reverse complement strand
GGCCGGCGGGGGCGAAGGCGGCCGGGGCATCGAGCGCAACGCGGCGCGGTCGGCGCGCCGCATCGGCGCGGATCGCCCGGGCGGCCTCCCAGCGTTTGCGGATGTCGGTCATGGTGGTCTCGACGTCAACCACCTTCTTCTCGGGCGCGAGCCGGTCGAGGTCGCTCTGCGTCGGCAGTTCGATGTTGGCGCTGAGCCGGTCTGCGTACTGCCCGGCGGCGGCGATCGCGGCTTCCGAAGCGCCGGGAACGGCCTTGAGATGGATGTAGCCGTTGTATTTCTGCTCGATCCGCAGCTTCCGGGCGACCGCGGCCAACTGCTCCATCGTGTAATCGGGTGACTGAATCACGCCCGACGACAGGAAAAGGCCCTCGATGTAGTTGCGCTTGTAGAACTCCATCGTGATGAAGACGACTTCATCGACGCTGAAGCGAGCTCGGGGCGTGTCGGAACTGACGCGGTTGACGCAATACTGGCAGTCGTAGATGCAGTGATTGGTGAGCAGGATCTTGAGCAGCGAGACGCATCGGCCGTCGGGCGTGTAGCTGTGACAGATGCCGATGCGGGTCGTCGAGCCGATGCCGTCTGAGCGACCGGCCCGGCGAGAGCCGGACGACGCGCAAGACGCGTCATACTTGGCCGCGTCAGCGAGGATGTTGAGCTTAACGCGCAGCTCCATCAGTTCGGACGATGTTACCCTGTCTGGGCCCGATTGTGTTTCAGTTCTGGTGAAATGGCAAAGCGGGGTAGCATCGGGTGCGGAGGGCGAAAGTCAGTTGTCGATGACGGACCCGAGTTGCTGACTGACCCCGATCGCGGAGTGACCGTCGCCGACAGGTGGGCCTGTTTTGGCGAGCCTCCCCGGCCTCGAATCGGAGCACCTATGCGATTGCATGTGTTGAGCGCGGCGGTGGCGGTGGTTGCGTCTGCGGCGGCTCTGCGGGCCCAGACGACGCAGCCGGCCGAGGGGGCGGTTGCCCCGGCGGCCTCGGTGCCGGCTGAAGCGGTTGTCGTGACGCCCATGGAACGGGCGCTGCCCGAGGTCAACTTCACCGAAGTGCCCCTGGCCGACGTGATCGATTTCCTGCGCGACGTGTCGGGGGCCAACATCTTCGTAAACTGGCGGGCCCTGGAGACCATCGGCATCTACCGCCAGACGACGATCACCGTTGACCTGCGCAACGTGCCGCCGCGGGCGATGCTCAAATACCTGCTGGCCGCCACGGGCAAGGGCGATGCGCTGGCGCATTACACCGAAGACAACGTGCTGACGATCACCACGCTGGCCGAGGCCGACCGGAAGCTGATCACGCGGGTGTATGACATCGCCGACCTGATCGTCGAGATTCCCAACTTCAAGGGCCCCAGCTTTGACCTCGGGCGGACCTCCGCAACCGGCGGCGGCGGCGGTGGCGAGGCCCTGCTGAGCGACACCGGCGACGAAGACGAAGACCAGCCGCTCACCCGCAGGGAGCGTGCGGAGCAACTGGTGGATCTGATCAAGGAGACGGTCCGCCCTGACGTGTGGCGCGACAACGGCGGCACCGCCTCGATCCGCTACTTCAACGGTCAGCTGATCATAACCGCGCCGCGCAGCGTGCATCAGCAGATCGGCGGATGATCGGCCGGCGGTCTTACTTGGTGCTCCATTCGGTGTGGATGAAGGTTCCGGGCTTCTCGAGGCGCTCGTAGGTGTGGGCGCCGAAGAAGTCGCGCTGGGCCTGGATCAGGTTCCCCGGAAGCCGGCCGCGGCGGTAGGTGTCGTAATAGGCGAGCGACGCCGCGAAGGCGGGCGCGGTGATGCCGTGGGTGACCGACAGCCCGACCACCCGACGCCACGACTCCTGCCGCTTGGCGAGTTGCTCACGGAAGAAGCGGGTCTGGAGCAGGTTGGGCGTGCCGGGCTCTTCGAGGATGGCTTTTCGGATGTCGTCGAGGAAGACGGCGCGGATGATGCAGCCGGCCTTCCAGATGCGGGCGATCTCGTCCATCTTCAGCCCATACTTAAAGGCCTTGTCGGCCGCGGTGAGCATGGCAAAGCCCTGGGCATAAGAGCAGACCTTGGAGCAGTAGAGCGCCGCCTTGACGTCGGCGATGAACTGCTTCACGTCACCGTCGAGCTTGCGCGGCGACGGGCCGGCCAGCAGTTTCTCGGCGGCGAGGCGCTCGTCCTTGATCATGCTGATCTCGCGCTGCTCGACCGCGGCGTTCATCGTCGGCACGGGGATCAGCGTGTCGAGGGCGGCCTTGATCGTCCATGTGCCGGTGCCCTTCATGCCGACCACGTCGCGGATCTGCTCGACCAGCGCACCCTTGCCCTGCGGGTCGGGGAAGTTGATCACCTTGGCGGTGATCTCGATCAGAAAGCTCTGGAGCTCGGAGTTGTTCCAGTCGGTGAAGACTTCCTCGAGCTGCTTGTTGCCCAGCCCCCCCACCGTCTTGAGCAGGTCATAGGCCTCGGCGATGAGCTGCATGTCGCCATACTCGATGCCGTTGTGGGTCATCTTGACGAAGTGACCGGCGCCGCCGGTGCCGATGTAGCTGACGCAGGCCGAGCCGTCGTCGGTCTTGGCGGCGATCCTGGTGAGGATGGGTTCGAGGTGCCGGTAGGAGTCGTGATCGCCCCCGGGCATGATCGAGGGGCCCCAGAGCGCGCCTTCTTCACCGCCCGAGACGCCCATGCCGAAAAACTTCACGCCCGTGCCCGAGGCGTCGAGCTCCCGTGAACGGCGCTCGGTGTCTGAATAAAGGGAGTTGCCGCCGTCGATGATGATGTCGTCCTTGCTCAGCAGGGGCAGCAGCTCTTTGACCACCGCGTCGACCGGCGAGCCGGCGTTGACCATCAGCAGGATGCGGCGCGGACGCTCGAGCGACTGCACCATTTCCGCCACCGTGGTGCAGACCTTTGCTTTCTTTCCGGGGGCATACTTGTGGGCAAACTCCTCGCGCTTGTCGGGCGAGCGGTTGAACACCGCGATGGGGAAGCCGTTGCGCTCGATGTTGAGGGCGATGTTGCGCCCCATGACGCCCAGTCCGATCACGCCGACTTTGTAGAGTTCAGACATCGCCGCTTCCTTCCCGGAAAATGATGCACCAGATCGCCGCCGACACCGTGACGTCGACGCGGGGCGGCGAGTGTCTGCAAAATCGATCGGCGATGCAAGACACCGGAGCGACAGGCGGCTTCGGCCGCCCCGGGCGACGACGTCATCAAGCAACACACCCGCGCCGTGGGGCGCGGGTGTGGGTGTGGCTGTCGATCAGTCGGGGCGTGGAAGGCGTATTAGTGGCCTTCCTTGGCGCCGTCGGGGGTCCACTGGGTGTGGACGAACTTGCCCGGCTCGTCGAGCCGCTCGTAGGTGTGGGCGCCGAAGAAGTCGCGCTGCGCCTGGATCAGGTTGCCCGGCAGACGCGCCCGGCGGTAGGCGTCGAAGTAGTTGAGCGACGCGGAGAACGCCGGCACGGCGATGCCGTTCATCGCGGCCATCGCCACCACCCGACGCCAGGCATCCTGCCGGGCCGCGATCTGCTCCTTGAAGAACTTGGTCATCAGCAGGTTGGGCAGATGGGGCTCTTCCTTGAGCGCACGCTTGATGTCATCGAGAAACGCGGCGCGGATGATGCAGCCGGCTTTCCAGATGCGGGCGAGCTCGTCGAGCTTCATGCCATACTTGAAGGCCTTGTTGGCCGCCGCGAGCATGGCAAAGCCCTGGGCATAGGAGCAGACCTTCGAGCAGTAGAGGGCCGCCTTGACGTCGGAGATGAAGGCCTTGGTGTCGCCCTCGTGCTTCTTGGGCGTCGGGCCGGGGATGATCTTCGAGGCCTGCTCGCGCTCGAGCTTGAGGCCCGACATTTCGCGGGCCTCGACCGCGGCGTTCATCGTCGGCACCGGGACCAGCGTGTCGAGCGAGGCCTTGATCGTCCAGGTGCCGGTGCCCTTCATGCCCACGACATCGCGGATGTTTTCCACCAGCGCCGTGCCGGGCTGCTTCGGGTCGGCAAAGTCGATGACCTTGGCGGTGATCTCGATGAGGAAGCTCTGGAGCTCGGAGTTGTTCCACTCGACAAAGACATCCTTCATCTGCTTGTTGGTCAGGCCGCCGACGTTCTTCATCAGGTCGTAGGCCTCGGCGATGAGCTGCATGT
>CAZBOE010000281.1:0-4168 GCA_964493365.1 uncultured Tepidisphaeraceae bacterium | reverse complement strand
GGACCTCGACCTTTTTGATCGGCTCCTTGGCGAGGATCGCGGCCGGGCCGCCGATGCTGCCGAGGTAGAAGCCGCCGTGCGCTTTGCAAGCATCGGTCACGGCCTTGCTGCGGTTGCCCTTGGCGATCATGACCAGGCTGCCGCCCAGCGCCTGGAACTGATCGACAAACGCATCCATCCGTCCGGCGGTGGTCGGGCCGAAGCTGCCGCTGGGCATGCCGGCGGGTGTCTTGGCCGGGCCGGCGTAGTAGATCGGGTGGTCTTTGAAATACTGCGGCATCGGCTTGCCCTCTTCCAGCAGCTGCCGGATGCGCGCGTGGGCCGCGTCGCGCGCGACGATCAGCGTGCCGGTGAGCTCGAGCCGCGTCTTCACCGGGAAGCGGGTGAGGATCTGCCGGACTTTATCCATGCCCGCGTTGAGATTGATCTTGACCGGCGGCGCCATCTCGGGCGCCTGGGCGGGCAGATACTTCTCGGGGTGGAACTCGAGCTGTTCGAGATACACGCCGTCGCGGGTGATCTTCGCCTTGATCTGCCGGTCGGCCGAGCAGGAGACGCCCAG
Source organism: uncultured Tepidisphaeraceae bacterium (assembly GCA_964493365.1). Lineage (GTDB taxonomy): Bacteria > Planctomycetota > Phycisphaerae > Tepidisphaerales > Tepidisphaeraceae > CAZBOE01. Next base: position 3,606 of record CAZBOE010000281.1, on the reverse strand, counting down.
GCCGATGGGGCAACTGGCCGCGTGCCGCGGCATGCGGACCACGCGGACATCATGGGCGAAATACTTCCCGCCGAACTGGGCGCCGATCTTGCTTTCCTGAGCGATCTTGAGAATCCGCGCCTCCCACGCCAGGTCACGGAAGGCCCGACCGCCCGGCGAGCCGGTGGTCGGCAGATGATCGAGATAGCCGCACGACGCGAGCTTGACCGTCTTGAGCACGGTCTCGGCGCTGGTGCCCCCGATCACAACCGCGAGGTGATAGGGCGGGCAGGCGCTGGTGCCCAGGTCTTTGAGCTTGCCGCGAACGAACGCCTCGAGGTCTTTCTCATTGAGCACCGCGGGCGTCGATTGATAGAGGTAGGCCTTGTTGGCGCTGCCTCCGCCCTTGGCGATGAACAAGAACTTGTATGCGTCGCCCGGCTCGGCCAGCAGGTCGATCTGCGCCGGGAGGTTGCTCGCGGTGTTTTTCTCCTTGAACATCTCCAGCGGCGCGATCTGGCTGTAGCGCAGGTTGCGCTGCTGATAGGTGTCGTAGATGCCCTGTGTCAGGGCCTCGGCGTCGTCGCCGTCGGTGAGGACATACTGCCCCTTCTTGCCCATGACGATCGCGGTGCCGGTGTCCTGGCAACTCGGCAGATGGCCGGCGGCCGCGACAACGGCGTTCTGCAGATGCGTATAGATCACAAAGCGGTCGTTGTCGCTGGCTTCGGGGTCGGTCAGCTCTTCGGCGAGCTTGGCCAGGTGCGACGAGCGGAGATAAAACGACACGTCTTCAAACGCCTGCCGCGCCACCAGCCGCAACGCGGCCGGATCGACCTTGAGGTAGGTCCGGCCGGCGACATCGACCGTCGAGACGAAGTCTTTGGTCAGCAGGCGATAGGTCGTCTCATCGCGCCCGAGCTGAAACGTGGGTTCGTAAACACCGATCATCATTCCATCCATTTTGTTTTCTCCGTCCGACGCCGTTGACCATTATGGAGGTGGCTCGCCGGGTGCACCACAAGCGGGCTCGCGTGCGGCAACGAGCCGCACACTCTGGCGCAACCCGGGCCGGACAAACTCAGCAAGAGCAGGCAGGGCAGCGATCCAAATCTCGGCGGCGCAAGAGTGTAGCGACTTTTGAGCCCGGTGTTGTTTCGCGAGGCGATCCGGCCAAAGCCGGAGGCAATCTACAGCTCGCTCGCGGCCCAACTGGCCGGGGCGGTTGCCCGGGCCATCGCAGGCCGGCGGGTCATGCACCCCGGGTGACGCCGCTGCGGCACCCGACCCCATGCGGCGCGATCGCGGCGTGTCTAGCCACACCGCCCGGGCGGTGAGCCGCTCATCGGCTTGCCGGCGCGGACGCTGCGCCAAGGCCGCATTACAACCGCTTGGCCGCATCGCTCAGCAGCCAGATGCGCTGCCGGTCTTTGGAGACGCCGACCCACTCGTGGCGCTCGAGATAGGCGATGGCGCTGGCCATGGCCGCCCGGTCGCGACCGACGCCGATCGACGCGACCTCGACCCCCTGCCCCGCCTGCCTGAGCGTATGGATGATCTCCGCGGCCATAAGGCGATCACCCGCAATCGGCTTGGGTGCGCCCCACACCGAGTCATAGACCTCCAGCAGCAGGCGCGGGCCGGTCAGGGCGATCTCCACATAGAAGACTGCCGAAAAATAGTGCGACGCCATCTGGTATTCGCCGTAGCTCGAACTGTCGAGCACAGACGTCTCGCCGCGAACGGAGTCGGTCAAATACTCGCCTCGCGTGCGCCGCTCGTACCAGAACATTGTCGGGATCATGACCAGCGCGCACAGCAGAAACTTCCAGCCGAACGAAGGGAGGACCTGCACACCCCATCGCCCTTCGATCAGTTCGATGACACTGGCCACGACCAGCGGCGGCAGCAGCGTCAGCGGCACGCCGATCAGCACCTTGAAGGCGATGCCCCCCATGTCCATCGATTCGCGCTCTGCCAGTTTCTGGGCGATCTCCGCGATGGTGCCAATGCCGGTCGAGGCGCGCCGGTGGTCGAACGGTTGGGCGGGCGGGGAAGTTTCGCGGGGCTGTGTCATGATTCTGGTCGCCGTCACAGGTGTGGCCGGATTTCGGCGGCGGCTTACTGCCGCGTTGATTGGGTCTGGCGATGCGCTGAATCCCCTGGATCGTGTCCGTCAGCTGCCGCTGACTTTAACCGCGCGCATCGCCATGAACAACGGAATCTCCTTGCGGGCGAGGTTCTCCGCCGGTGCACGTGGGCCGGATGTGCTGGTCTTGTGGCTGGTCCACTCTTCCATTGCGTCGATCATCAGGCCGGCGTTGCGGGCGAATTTGATGTAGTCGCTGACGGGTCGGTGGAAGGTCCAGGTGTATTGCCCGGTCTTGCGTCCGGGGTGGGCGACGATCGGCTCTTTGCGCGGCACGAGGTAACGATCGACCCGGCGATACTGGACGCGCTCCGTCTCATCCCAGCCCCAGGATGTGGCCTTTGGGCCGCGAAAACACGGATGGGTCATCACGAAAACAAACCGCCCGCCCGGCCGCAGGACGCGCGCAACAGCCGCGAACACCTGCTGCGGCGGGTGGATGTTCTGGATGGCCAGAATGCAGGCGGCGGCGGTGAACTGGGCGTCGCCAAAACCCTTGAGATCGCGTGCGTCGCCGGTGCGATAGACGATGTGCGGCCGGACGGCATCTCCGGCCCGACCGACATCGCCCACAGAGCTGGCATCGCCAGAAGCGCCCAATGCGCCCGCACCGTCGGGCGAGCCCGCCGCGCGCGGTGTGATTGCGGTGCCGGGTGGGCCTGCGGCTGCATCTGGGTCTGCGACGACGGGTGTGCCCCGGGCACGGGCTGCCGCGATGAGATCGTCGGCCGCGTCGATGCCGGCGACCTCGATGCCGCGCTGGTGGAGCACGCGGCACAGCACGCCCTGGCCGCACGCGACATCAATGACGCGGTCGACGCCCGGCTGAGCATCGAGCAGGCGCAGCGCCCCGGGGATAACGACCTCGCGGTGATACTCACTGCCGCTCTCGCCGACCAGCGCGTCATACCACGCCGCAACGTCACCCCAGTCGGTGGCAGGCGATGCCGCGCCGCCGGCCGCGGCACCGGTTCTCGCGGGCGAGCGGTTGACGCGCCTGTCGACCGGCGGGCCTGGCTTTGCGGGATTGGGCCGGGCGGGCGGGCGTGAAGATCGACGCGGCGGGTGGCTGGGCATGTCCGACACTGTACAGGGCGCCGCGCCCTGCCGATAACGCCTGACCGGTCGTTCGGCGTTTGCGCCCCGCAACACCATCGACCCGCGGGCCTGTTTGACGCTGCATCGCCGATCGGGGTATTCTGCGCGGCCCGGGAAGCGATGGGGCGCGGCCGACCAGCCGCGGCGATATCGACCCCGGCGGGCGGGCCTCATTCGGCTCGGCCCGCCTTGTGCTGGATAGTGCCTGGTGCTCACCCTGCGGAGGCCGATCTTGTTCTTCTCCTGCCTTAGCCGTCGTAAACACCGCTCACGACACACGGGCCTTGCCAAGGCCGGCGCTCGCACGGCGGCCGCACTGCTGGCGGGCCTCGCCGTCGTCGGCGCGGGCGCTGTTGCAGGCTGCGCGGGCGGCTCGGCCA
>CAZBOE010000280.1:0-4253 GCA_964493365.1 uncultured Tepidisphaeraceae bacterium | reverse complement strand
GGTCGCGCCGGTCGTGGCGGCGGCGCTGGTGGCGCTGAATCCATTTCTCGTCTACTTCACCGGGCTGCTGCTCACCGAAACGCTGGCCGCCGCCATGCTCTGCTGGGGGCTCGTGCTGCTTTGCCGAATGACCACGGCGCGGATGATCGCGGGGCTGGCGCTGCTGGCGGTATCTGTCCTGGTGAGGCCGTCGCATGTCATGCTGGTGCCGCTGATGGCGGCCGCGGCGCTGATCGCGGCTGCGCGATTCGGTCGGTCTGCCCCCGACATCGGCGACCGTCGCGCCGAGCCGACGCGCTGGCCGGTGATGCTGGTGAGCGTGGCGGTGCTCGTGGCGGTGTTGTCGCCCTGGGCGATCCGCAACCGGGTTGTGCTGGGGGAGTGGGTCTGGCTCACCACCAACTCCGGCATCACCCGCTACGACGGCTTCAACCCCGACGCCACGGGCGGGTCTGATCAGGGCATCTTTCTCCAGACCATGCCTTACCTCTCGGCGATGAGCGAAACCCAGCGAGACGTGTATCTCTCGCGCCAGGCGACGCAGTTTGCGCTCGACCATCCCCGGCGGGCGTGGCAACTGACGCTGATCAAGATCGGCCGAACGTGGAGCCCCGTGCCGCTGTCGGAAGCCTTCGGATCGCTGCGCAACCGTGTGATCGCGGCGGTCTACGCCTTGCCGGTGATGCTGCTGGCGCTGGCGTTTGTGGTGCGACCGGCCGCGGGCGGGGCAAAGCTGCTGCTGCTGACGCCGGTGGTTTATCTGACGATCATTCATGCGTTGTCGGTCGGATCGCTGCGCTATCGTGTGCCGGTCGAGCCGGTGCTGGCGGTCATGGCGGCTGCAGGGGTGGCCGCGCTGCAGAGACGCCCGGCGGCCGAGGCGCGACCCGAACAAACCGCACACAGCGGCGATGCCGGCGCGCTGACGCCGGGCTCGAAGGCCGGGGCGTAAGGGCAGCGGGCGGCCATGCACCGCAAGATTGTCGAGTCAGTCCGGCGTCGCCCGGATACACAGTGGCAAACGCCCCCGACACTTCGACGCCCCGACATACTTCACGGGCGACGCCCCACGGCGCACGGCCGACCGTCGGACCGGCCCGCCGGTGGGCGATGCGCGTGCTGCTCGTGCTGCTGTGCGTGATCATCGGGGCCTACGCCTACTACACCGATTCAGACCGCGTCCGCGACATCGCGCAGCGATACCTCTCCGAAACCCTCGGCGGGCAGGTCAGCGTCGAACACGCGAAGCTGTCGCTATTCGAGGGGCTGCGCCTCGACGGCGTCCGTGTCACGGTGGGCGATGCCGATCTCCCCGATTCGACACTGTTCCAGGCCCGCACGCTCTACCTGGCTTACGACCCGTTCTCGCTCATTCGCGGCGGGCTATCGGGCGGACAGATCAGGGCGGTCGATCCCGTCGTGCTCCTGTGCTTCGACCGCGATCAGCAGCGCTGGAACTATCAGCGGCTGGCGCGGACGCCCTCGACCGGCCCATCGACGCCGTCAACGCCGACACGGTCGCTCGACGCTATTCCCGAGATTCTGCTTCGCAACGGCCGCGTGCAATATGCCGAGATCGACCACGGCGGGTTTCGCCTGCAGGCTTTCGCCCTCGAGGGCAAGCTGCTGCCGCGCGGGCGGCTCGACGCGGAAGGTCGATACGAGTTCGACCTGCAGGCCCGCGGGCAATCCGACGAGCTGGGCCCGACGCTGACCGGTTCGCTCGACCTCCGCTCCGGACGGGTCAGCGCCGCGCTGCACGATTTCGTGCTCGATGCCGATGTGTTGTCGATGCTGCCTCAGCCGGTTCGCCAGTGGTGGGAAGACCACGAGCTCTCCGGGCGGGTGGACATTCCCGAGATGTTGATCGTGCCCGGCGGCCCGGGGCGCAGCGCGACGTTTAAGGTCGTGCTGGTCGCCAACGGCGGCGCGATCGCCATCCATGCCGAAGAGGGGCGGTCGGTCGAGCAGAACGTGCGGTTCGCACTGTTCAGCCACAACACCCAGGTGATGCGCCGGCTCTATCGGGCCGCCCGGCTGGGCTCGGGGCTGCTCGACCGGGTGGCCGTCTCGCTCGATCCGCCGCCGCTTCGCGCCACGGGGCTGACCGGGCGATTCGTCTTCACCGAGCGGGGCATCGAGATTCAGGATGCGTCGGGTGAGGTCGAAGGATGCAGGCTCACCGCCTCGGGCACGATCGGCGGATATTCGCCCGACGCGCCGATCGACCTGCGGCTCTCATCGGGCGACGAGCCGATCAACCTGCCCCAGACGATCTCGGCCCGCGGGGCACTGCCGCCCCCGGTGAGAGAGGTCTATGACCGCTTCTCGCCCTGGGGTCAGGCGACCCTGTGGTTTCATCTTCGCCGCGACGCGCCCGGGGCCCGGCCGGTCATGGAGGGAAGCGTCGATATTCTCGACGGCCACTTCACGTTTGAGCGGTTTACGTATCCCGTCCGACACGCGACCGGCCGGATCAACCTCACCCCCGACCCCGACATGGGCGGCACGCGGCTGAGCATTGTCGACCTCCGCGGCTATGGCGTCGAAGGCGGGCCCAACGCCAATCGCCAGTTCGTGGTCAACGGCTATATCTCGCCGCTCGAGGGCGGGTCGGAGATCAGGGTGACCATCAAGGGCGACGACCTGACCGGCGAGCCCGCCCTGCTGGCGGCCATGCCGCCGGGGGCACAGCGCGCGGTGCGGGCGTTTTCACCCGACGGCGGCACGACGCCCCCCTCTTACCAGGGGTCGTTCGTCTGCAACGTCGAACGCCAGCTCGGCCGAGAGTCGATCTGGACGATCGATGTCGACATCGACATCGACCGCGCATCGGGCCGGCTGGCCGACCTTCCGTATCCGCTGCGCGACGTATCGACCACGCTCCGCATCCGCGACGGGTTTGTGCTGGTTGACTCGTTTCGCATGAACCGCGGCGACGCGGCGCTGTCGGTCAGCGGCAAGGTGACCTGGGACCCCAACCCGCCCAAGGGCATCGAACGCCGTCGCCAGCGCAACCGCCCGGCCCAGCCGGTGCTGTATGACCTGGCGATCGACGCGAAGAACATTCCCGCCGACGCGGACCTGCTGGCCGCCCTGCCCCAGAAAGAGCGCGCATGGCTCGGACGGCTCGGCCTGCGCGGGCAGATCGACGTCCGCGGCACGCTCAGCGGAACCCGCCCGACCTACGACCTTTCGATCACCACCGCCGGGGCGACGCTGGCCCCGGCGCCGGGAATGGATGTGGTCGATGTGTCGGCCGACCTCGGGCTCACGTCGGATCAGCTGATTCTCCGGTCGGTCACCGGCACGCGTGACGGCGCGAAACTGAGCCTTTCGGGGCGGGTGGAGTTTGCGGCCGCCCCGGCATGGGATCTTCGTCTTGCCGCCTCGGCACTTCCGCTGGACACCCCGCTCTATAACGCGCTCCCGCCCACGGCGCGGCAGGCGTGGAGTGCGGTCAATCCAGAGGGCAAGGTCGATCTCGACCTGACATGGAAATCGCCCGATTCTCGAAGCGGGCCCGAAGAAGCGCTGGTCGGGCTGGTCATCAAGCCCGCGGGCGTCAGGGTTACACCCGCGGTCGTGCCCCTGCCGCTCGACCTGACGGGCGGCACCGTGACCGTGCGTGACAACCTCGTTCGGCTCGACCAGATCACCGGCGCCCATGGCGGCGCGGCGGTCGCGCTGTCGGGCATGGGCCGCGTCGAGGGTGAAACGCAGGACTGGTCGCTGGCGGTCAAAGTCGAGCCGCTGGAGGTGACCCAGGGCGTGCGCGAGGCGATGCCGCTGATGATCCGCGAGATATTGACCTCGCTGGAAGCGGGCGGCCGGATCGGTGTCGATTTCTCAAGCCTGACCTACCGCTCGACCCCCGGGACCGCGACCGCCACCGCCGGCGAGACGGGCCCGCTGCAGATGTCGGCGGCGCAGACCGAGGTGACCTTTGACGGCCGGGTGTTGTTCGACAACGCGTCGGCGTTGCTGGCGTTTCCGGCCGCGGAGATCAATGGTGCGATCGACCTGGTCGGGCGGGTGGAAAACGACCGCCTCGCGGCACTGGGCGGGGCCGTGCATGTCGCTTCGGCACGGTTCGCCGGCCGGCCGGCACGAGACTTTCACGCTCAGATCACGACCGAGCCGACTCTCACCGAGGCGGCGACGCAGACCACCCGATTCCGAGACATCCGCGGCAAACTGGCCTCGGGCGATGTGGTCGGTCAGCTCGCGATCGTGCAGAGCGACACGGCGCC
>CAZBOE010000279.1:0-4272 GCA_964493365.1 uncultured Tepidisphaeraceae bacterium | reverse complement strand
GGCAGGCGACCCGCGGCGTCAGGCGGCGATCCGCCACGAGATCGAAGAGTCGGGGCTGATCGGGGGCCTGACCAGCCGGATCAAGCGGTCGGCCGACGAATACATCAACCAGAAGCTCGACGAGATCGAGGCGAGAATCGACCGCAAGCTCGACGAGATCGACCGCCGACTGGCCGAGTGGCGCGACAAGGAGATCGCCAATCGGCTGCGCATCCTCAAGATCACCCTGTGGGCCAGCGTGATTGTCAGCGCGATTTCGCTGCTTTACCTGTGGATTCGCGTCTATTTCGTGTGAAGGCGCCGGGGGCTGGGGTCGCCGCCCAGCCACGCGAGCGCGGCGGGCAATCCGCAACGCCGGGCCTGAGTTCGTCGCTGTCGCTTCATCTGACTCAGGCAAGGTTGGGGTTTGCCAAGATCGCGGTCTGATCACAGCGGCGATCGCTGGTTTGTGATCTCGGGCTTCGAACTGGTCAGGGGTGTGCCTGCTATCAGGTCGCCCGCGCCGCGCTGATAGACGGTGCCGCGCCAGTCGAGCTTGCCGGTGGCGCACCACTGCAGGGCCTTTACGAAAAACGCCAGTTGCATGACCGCGGTGACGGGAAACAGCAGCGCCCACGCGGCGGCCTGGCCGGCCCAGCGATAGATCAGGCCCAGCACGAGCGTCATCAGCACGAGGTGGGCGGCGGCGGCGCGAAACCAGCTTTCGCTGCCGGTCAACCACGCAGAGGCGAGCACGCCATAGACCGACAGCCCCGCGAACACAATGAACGCCATGGCCGCGATGATGCGCCACGGCTTGCGATCGCTGCAACCGCTGTAGATTCGTGCCCAGCCCTTGAACATCGGGCCCAGCGCGTCATACATCCGCGTCGAGGCGAGGTGGGCGCCGGTGTAGAGCCGGCACCGAAAGCCCGCGGCCTTGAGCTTGCGCATCAGCCCGACGTCTTCGGTGGTGTCGTGCCTCACTGCGCCGTGCCCGCCGACAGCTTCGTAGGCGGCCCGGCGGATCAGAAACACCTGCCCGTTGGCAAAGGCGATGTGCTTGCGGTTGTCGTCGTTGGTGAGCGAGACGGTGTACATCGTCAGCACCGCCGCCGACGCGACAGGCAGCAGCAGGCGCTCCCAGAAGCTGTAGCACTCGAGCCGGGTGAGAATGCTCACCGCGTCATACCCGCGCGAGGCGGCCGTCGCCATGAGCCGGCGCAGCGCGTCGGGCTTGAGCGCGACATCGCTGTCGACAAACAGCAGCCACTCGGTCAGACCGCCGCCGGTCCACGCGGCGGCCGCACCCGCGGCGCCGATGTGCAGCGCATGACACTTACCCAGCCAGTCCGGGGGCAAAGCGTCGATATGAATCACCCTCAATCGTCCGTCGCGCTCGGCCACCGCGTCCATGACTTCGCCCGTGTCGTCGGTGGAGCGATCGTTCACCGCGAGCACGCGGATGTCGGGATAGTCGAGTGCCAGCGCCGACTGCAGCGCCGTCTCGATGCGCGGGCCTTCGTCTTTCGCGGGAATCAGCACCGTCACCGTCGGCGGCGGGTCGGGCAGCGCGTCGCGCTGGCGCATGAGCCGGTTCATCCGAAAGCGCCCGAGCAGCAGTGCTGCCAGATACGCCAGCCAGGCGCAGGGGCCGACGATCACATAGGCGGTGAGGGCGATGCGGTTGAGCAGGTCGTAATCCATAGCGATCGATCGGCCGCATCAGCGCATGAAAACGGGGCCGGTGTCAAATGCCGGCCCCGCTGGGGTGTGTTGCCATTGCCCGGAGCACGGCCGATGCCGCGTAGCGGGCGATTTGCCAGGAGGTCACAGCACTCGGAACCGCGTGTCGTTGAGCACCAGGCCGTCAAACAGTGCGGTGATCTGGGATGTCTCGCTGAGGTTGCGTGCGCGGATCGATCCACCGGTGTCGAGCCGCAGCGTCAGCGACGACACCACGTCGGCCGTCAGGCCGTTGATTCCGCCGCTGTTAACGGTCTGCACGTCTCCGAGACTGACCGACCCGAGATTCTTCGCCGCGATCGAAGACGCGACAAACTCCGGCTCGCTGCCGCGGTTGCGGAGGGAGATCTTCTTGATCGTGCCGCCGGGGTTGAGATCGGTGAGCGACGTGGGCAGCCCGCTGGTGACCGACTGGGCGACGCCCGCATAGACCCGCGTGCCCACCATTCGGCGTCCGCTGATGCCGTCGATGTCGCCCGCGGTCGTGCGGATCAGGCTGTTGTTGAACACCATCGCGGTGATCCGCCCGAGCGACTGCGTGCCCTGAACGCTCGCGGCGTCCATTTCGCCGCGGATGTTCATCCGGTTGATGCGTGACCCGGAGAGCCCGCCCGAGAAGTCGCCGCGCGTGGTGAGCGTGCCGACTGCGCCTGTGAAGGCGGCGATCCACCCCGTCGTCACCGCCTGGGCCGACAGGCTGGTCAGCGATGTCGACTGCCATGTGCCCCCGGAGAGTTCACCGCTGATGCTGACGCGGCCGATGCCGCCGGTGGTGATGATGTCGGAGCTGAATCCGCTCCGAACGGTCAGGCGGTCAAGCCGCACCGCGCCGATGATGTTGTCGGCGGTCGCGTCGGTCCATGTCCGCGCGGTGAGCGAGCGGATGGCGATATCGCTGTCAAAGCTGCTCTCGACCACGTCGCCGATCGAGATCGTCACCGCGGCGGCCGGGTCGGCCGAATCACCGATGACGATCGTGGCGCTGTCGAGCCGCCCCAGCGAGATCGAGGCGATGCGGTCTTCGACGGTGATCGTGCTGGTGAGCGTCACGGCGCTGGCGGAGATGCCGCGCATGAAGCCCTGCACGGTGATCGTGTCGACGGTGGCGACGCGGTCTCCGCCGCGGGCGCTGATCGAGAGCACGCTGTTCGCATTGGTGTTGGTCAGGGCGAGCGTGCGGACGGCGAGGTTGTTGTCTTCGCTGCTGACGGTGATCGTGCCGCGGCGCTCGGTGAATGTGATGTCGGTGCCGCTGAACTGCACGTCGGCCGACCCGCCCCGGCTGAGGCGAAGGGTGACGCGTGTGCCGTCCGCATCGGTGTAGACGATGGCGCGTGCGCCGCCGTTGCCGAGGGTGAGGTTGGGCAGGATCTCGCCCGACAGCGGAATGGCGTAGTTGCCCTCGTTGGCGTCGTTCGACGTGAGCGTGAGCGTGCCGGTGCGCGCGCCCTGCTGGGTCGGGTCGATCTCGACGGTCAGCTCGACCTGCTCGCCCGTGGGCAGTTCCGAGGGCAGCGACTGCGGGTCGATGATGCGGAAGCCCGCGGTGACCGACGCGGTGATGCCGGTCAGCGTCTGGTCGCCGGTGTTGCGGATGAGGAAGGTCTGCCGCGCCGGAGAGCCCGCGGGCGTGGCGCCAAACTGCACAGGCGCCGCCTGCCCCGAGGCGACATCGGCGTTGTTCGACTTGGTCTTCACGTCAACCTCCGGCCCGGCCGTCACGGTGACGGTGAAGGTGTCGGTCAGCGTGTTGCCCAGCGCATCGGTGGCGGTGATGGTGATGTCGGCCGAGCCGCTCAGCGTGGGCTGATAGGCCAGGCTGAGCTGGCCATTGGTGACGACCGCATTGACCAGCGTGGGGTTGCTGCTGTTGGCGGTGAAGGTGATCTCATCGAGAATGGCCGACTCATTGAGATAGACCAGGTTGGCCTCGGTGATGGTGCCGCCGCTGTAATTCCGCACCGGAAGCTCGGTGAAGCTGCCTCCGGCGTTGACCCGATCAAGCCCGGCCATCTGATCGACAATGGTCATGCCATCGCCCAGCACCTGTGCAAAGACGGTGAAGCCGCCGTTCTGGGTATCGAGGTTGGAGGCGTTGTTGGCAAGGTTGAAGAAGAACTGGCTGGTGGCGCTGTTGGGCCCGGTGCCGGGCACGATGTTGTTGTTGGAGTCACGCTGCTCGCCAACCTTCGCCATCGCCAGCGTGCCGCGGAGGTTGCTCCGCGAGGCGCTGAACTCGTTCTGAATCGTGCCGAATTCCTCCACCTCACCCACGCCGGCCTCGTCGGAGAAGGTGAAGCCGCCGCCCTGGACGACAAACCCGGGCACGCTTCGGTGGAAGAACGTGCCGTCGTACCGGTTGCTGTTGATGTATTGGAAGAAATTGTTCGCGGTGATCGGCGTCGCGCGGTCGAACACCTCGATCAGGACGTTGCCCAGCGATGTCTCGAGCCGCACCACTTTGGTGCCGTTGGTCGTCGAGTCATAGCGGTCGAAGAGGTTGATCTGCGTGGCCGCCGAGCCCGTGTTGACGGCGAAGTCGGCGAT
>CAZBOE010000278.1:0-4338 GCA_964493365.1 uncultured Tepidisphaeraceae bacterium | reverse complement strand
GTCTACACCGAGGGTTCGCTCCAACTCAACGGCGCCTCGGTCTACGGCAACGTGCTGGCCAAGGCCAACCTCAAACAAACCGGCAACAACGGCGGCACCGTCCACGGCAACGCCACGCTCGGCGGCGTCAAGACCGGCGGCAACAAGGTCGGCGTCACCGGGACGCTCCTGCAGCACCAGTCGATCACCGGCAGCTTCGACTTCGACGGGCTCTTCGACTATTTCAAAGACACCAGCGACTTCCTCGCCGGCGTCGCGGCCACCACGTCGGTCACCAACCAGTACGGTGAGCTCCAGGTCACGCTGGCCGACGGCCTCAACGTCGTGAACATCGACGCCAACACCTACAAAAACGCCTGGGGCTTCAAGGTTACCGGGTCGACCGACTCGACGCTGGTCATCAACCTCACCGGGTCGACTGTCAACTTCGACAGCATCACCTTCAACCTGCTGGGTGGTGTCAGCTCGAGCGACATCCTGCTCAACGTCAACGCGTCATCGCCCGTGACCTTCAGCGGCGGAACGCACGTGAGCATTCTCGCCCCCTATTCCGACGTGAACTTCACCTCCGGCCAGCTCAACGGCAACGTCATCGCCGGCAAACTGCTGGGCGGCGGCACGATCGGCGCGGGCATGTTTGACGCCGTCAATGTGATCGCGGCAATGTCGCCCTCGGTTGGCGCGCCCAGCGGCAGCGGCGGCGCAAGCTCGGCCATCCCCGAGCCCACCACGGGCCTTCTTCTGCTTGCCGGTGCAACGCTGCTGATGCGACGTGTCCGCAACGCCTGATATCGCCGAAACTGCATGTCAATACCGACACTCCTCCGCGCGGGCAGGCGTCTCATTCGCCTGCCCGCCCTCGTTTTACCGGAACGTCAGCGTCCGCAAAAACGTGCAGGCGATTTGCAGCACTGAACAATTCCGTTATTCCAGAGTGAAGTCCTCCGCTATTCCGACCGAAGAAGGGCACGTCGGATTGTGGTATCGGCCGCCAGCCGAGCGATTCGGATTGCTGTGAGTGCGTTGCGCCGACAGGAGCGTCCATGGCAGACACGCCAGTCAAGATCAACCCCAAGCTGATCGTCCCGTTTGTCAACTCGGTCCGGCACGTCTTTGCGACGATGATCAAGGTTCAGACGACCGTCGAGCGGCCGCACCTCAAGGATCATCCGTCCGTCAGCTACGACGTGTCGTCGATCATCGGGTTCTCTGGTGACATCGTGGGATCCGTGGTCGTCAGTTTTCAGCGCGACGCGGCCGCCAAGCTGGTGACCGCCTTCGCGGGGATGGACATCGACCCCGACTCGGCCGACTTCGCCGATGCCGTCGGCGAGCTGGCCAACATGATCGCCGGCGCCGCCAAGAAAGACCTGGGCGCCGACTCACGCATCACGGTTCCGTCGGTGGTGATGGGCCCGGGACACAAGATCGCGCGTCTGACCGATGTGCCCTGCCTGGTCGTGCCCTGCAAGACGCCGGTCGGCGACTTCGCGGTCGAGGTCTCGATCAAGGAACTCAAGCCCGCCGCGATGGCAGCCTGAGCCCGCTGATTCAACAACGAACACTGCCCACTAGAGAACGCAGCTCGATTCGAGGACACAGCCATGAAGATTCTGCTCGTGGACGATTCTAAGACGATGCGGAACATCCAGAAGAAGGTGCTCTCCAGCCTCGGCACGGTCGAGTTTGCCGAAGCCGGCGACGGCGTCGAAGCACTTCAGGTGATCGGGCAGACGCCCGGCGGATTCAACTGCGTCCTGGTCGACTGGAACATGCCCAACATGGACGGCATCACGCTGGTGACGCGCATCCGCGAGCGCGACAAGGCGACGCCCCTGATCATGGCGACGACCGAGGCCGAAAAGACCCGCGTGATCGAAGCCATCAAGGCGGGCGTCAACAACTATGTCGTCAAGCCCTTCACCCCCGAAGCCCTGCTCGAGAAAGTGAAGCAGACGCTCGAGAAGCAGAAGGCCGCCGCTTAAGGCGGGGCCGGGCGCGGGGGGCCGGCAGTCGCAGTCGACCGTGCACAGTCGGCAGCGGGGTGGGCGATTGCGTGTGGGGGCTGATGGCCGCAAACACACGCGGGGGAGTCGAACTCCGGGGAGTCGGGCTTTGGGGATCCCGCCGAAGCAGTCGCATTCGCCGAGTCGTGGTGACCCCGTCGCACTGAGGCATTGGCGCTTGCGCTCGTCGCACACAGGCGGGCGGCGCGGCCGACGTCTCGCGTCACCCGTTCGTTGAATCACCACCGCCGCTTGCCTGCGTCCACGCGATATCGGTCGAAGACCTTCGTCACACGCCTAGCGTGCCGGGTCGCCTGCCCAGGTCGTGCCTTCGCGGGTGAACGGGCTTACCATGGCATGGGTGGGCGCGTTCTCTCATCGATTGCTTTCATTCCTGCAGCTGACGCGGATGGCGCTGGTGTTTACCGCCATCGCGGACAGTTTCACCGCCATTCTGCTTCGCGCGGCGCTGCGCGCTTCGGCGGACGGGGTGAGTGTCTGGACGCATGTTCAATGGGAGCGTGTGCTCATGGCGGCCGGCGTGTCGCTGGGCCTCTATGGCTTTGGCATGAGCCTCAACGACATCGTCGATGCCCGCCGGGATCAGCAGCTCGCCGCAGACCGCCCACTTCCGTCGGGGCGGGTCGGCATGCGAGCGGCCCACGCGGTTTGCGGCGCGCTGGCCGGGCTGGCACTGCTGGCCGGCTCGATCTATTCCAACATGATCGCCAACCCCGTCAGCCTGCTGCTGGTCATGTGGACCGGTGCGCTGATCCTGTTCTATGACATTGCCGGCAAATACCTCGTCGCCGCGGGGTTGCTGGTGCTGGGGTTGATCCGCTTCTTCCACGCCACATTCGCAGACCCGGGGCTGGCCATGGTCTGGCACCCGCTGTGGCTTGCCAACCACGTGGCGATCGTCTCGGCCGTGGCTTACGTCTGGGAGCAGAAGCGACCGGCGCTGACCAGGGTGCATGTCGGGCTGCTGGCGGCGGGACTGCTGACCATCAACGCGGTGTGCCTGACGGTGGTCATCAGCCTGCGGGGCGTCGAGGCAGTCGTTCCCGATACCCGGCTGCTCGTGCCCCTGGCCGCGGCGGCCGCTTTCGGCGGGCTGGCCTGGTGGTCTCGCCCGGTGGCGTCGCCCGGCGGGTTTCTCGAGCCCGCGCAGCGCATTGCCGCCGGTAAACGCTTGATGCTGAGAGGGTTACTGTGGCTGATCGTCTATGACGCGGCGTTCGCGCTTTCCGTCGCGGGCTGGGCGGCGGCCGGGGCGGTGCTGCTGCTGCTGCCGATCGCCTACGCGTCGGTATTGACGATGCGATGGTGGGCCAGGCTCGTGCAACTGAGCCGCCCGCCGAGCTTCATCCGGGCGGGGTAGCGGGGTGGTCGGGCTTGCTGATCCGGAAAAACCATCGCAAGACTGGCCAGTTAGCGCTTGAAATTGGTGCCGCGATTGCCGATAAAAAGTGGTGCGGGGCTTGAATCCGGGCAACCGCGGTCGGCCGGGGTGTGCGATTTAACGCTGCCATACGGCCTGACGAAGCCCTAAGATAGGGTTGTCCTTTTCCGATCCGGGTGCTTCGGCGTGTGCCGGGCTGGATCGTGTCAGGATGTGATTTCGCAGCAGGGTACCGCCATTTCTACCAACTTCCGCGTCAACCATCAGATCCGTATCTCGCCGATCCGTCTCATCAGCGCAACCGAAGAGCAGGTCGGCATTGTGTCCACGTCAGACGCTTTGCGCATGGCCCTCGAGGCCGGGCTCGACCTTGTCGAGGTGGCGCCCAACGCGCGCCCGCCGGTCTGCCGCATCATGGACTACGGCAAGTGGCGCTACATGCAGCAGAAGAAGGAAGACAAGAGCCGCGCGTCGTCGCGGGCGGGCCAGCTCAAGGAAGTGAAGATCAAGACCGTCCGCATCGGCGAGCACGATCTGGAGATCAAGATCAACCACGCCCGCGAGTTTCTCGAAGAGGGCAACAAGGTTCAGTTCACGCTGCAGTTCAAGGGCCGCGAAATGGCCCACATTGACCTGGGGCGAAACATCTTCGTGAAGATCAAGCAGGAGCTGCTCCCGGTATCGAAGGTGGAGCGCGACGCGAAGATGGAAGGCCGCCGCATGACCATGGTGCTCCAGCCCGAGCACAAGACTGCCAAGACCAGCCAGGGCGGCGGCGCCAATTCGGGCGGTGGTCAATCCGCCGGTGGTCAATCTGGCGCTGGTCAATCTGGCGGTGGCAGTCAGTCTGGCGGCGACAGGGCCGCCTCCGGCGCGCCGTCGGGCGGCGCAGCGGGTGGGGTCGGTGCGCCGCGTCCCGCGGCTCGGCCT
>CAZBOE010000277.1:0-4373 GCA_964493365.1 uncultured Tepidisphaeraceae bacterium | reverse complement strand
GGCGGGGTCGTCGCGGGGGCCGACGAGGGCGAAATCGTTGTACATCACATCGTAGCGTTGAACGCCGTGCCCTGCCGCCACGAAAACCTCTTCCTTCGCGCGGTCGTGAACGAGCACCACGTCGGCGTCGCCCTGCGCGCCCAGCGCCAGCGCCTGCCCGGTCCCCACCGCGATCACGTCCACCGTCGCGTGGCAGGCCTCTTCAAAGGCCGGCAAGAGATCGTCCAGGAGGCCGGAGTCCTCGGTGCTGGTGGTGGTGGCGAGGATCAACCGGTGACGGTCGGCGCGCGCTTCAGTGCAGGAAACGGCGACCGCCGGCAGGAACAGCATGAGGAGCGCCAACCGACGCGTCAGGCGGTGAAAGCGGGGCATGTCGAAAATGGAGCGTTTCCCTCCACGAAACGGGCCTCTTTTTACCCCGCGACCCTGTTTTGTGCAAGCACGCGGAACATCTGCCCACCGGGATCACGGCGTTGGCAGGAGCGGCGGCGGGCTTTTTCTGGTGTGGAAGAAGCCATGGCCGGTCGTCAGGAGCGCCTGAGGCAGGTTAACAGCAAGAGGCAGGATCGCGGTCGCCGGGGGCGGCGACCCGGTTGGCTGAGTCGGGGCGGTCGGACTTGAACCGACGACCTCTGCGTCCCAAACGCAGCGCGCTAGCCGACTGCGCCACGCCCCGACGCTTTCGAGAGTATACCAGCGCGCGGATACCCCGGCAACCGCCCTCGCGCTACTCTGCACAAGCCTGCCTGACGATTACGCTTCCGGCGGCTGGAGGCGCAATTCCTTGAAGACGGGCACGCCCATGACCTGCACCGTGTCGCCGTCCACCGTCCAGATGGGCGCGGGTTCGCCGTCGATCAACACCGCGTCGATCTCCCAGGGCACGCCGTACAGCTCCACGTTGACCTGCTTGTAAGGCGGCGGCGTGCGCGACGCGCGTTCCCAGTTCACCACGAAGGTCTTCTCGTCCATGTTCAGCCACACGTCGAACGTGGACCAGCCGTCGGGCGCGGTCGGCCCGTCGCCTTTGTCCTCATAGAGGGCCGACCGGCCCTGGCCCATGTACACGCGCAGAGTCAGCGTGTCTACCGGGCGCTCCCCCGTGTACTGCATCACCGGCCAGAGCGGGAGCACCGCCCCGGCGCGCACGAACAGCGGCAGGGTGTCGAGCGGCGCGGGGACCGTGACGGCGACCCCGCCGCTGCCCCCGTCGAGGCGTTTCCCGGTCCAGAAGTTGTACCAGAGTCCCTTCGGCAGCAGCACCGCCCGCGCCTCGACGCCCGGCTCGACGACGGGCGCGACCAGCAGGTTCGGGCCGAGCATGAACTGGTCGTCAACATCCTTGAAGCGGACGGCGCTGCCGTGCATCACCATCGGCTGGACGATGGGCGCGCCGCTGCGCGCACACTCGGCAAAGGCGGTGTAGATGTAGGGCAGGAGCCGGTATCGCAACTCGATGTAGCGCCGGTTGATGTCCTCGTAAGGCTGGCCGTAGCTCCACGGCTCCTGATCGGGCGTCCCCGTCGCCGTGTGCATCCTGAAGAAGGGCAGGCACGCGCCCAGTTGTACCCAGCGGGTGACCAGTTCCCCGGTCGGCGCGCCGGCAAACCCGCCGATGTCCGGCCCGGTGAACGACAGCCCCGACAGCCCCAGGTTCAGGCACATGCTGATGCTCAGTCGCAACTGCTCCCAGGTGGACTGGTTGTCGGCGGTCCACGAGCTGGCGTAGCGCTGCACGCCGGCGTGCCCGGCGCGGGTCATCACGAAGGGGCGCACGCCGGGGCGCAGCCGCTCCAGGCCCTCGCGCGTCGCGCGGACCATCAGCATCCCGTAGACGTTGTGGGCCGCCAGGTGCGTCTCCCCGCGCCCGTCCCAGTCGTGGAGAACGTCGTCGGGCAACGTGTTCGCGCCGTGACTGAAGTCGCCGCTGCCGGGGAACAACGCCGGCTCGTTCATGTCGTTCCAGAAGCCCGCCACGCCGACATCGACCAACCCGCTGTACAGGTCGCCCCACCACGCGCGCACCCTGGGGCTGCTGAAGTCGGGGAAGTGGCAGTCGCCCGGCCACACGATCCCCGTGTAGGGCTTGCCGTCGGGGCCTTTCAGAAAGACATCCTGCAAGATGCCGCTCCGGTACACCGCGTAATTCGGGTCCACCTTGATGCCGGGGTCAATGATGACGACCGTGTGAAAGCCGTCGGCGCGCAGGTCGCGGATCAGGCCGGGGAAGTCCGGGAAGCGCTCGCGGTCCCACGTGAAGCAGCGGAAGCCGTCCATGTAGTCGATGTCGAGGTAGATCGCGTCGCACGGGATGCGCCGCTGGCGGAACCCGGCGGCGATCTCGCGCACTTTCGCCTCAGGGTAATAACTCCACCGGCACTGGTGATAGCCCAACGCCCACAGCGGCGGCATCGGCATCCGCCCGGTCAGTTCGGTGAAGCGCGCCAGCACCTCGGCGACGCTCGGCCCGGTGAACAGGTAATACCGCAGGTCGCCGCCTTCCATATGGAACGTCAGCCGCTCGATCTGTTCTGCGCCCACGTCCACCGCGCCGCGATAGGGGCTGTCGAAGAACAGGCCGTAGGCATGGCCGTCGTCGCGCACGGCTATGTAGAAGGGAATGCACAGGTTGATCGGGTCTTCGCCGGGTTCGTAAACTGCCGGGTCCTGATTCCACAGCGTATACCGACGCCCGCGCAGGTTCAGGGGGAACGCGCGCTCGCCGAGGCCGTAAATCGCCTCGTCGGGCGCGAGCCGCTTGTGCAGCCAGAGCGCCTTGTCCTGCCACGTCATGCTGGCGAATTCGTCGGCGCAGATCACGCGCCCGTCCGCCGCCGCGAAGGCGAGGCCCGCGTCGGTCCTGGCGACGTAACAGACGTGCCCGCCCGCGCGGACGACCACGCGATCCCGCTCCTCGTGCGCGGTGAGCGGCGGGCGCGGCCAGGCATGGTCCTCTTTGGCGACCGCATAGGAAAACAATTCCGGGAAGGCCGCCTCGCGCGTGGCCCAGACGCGATAACAGTTCTCGGCCAGCGCGGTGAGCTGCAACTGCCCGTTGGCGCAGCGAAACGTCGCCGTCGCGCCGTCGATCTGGTACGACCGCACGTTGCCCAGCGGCACGAAGTCGAGCAGCGGCGTCTCGCCGGCGCGCATGGAGTCGGTGGTCTCAGGCGGCTCAGAGGGGGTCTTCTTGGGCATGGGTCTATCTCGCTCTGTGGAAGCCGGTCGAAGCGCGCCGGACGCCGCCGTGAGCGCGTCGCGGCGACGCGGCACAGCGCCACGTCTGGAGCGCGGCAGGGATTGTACTTTACCCAGACCCGATAATCAACTAGGCCTGCGGGGGTTTTCGAGTATAATAAATGCATTGGGTATTCGTTAATCCCAGGTAGGTGCAAGCGCATGGCTCCTCTACCGCGCATCATGGTGGTGGATCACCGTCACGAGATCGGCCCGGCGGTGCAGGCCACGCTCGCGCTGCTCGATCTCCGGGCCGTCGTGACCGAAGTGCCGTCCAGCGAAGACGCCGTGCTCGAAATGCAGCGTGCGCCGCACGACCTCATGGTCGCCAGCTACAAGTTACCCGACATGAACGGCCTCGATCTGGCGCGCATCGCCGCCGATGAAGCGCCGGGGATGAGTGTCATCGTGATCGCCGACATCGACGACCCCGTGCCCGACGACGACGCGCTCAGCCAGGCGTTGTATACCGTGCTGGTCAAGCCGCTGGCGGCGGACCGCCTCTCCAGGGCGCTGCGGGCGGCGCTCGGCGAAGAGGTTGAGGAAGCGCCGCCGGCTGCCGCGCCGGTGGAAGACCTCGGCCCGGTCCCCGACATCGACCTGGAGGAGCTGCGCGGCATCTTGAGCGCCCTGCTGACCGACGTGGGCGCGATGGCGCTCGTGCTGATGGACCGCAACGGCCAGTTGCTCCTCGAACTGGGCGCGGTGGGCTACCTGGACCGCGAGAAACTGACGAGCGTGCTGGCCCCCAGTTTCGCCGCGATGGTGCACATCGCCGATCTCGTCGGCGGCGAGCCGTGGGGCATGTACTTCTGGGATGGCGACCAGTTCGACATTTACGGCCTCTCGCTGGGGCTGCACCATTTCGTGTGCCTGGTCTTCGAGGCGACCGTCGGCAACCGCGCGTTGGGATCGGTCACGATTTACGGCAAGCGCGCCATCGAAGAAATGCTCAAGAGCGTGGGACCCGCCGCTTTCGAGATTCACAAGCCCGCACCCGTGAAGGCCGAACCCTGGCGCACAGAGCCGCCCGCGCCCAGGCTGCAACCCCCGGTGCAAAGCGCGCCGCCCATCTCCACTCGAACGGCCGAGGCGAACGCGGGGCTGGATTCGCTCACGGGGTGGCCGCGGACGAT
>CAZBOE010000276.1:0-4407 GCA_964493365.1 uncultured Tepidisphaeraceae bacterium | reverse complement strand
CCCGCCACAACCCCCGCCGAGCCGCACACGCCCAGCAACATCAACACCAGCCCCACCTGTGCCCCGGCTTCGACGCCCACGCCCGACGACACGGGAACGCCCGCCCATCGCGCCGTCGTCAGCGCCGCCACCATCGCGCCGCCGGCCGCCGCGCCCCACGCCAGCGCTCGTCCCATCGACTCGGCCAGCCGGGCCGTCACCCACCGACGGTGCACCGCACCAACAAACGCGGCCGCCCGGTCGCCCGGCTCGATGGCATCGCGGCGCGAATCAGGTTTTGCAGGTTGAGCCGGCATGGGTGTGCGGTGCCATTGTCTGGCCGGCGATCACGGTATGAAGACACAGGCGCGGTACCGACAGATGAGCAGGATTAGCGCGCCACCCCCGCCGATGACTCGCAGCGCCGCACACACCCGGGGCAACACGATCCGATCAAACCCGCCTCGCGCGACGCGATGGCCATGCGCGCGGCGTGAAGCGATGGCCGTGCGGGTTGACCCGTCTCGGATGGGCAAGCGACAAGAACCGCCACCGATCAGAAGCACGCCGGGTCGGCCTGATCCATCCCCGGCCGCAGGGGCTCGTTGTGGGTTATTCCTTGTCTGCCGGCTTGGGCTTGCTGATTTCGTCTTCGACCTCGCGCATGCCCTTCTTAAAGCCGACGATCATTCCGGCGATGCTCTTGCCCACCTCGGGCAGGCGGCTTCCGAAAAGCAGCAGGCCGATCAGCCCGATGATGACCCACTCAAACGTGCCCGGCATCCCCAGCGCCAGCGTCGAGGTCAACGATTGTGTCAGCGTGTCCATCATGTCGTGTCCTTGTGGCGGCGACCGCAGTGTGCCGCGGCCGGGTTACAACGTTCGAGTCCGCAAAACATTATACGACGCCGAATGATTCCGGGTTAGCCCTGCCGCCCGAAACAATCGTCAAAAGCCGGCGCATGTCATCAGGCAGCGGCGCCCGCAGGGTCATGGTCTTGAGCGTCACCGGGTGCACAAAGCTGATCTCATACGCGTGCAGCGCCTGTCGCTCAAACCGGAAAACGCCCGCCGCACCGGGCGCCTCGGCCTGGGCGGTAAAGATCCGCCCGCCATAGATCGTGTCACCCACCATCGGGTGTCCGATCGAGCTCATGTGAACGCGCAACTGATGCGTGCGACCGGTTTTAGGTGAAAGCTTGACCAGGCAGTAGCTCTGCCTCACCGGGGGGTTCTTGTGGTCGGCGACGAACCGGCTCTCCTCCAGCACCACCCCCGCCGACGACTCAAACTCGCCCTTGACCTCATACAGCGTCACCGCCTCCTTCCCGCCCGACTCGAGCTTGCGGATCGCCATCTTTTCCCGCACATACCGGTCGTGGCCGATGGGTTTGTCGATCACGTCGTTCCGCAATTCCGGAATGCCGTGACACACCGCGACATAGGTTTTCTGAATCGTCCGGTTCTCAAACTGCCGCGCCAGCCGCCAGTGGGCTTCGTCCGACTTGGCCACCAGCATGATGCCGGTGGTGTTGCGATCGAGCCGGTGGAGAATCCCCGGACGCCAGTTGCCCCCGATCTGCGACCACGTCGCGCCCCCCTTGTTGCCGTAATAGACCAGCCCGTTGACCAGCGTGCCGCTCCACCGCCCGCGCGCGGGATGGACGATCAGGTCGGCCTGCTTGTTGAGCGCCAGGAAATGCTCGTCCTCATACACAATGTCGAGCGGGATCGGCTCGGGAACCAGCTCGTTCACCGGCTCGGGCGGGGCGACCATCTCGACTTCGTCGCCCTCGCGCGGGTGATAGCTGGCCTTGGCGACCCGGCCGTTGACCTTCACCAGCCCCTCGCCGATCACCCGCTGCACGCCGGCACGCGACAGATAGCCCACCCGGTCGACCAGGTATTGGTCGAGTCGGCGGGTCAGGTTCTTGCCGATCCGCCAGCGGAAATGCACCACCTCCGACTCCGCCTCGACGCCGTCGGATTCGGGCGACTCGGTCAGTTGATCATCCGCGGAATGGGGGTCGACCTTAGCCAAGCCCGGAATCATATGGAGTCGCCGTGCCGGAGTGGTAGCGCCGCCGCCGGGCCTCAACGGGCCGCCCGCTGCCGCCGAAACGGGCCGATCTGCAAGGGGCCCGCGATTCGCCTGCCGCTTGTGACACGCGCGAGCGACGCGGTTATCATCTGACCATGGCCAAGAATGGACGGGTGTTGTCTCTGGCTCTGACTGCCGGCGCGCTGACGCTGGGCGTTGTGGGCTCGGGCTGTTCGGACAAGCTCGAGACCGGTTATCGCCCCAACAAGCTCGGCGCCAACGCCGCAGAGCGTCGCGCCTTTTATGCGGCCCCCTTTACGCCCGAAGCCGCCGCCGGCCCCGATCGCGACGAAGCCCTCGACGGCCGTCGCTTTCGGCCAGGCTACTGATTGACGGCTCGATCAGTGGCCCGCCTGCCGCACCCGCCTCGTCGCTGGCCGCCGGACATGCCCTGTGGCATGCCGACTGGGGCTCTCCGCCATGGGCACCGCAGGCGACACAACCGCTCACCCCGACCCGACCGCCCGGCCCGCCGCGGCGCAGGTCGCTTCGCTTATCGCCGCACACGACGCCGCGGGGGTCGGCCGCCTTCTCCGCGGCACCGATGACCCGATCGACTGCCTGGCGGCGCTCCACGAATCGCTGCGCAACGCCTACTGGAAAAACCATGACGTGGCCGCGGTCTGCGTCATCGCCCGCGGCGTGCAGCCGCTGACCGCCGAACTGCTGCGACGCCAGCCGCTGTGCATCGATATCCTGGCAGCGGCCAAGCCCGTTCTCTACGACGTCGGCAGCTTTCTCTGGCCCGGATGGGACGAACCGGGCATCGCCCTCACGCCCGACCACCTCGCCCTCGGGCGGGCCTGCGCCGCGCTGAACCTGGAAGTCGCCAAGGCCCTGCGCCGCGACCGCATCGCCATGGCCCGCGCGTGGTGGCTCGTCGGCGCATTCCACCTCGCGACCTTCGACTGCACCGCGGCCCGCATCGCCTTCGAAGAAGCCGCCCGCCTCTCGCGCGGCAGCGAAGCCATGCTCCAGCGCGGCTATATCAGCCTTTGTCACCTCCTCGCCGGCGCCGAGGCCGACCCGGCCGTCGAATCCACCTGGCACACCATCCTCGCCGCACTCGCCACTATGCCCGAAGGCCCCGCCTTCGTCGCCCAACTCGAAACCGCCCACCGCGCCCTGAAAGACAAGTGAAGAGAAGTGACGAATTGATGGGATGACGAATTGACGGCCGCGGCCCATTCCCCGCACGCCCGGGCACCACCGCCGCAGTCAATTCGTCACGTGCCAATGCGTCACGTGTCGACGCGTCACTCATCCATTTCCTCCCCATACCCAAAGTCTTTACACTTTGACCGTGGCCAATCCGACCCTCAGCGACATTGCCCGTGCGACACACACGAGCATCAGCACCGTGAGTCGCGTGCTCTCCGGGTCGCCCGCGTCGGGGCGCATCTCGGCCGAAACGCGGCAGCGCGTGATCGACACCGCCCGGACGATGGGCTATCGCCCCAACCTCGTCGCCCGATCGCTCCGCACCCGCCGCACCAACACCGTCGCCCTGATCGTCTCCGATATCGCCAACCCGTGGTTCGGGCAGCTCGCCAGCATGATCGAGAAGCTGCTCCACCAGCGCGGCTATGGGCTCATGCTCTGCAACAGCGGCGAAGACCCCCAGCGCGAAGCCGAATACCTCAGGCTGTTGGTCCCGCGCGGCATCGACGGCCTGATCGTCGTGCCGCTGCTGCGCGACAGCGAAACGCTTCACCAGCATGTGCCCCCGCGGCTGCCGATCGTCGTGCTCGACCGCCCGATCGCGGGCGTCGAGGCGTCGGTGAGCACCGACAGCAGGCAACTCGCCGGCATGCTCGCCGGCGCGCTCGAAGCGGCGGGCGTCCGCCGCGTGGTGCTCGCGGCCGGGCCGGAGCATGTCGTCACCCACCGCATCC
Source organism: uncultured Tepidisphaeraceae bacterium (assembly GCA_964493365.1). Classification (GTDB taxonomy): domain Bacteria; phylum Planctomycetota; class Phycisphaerae; order Tepidisphaerales; family Tepidisphaeraceae; genus CAZBOE01. The sequence goes on along the minus strand of CAZBOE010000276.1, from coordinate 432 downwards.
GCACCGAAGCCATCGAGAGCCGCTTCACGGTCGTCGCCCGTCATCGGGGACCGGCCACGCGCGAGACGGGGCTGGCCGCGGGCGAGGCATTCGCCCGGCTCGACGCCGCTTCGTATGACGCCGCCGTCGCGACCAACAACGTGCTGGGGCAGGGCCTGCTGCTCGCGGGGCTCACGCCGCCCATCCTGGGCACGTTCGACAGCCTGCCGATGTCCGAGCTGCTGCCGGTGCCGGTGATCACCGCCGATCAGGATCTGGCCGACCTGGCACAGGGCTGCGTCGACGAACTGCTCCGCCAGCTCAAAGACCCGCCCGACGTCGCCGCCCCGATCGAACTCGTCGGCCGGCTCCACGCCAACCCGGCGTTCCGCGGGCGATTTCCCGCCGTCGCTCCCCTCCTGACACCACAGGCCTGACCCCCGCAGCCACAGC
>CAZBOE010000275.1:0-4410 GCA_964493365.1 uncultured Tepidisphaeraceae bacterium | reverse complement strand
GGGCTGCATGGCGATGGCCCGGGCGATGCAGAGGCGTTGCTGCTGCCCGCCGGAGAGGCCCAGGGCGTTGTCCTTGAGCCGGTCCTTGACCTCCTCCCAGAGGGCGGCGCTCTTGAGGCTGGTCTCGACCACCTCGTCGGTCTCGTTGCGGCTCATGCGCATGTGCAGGCGCGGGCCGTAGGCGACGTTGTCGTAGATGCTCTTGGGGAAGGGGTTGGGCTTCTGGAAGACCAGCCCGACGTGGCGTCGCAGGGCGACCAGGTCGGTGGCGGGTGCGTAGATGTTGTGGCCGTCGATGCGGATCTCGCCGGTGACACGGCAGCCGGGGATCATGTCGTTGAGGCGGTTGATCGAGCGGAGGAAGGTGCTCTTGCCACAGCCGCTGGGCCCGATCATGGCGACGACGGTGTTGGGCTGGATCGACATCGACACGCCCTTGATGGCGTGGGTGGCGCCGTAATAGACGTTGACGTCGTCGGCGACAATGACGGGCTCCCCGGGCGCGAGGGCGGGATCGCTCGAGGGGGTGGGGCGGGTGTGGCCCGGCCCGGAATGTCCTGGCCCGGAGTCACCCGACCCGGAATGGCCCGACCCCGAATGGCTTAGTCCGGTGTAGGCGGCGCGGGTGGCGTCGGCGCGGGTTGTATCGTAACGGGTGGCGTCGGGGCGCGTCGGATCGGCCGGTCGACCGGCATCGACCGGTCGAGCGGGCGCGGCGCCGCTGGCGGAGGCGTGCGACTGCGAGAATGGCTCGATCAACAACGTCACGATAGTTCAACCACTATTCCGACCGACTTCCAATTCTGCCGACTTTGGCGACACCCGGCGGACGTCTTTGGTCTCGGGCGACGCAACGCCCTGGCAAAGCAACGTCCCGGTACTGACAACACTCCGGTGCTAACAGCATCCCGGTACTAACAGCGCCCCGGTACTTACAACGCTCCGGGACAACAAACATCCTGGCGGAACACACTCAAGCTTTGCCGACCCCGGTGTACAACGACACTCGGGTGCATCGACACTCGGGTGCATCGACACTTGGGCCCTGAGGTCAGCGACACGTTCGCTGCCTCCGGCGCCGCTCCGGGCGACGCTTGCGAGCTTGCCTCGACTCGTGGATCGCCGCTTGCGTTGGCGGGGCGATGGCTGAGTCGCTGATCAGTTGATTCGACATCGCGGCCCTGTTTCTCTGGCTGCTCCTGCCGATGTTGATTCGGCAAGACACCGTCCTACGCCGCCCGCCGCTCCGAGATGCGGCCCTGTCGGGTCTCGACCGGGCCAGCAATGCAATGTAGACCAACCCTCGTGAATGACAAGCGTTATGAGCCAAGTTTAGCGCGCTCTGCGCGCGGCAATATCTGCCTGCCAACGGAACGGCCGCACAGATGCGATAACAGGACCGCGGTGCCGCTGAGCTTGCGTGTTCCCGCCCGGCGGGTGTCCCCATGGCGTGAGTATCGGCAGCAGGAAGTCGCGAGCGACGTTAAGAATCGGCTAAGAGTCTTGGCGGGCTGTTGCGTTTCGCGGCGGGCTGGTTGGCCGGCGGTGGTGGGTGTGGGGTGTACCGGCGGGTCTTTGGGGAATGCGGGGAGCGTGGGGGCGATGGGGGTCGGGCTGGCGGTATTAGTGGATGGGATTGCCGGGTGGCGTTGACGGGTGGGATCAACGGGTGATTTCGAAGGCAGCGGCATCGACGGGCGCTATCGCTGGGTGGGATTGCCAGGTGGGATCAACGGGCGGTTGAAAGGGGCCGGGTCTGGCGGGTGGCGTGGGCGGGGGTGTGACGGATGAGTTTCCTATCGAGTTCACTTGACGCTTGGCGTGGGGGTTCCCACAATACTCGCCCGCTGCGCGATGTCCCCTGAACCAGGACTTCGCGTGCAGATCAACCGCCCCTGAAGTCAACTTCACGCCTTTTTGCCGACGCGGGTCTTGCTTAGGAGACATCACGCCATGGGTACGAACGTGCGCTATGAGGCCATTGCCGGGATCGCCACTGCCAAACACCAGCTCAACCGGGTGGATTTCAAGAAGGTTCACCTGAAGGAGATTTACGGCACCAACGTCTTCAACGAAGACGAGCAGCGTCAGCGCCTGCCCAAGCAGGTCTTCAAGGCGCTTCAGAAGACGATCAAGCTGGGCGAGCCGCTGGACCCGACGATTGCCGACGCGGTTGCGGCGGCGATGAAGGACTGGGCGATGGAGAAGGGTGCGACCCACTACACGCACCTGTTCCAGCCGATGACGGGGATCACCGCCGAGAAGCATGACAGCTTCCTGGCGCCGACGGACAACGGCCGGGCGATCGCGGAGTTTTCGGGCAAGGAACTGAGCAAGGGCGAGCCCGACGCGTCGTCGTTCCCGTCGGGCGGGCTGCGTGCGACGTTCGAGGCGCGCGGGTACACCGCATGGGACCCGACGAGCCCGGCGTACATCATGGAGAACCCGAACGGCGCGACGCTGGTGATTCCGACGGCGTTTGTGAGCTGGACGGGCGAGGCGCTGGACAAGAAGACCCCGCTGCTCCGCTCGATGGAGGCGCTGAGCACGCAGGCGCTGCGGATCGTGCGCCTGTTCGGCAACAAGGACGCGGTGAAGGTTTTCACCACCGTCGGGCCCGAGCAGGAATACTTCCTGATCGACAAGACGTTTTATTATCAGCGCCCCGACCTGCTGCACTGCGGCCGCACGCTGTTTGGCGCGCCGCCGCCCAAGGGCCAGGAGATGGAAGACCAGTATTTCGGCTCGATTCCCGAGCGCGTGCTGGCGTGCATGGCGGAGGTGGAGGCGGAGCTGTTCAAGCTGGGCGTGCCGGTGAAGACGCGGCACAACGAAGTGGCGCCCAGCCAGTACGAGATCGCCCCGATCTTCGAGAACAGCAACCTGGCGACCGACCACCAGAACCTGATCATGGAAGTGCTGCGCCGGACGGCGGACCATTACGGCCTGGCGTGCCTGCTGCACGAGAAGCCGTTTGCGGGCATCAACGGCTCGGGCAAGCACAACAACTGGTCGATGTCGACGGACACGGGCGAGAACCTGCTCAATCCGAGCGACAACCCGCACGACAACACGCAGTTCCTGGTCTTCTGCACGGCGGTGATCCGCGCGGTGGCGAAGTACAGCGAGATCCTGCGGCTGTCGATCGCGTCGGCGGCCAACGACCATCGCCTTGGCGCCAACGAGGCGCCGCCGGCGATCATCTCGATCTTCCTGGGCGATCAGCTTCAGGACGTGATCGACCAGCTGGAGAAGGGCGCCGCCAAGAGCAGCAAGCAGGGCGGGTTCATGGATATCGTTTCGGTGCTGCCGAAGCTGCCCCGCGAGGCGGGCGACCGCAACCGCACGTCGCCGTTCGCGTTCACGGGCAACAAGTTTGAGTTCCGCGCGGTGGGCTCGAGCCAGAACATCGCGGGGCCCAACACGGCGCGCGACACGCTCGGGGCCGAGTCGATCGACTTCGTGGCGAGCAAGCTCGAGGCGGACGTGAAGGGCGGCAAGGACCTTCAGAAGGCGGTGGCCGACCTGCTGCCGGGCATCCTCAAGGAGAGCAAGAAGGTTCTGTTCAACGGCAACGGCTACAGCGAAGAGTGGCATGCCGAGGCGGAGCGTCGCGGGCTGCCCAACCTCAAGACGACGGTCGACGTGCTGCCGGTGGTGACCCGCAAGGACACGATCGAGCTGTTCACCAAGTACAAGGTCTACAGCGAGAAGGAACTGCAGAGCCGGTTCAACATCCTGTCGGAGGCCTATGTCAAGACGGTGACGATCGAGGCCAACACGATGCTGATGATGGCCAAGAGCCAGATTCTTCCGGCGGCGCTGCGTTATCAGAAGGAAGTGGGCGAGTCGATCGCGGCGGCGAAGAGCGCCGGCGCGAGCGTGCCTGCGGGCGTGGAGAACTTCTCGACGCTGGTGAGCACGATCAACGACTTCACCCGTGGCATCAACGCGCTGGAGAAGGCGGTGGGTCACCACGCCGACGGCGGGCCGTACGATCACGCCAAGCACATCAAGGAAGCGGTCATCCCGGCGATGGTCGCGCTGCGCGGTGCGGGCGACAAGCTGGAGACGATGGTGGCCGACGACCTGTGGCCGCTGCCGACGTATCGCGAGATGCTGTTCATCAAGTAAGCCGATTGCCTGCGTGCGGTTTGGCGGGGCGGGCGGGCCTGATCGGTCTGCCCCGGCTTGCCGAGCCGCGGCGTCGGCATCGCGCACCAGCGCATGACGCCGCGCAGGACGCTGGCTGAGACGCCGGCGCAGGAGATTGGCGCAAGACACGTAGAGGGAAACGCCCCGGCTCGCAATGGGCCGGGGCGTCTTGCGTCGGTAGAATCGCGCGGGCGATGGATTACGACCACCTCATGTCCGCGGCGCGCCAGGCGTATCAGCGTGGGCAGGGCCAGC
>CAZBOE010000274.1:396-4453 GCA_964493365.1 uncultured Tepidisphaeraceae bacterium | reverse complement strand
ATCGGGGTGGGCGGCGGGTCGATGTCGTCGCCGTCGTCGTCCGGGCCCGGCGGGATCAGCGCGCTCGACACGGCGAGCGGGCTTCTCGACGGGCTGCCGCCTCCGCCGCTCCTGCCGCTGCCGCCGACGCCAAAGCCATAGGTCATCGGCATGCCCGAGGTGGCGCCGATGGCGATGCCATAGGGAAGGCCCAGGCCGTTGTCGACTTCTGCCAATCCCAGCAGGTTGCTGGTTTCGCTGGTCGCCAGCGAGGTAAACGACAGGTCGTCGATGATCGTCGGCGCGGAGAGCGCGTCGTTCATGCTGGCATGCGGGGCGATCACGCGGATCGAGCTGATCACCGGCGCATCGAAGAGAAAGCCGACGTACTGCGCCCCGACGGCGGGCGGGAGTTCGGCCTGTTCGACGACCTCGCCCCCACTGTCCAGCGCCTGCACCACGATCTTGAGCGCTTTGTCTGAACGAACGGTGAAGCCGACCGCCTTTTGCGGGAAGGCGAAGACCAGCGACTGATAGCTGGCGAAATTGACGGGTGAGATGTTGGTCGATCCGACGGCGGTGCCGCCGGAGAAACCGCCGACGTTGACGTCATCGAGAACGCGCTGCGAGGGCAGCTTGAGGCCCAGCGACGCATAGGGCTGACCCAGCCCGCCGCCGAACACCTGGTTGTCCTGCCCGGAGAGCTCGGTGAACGAAACGGTGGTCAGCTCGACACTGGTGAGCTGGCCGAAGTCGGTGATGACTTTGGCATGAGACGGCGCGCCCGACGTCAGCAGGGCGGCCAGCCCCGCCAGCGCGATCGCGCGAGCATCAACCAACAACCTGCGGATCATACGACTCCTCCAGACTCCTCTGCGAAGCACCTGAGTGACCCCAGGCGGTGCGAAGGGTCTATTCGGCGAAGCGCGCCGTCCGTGTGGGTCGGACAGGGCAGCGGGTGCTGCGACTTCCGCTTACAACCGCGGGGGCGAACAGCACTCCGGCCTCAATCAACATAACACGCCCTTGAACCAAAGCACACGGAATCCTGACATGCATGAAGCCCCATAATCGCGTCCGATAACAATATGGAAGATCAGGCAGCCTTTTCGGTTTATGCCGTGTTTGAGCCGGCAAACCACGGCGAGGCAGAGGCTTATCAGACTTCAATACGCAAGAGTAGCGAGTGTGGATGTGCGCCCGATTGTCGGCCGGATCACGCACCCTGCGAGGATGGGGTGAATTCTCAGTTCAAAGCTCAGAATCTTGCCCGACGCGTCAGATCGGCCAACACCCCACCTGCCCGGGGCCGCGGTGTCGGGGCGGGCAGCGGGGCGATTGCAGGTTGTGATGCCGGCGTGGGTAACGAGCTTGAAGCGGGCGGTGAGCCTGGTGCGGGCAACGGGCTTTGGGCGGGCGATGACGTCTGGGCGATCCGCATCGACTGGATGGGAAACCACGCCTGGGCGGGACGCGGTCGGCCGGGTCGTGCTGCTCTGACGCCGCGTGCTACTCAGTCACCAAGCTTCGCCTCTTCCAGGTCGATCTCGCGGATCAGCTTGCGCAGCACTTCGTCGCCGATCACGTTTTGGTCGCGCAGGAAGGTCACCATTCGCCGCTCGGCGATCAGCGCCTCGCGGCGGATCCGTCCGGCGATCCCGTCGGGGTCGATCGGGTCGATGCCGGGCATGAGGATGCTCTCGTGCGGCTGGCCGCCCAGGCGCTGGATGCGCTGGTCGTAGGGGGCGCGGATGCGGGCGATGAGATCGGGGTTGATCGTGCCGTCGAACGCCAGCACTTCGAGACGCGACAGTGCGGCATGGGCCGCCTCGATGCGCGCCTCGCGCTCTTCGCGGTTTGCGTCGACGCCGTTGTCATCCGAGAGGCGCAGCAACCGGATCAGGGCCGGCAGGGTGAGCCCCTGCAGCACGAGCGTCGCCAGGATGACCGCAAAGGTCAGGAAGATGATCAGATCGCGAAACGGAAACTCGGTCTTGCCCTCTGCGGCGACCGGCAGGGCCAGCGCCGCCGCGAGCGAGACAATGCCGCGCATGCCGGTCCATGCGACGACGGTCACATGCTTGAGCGGCGGGGGCGGCTCGGCGTGGTTGGCATAGGGCAGAAACTTCGACAGGTATGCCATCGGATAAACCCAGATGATGCGTGACACGATGGCCGTCAGGCTGACCGCCAGCGCCCACCAATAGAGCCGCGAGATCGATACGGCGCCCAGATCGCTGTCGGGGTTTTGAAGGCGGGTCACGACATCGCTCAGCTGCAGGCCGATGAGGATGAAAATGAGCCCGTTGAGCAGGAAGATCAGCAGATCCCACACCCCATACGACCGCAGCCTGGCGCGATAGGAGATGATGCTGGGCTCGAGGCGGTTCATGACGATGCCGGCTGCCACCGCCGACAACACCCCCGACACGCCCAGATGCTCGCAGGGGATAAACGCCATGTAAGGCACGAGCAGGTGGATGAGCCCTTCGACGGTCGGGTCGTCGATCTTGGACCGCACCCACGCCATCGACCCGCCGACAATCACGCCGACCGCGATACCGAAGACCGCGACGAACAGGAAGCTCACCACCGCGTCGGCATAGTCGCCCGGCGAAGCGGCGCTGAACGTGCCCGCGAGCGTGGCGGCGATGGCAAACTTGTAGAGCACCAGCGCGCTGGCGTCGTTGACCAGCGACTCGCCCTCAAGAATCGTGACGATCCGCTTTGGAACACTCAGGCCCCGGGCGATCGCGGCAGCGCTGGCGGCGTCGGGCGGCGACACGATCGCCCCGAGCACGAATGCCGCCCCCCACGGCATGGCCGGCACCAGCCACTTGATCACCAGCGCGATCGCAACGGTCGAAAACAGCACCAGCCCGACCGCCAGCAGCGAGATCGGGCGGATGTTGGCGACAAAATCACGCCAGGTCGTCTGCAGCGCCGCCTGGTAAAGAATGGGGGGCAGGAAGACCAGGAAGACGACGGCCGGGTCGAGCTCGACCTTGGGAAGCCCGGGCAACGCGGCGATGACCACGCCGGCCACGACGAGCAGAATCGGGTAGGCAATGCGGATGCGGTTGGCGAGATGGGCCAGCGCCGCCACGGCGAGCAGCAGCCCCAGAACCAGCTCGATCAGGTCGTCAACGTTGGTCATAGCGTTCGCGCGGGCGGGCAGTCTATCCAACCGATGACGCGTTGAATAGCCGGGCCCTTGGCCAGCCTGACGGCGGGGTGATAGGCTCTGCGGTTCGCCCCGTTCACCAGAGCGGGGCGGTGTCGGACAATCCCTTACCCCAGGAAAGCATCGACCATGTCAGCGACTCTTGTTTCGGTGAAGCAGGCCCTGAGCGGCCACCCCGGTGAGAACAGCCACGTGACCGTCCGAGGCTGGGTGCGCACACGGCGCGACAGCAAGGGCGGCTTCAGCTTCATCGCCCTGAACGACGGCTCATGCTTCGACAACATCCAGGCGGTGGCGCCGGGCGAACTGGCCAACTACAAGGACCAGGTCATGCACCTGACCGCCGGCTGCTCGGTGGCGATCACCGGCAAGCTGGTCAAAAGCCAGGGAAAGGGCCAGGCTTTTGAGATCCAGGCCGACGCAGTGCACGTCTACGGCATGGTCGACGACCCCGACACCTATCCGATCTCGCCCAAGGCCCACACGATGGAGTACCTGCGCGAGGTCGCCCACCTCCGCCCGCGCACCAACACGTTCGGCGCCGTCACCCGCGTCCGCAACACGCTGGCGCAGGCGGTCAACCGCTTCTTTCACGAGCGCGGCTTCTGCTGGATCCACACGCCCATTATCACCGCAAGCGACTGCGAAGGCGCCGGCGCGATGTTCCGCGTCAGCACGCTCGACGCGCTCAACCCGCCGCGGACGCCCGAGGGCAAGGTCGACTGGTCTCAGGATTTCTTCGGCAAGGAGGCGTCGCTGACCGTGTCCGGCCAGCTCAACGTCGAGACCTACTGCCTGGCGCTGAGCAAGGTCTACACCTTCGGCCCCACCTTCCGCGCCGAGAACAGCAACACCACGCGTCACCTGGCCGAGTTCTGGATGGTCGAGCCCGAG
>CAZBOE010000274.1:0-342 GCA_964493365.1 uncultured Tepidisphaeraceae bacterium | reverse complement strand
CACGTGCTGGAAGAGCGGCAGGACGACATGAAGTTCTTCGCCGAGCGGATCGACAAGGAAGCCATCGCCCGGGTCGAGAAGTTCGTCGATGCCAGCTTCGAGCGCATGACCTACACGCAGGCGGTCGACATCCTGCAGAAATGCGGCAGGAAGTTTGAGTTCCCCGTGAGCTGGGGGACCGACCTCCAGAGCGAACACGAGCGCTACCTCACCGAAGAGCATGTCGGCCGGCCCGTGGTGGTGACCGACTACCCCAAGCAGATCAAGGCGTTTTACATGCGCCTCAACGACGACGGCAGGACGGTGGCCGCGATGGACGTGCTGGCGCCCGGCATCGGCGAG